>CAIPHQ010000482.1 GCA_903864895.1 uncultured Rhodospirillales bacterium
ACGCCGCCATTCTGGCTCGCGCGCTGGGCCTGCCCGCGCTGGGCGGCGTGCGCGGCCTGCTGGACGTGGCCGAGGACGGCGACGAGGCGCTGCTGGATGCCGACGAGGGGTTGCTGGTGCTGCGCCCCGAACTGGAGGTCAAGCAGGCCTATGACCGTGAGGTGCAGGCGCGCGGCATGCGGCAGGCGCGCTGGGCGGTGCTGCGCGACCGGCCTGCGGCCACTGCCGACGGTACCGCGCTGCAACTGATGCTGAACGCCGGGCTGCCGCTGGAACTGGCGCAGCTGGACATCACCGGGGCGGCGGGCATCGGGCTGTTCCGCACCGAGATCGCCATGATGGCGCGCGGCGTGATTCCGGACGTGCAGGAACAGGCCGCCGTGTATGCCCGCGTGCTCGATGCCGCTGCCGGACGCCCGGTGGTGTTCCGCACGCTGGATCTGGGCGGCGACAAGCTGTTGCCGGGCGGGCCGGTGACCGAGGAGGAGAACCCGGCGATGGGCTGGCGCAGCCTTCGCATCGGGCTGGACCGCCCGGCGGTGCTGCGCCGGCAGTTGCGCGCGCTGCTGCTGGCCGCTGGCGGGCGGCCGCTGTGCGTGATGTTCCCGATGGTCGCCACGGTGGCCGAGTTCCAGCAGGCGCGGGCGCTGCTGCGCGCCGAGGCGGCGAAGGTTCGCCCGGCCCCGGAGCAACTGAGCATCGGCACGATGCTCGAAATCCCGTCCCTGTTGTGGCAGATGCCGGAACTGCTGGCCGAGGTGGATTTTGTGTCCATCGGCACCAACGACCTGATGCAGTTTCTGTTTGCCGCCGACCGGGGCACGCCGTCGCTGGCCGGGCGCTATGATGTGCTGTCGCCCGCGATGCTGAACGTGCTGGACCATCTGGCTGCGGCCGCGCGGGTGGCCGGAGTGCCGCTGTCGGTGTGTGGTGAGGCCGCCGGGCGGCCGCTGGAGGCGATGACGCTGGCAGCGCTGGGGATCACCACGCTGTCGATGCCTGCCACCGGGCTGCCGCCGGTCAAGGAGGCGCTGGCCGCGCTGGATCTGCCCGGGTTCCGGCCCGTTCTGGCCTCCATCCGCCGCACCGGGGCGGGGGCGGCGAGCTTGCGTGAGCCGATCTATGGCTGGGCGCGCGAGCACGGGTTGCCGGTATGAGGCCGCAGGGACAGGCAGGCGGCGGGCCGCCGTATGCTGCACTGCACCCAAAACGCCGGGGCCGGTTGGCAAGTGCGGGCCAGCGTTCTACAACACGCCCGCAGTTTCCGGATGATGGCCCACGGCTGGGCAGGATTTCCGTCTCGTATCTCTTGCCCCGGGACCGATGCCGCTGTGCTGCAAGATCGGAAGTCCAAACTGGCTGAAGGCAACCCCATGATGTCGTCTTACGGCGACGAGTTTCGCCCCGGCGTGACCCCGTCTGCCGCGCGTGTGGGAGCGGATTTGCGCGCCGCCCGCGAACGGCTGGGCTGGAGCCTGCCGGACATGGCGGCGCATCTGCGCATCCGGCTGCCGTTTCTGGAGGCCATCGAGGATGGCCGCACCGCCGACCTGCCGGGCAATGCCTATGCGGTGGGCTTTCTGCGCACCTACGCTCAGTCGCTCGGACTGGACCCGGACGAGGTGGCGCGCCGGTTCCGCGCCGAGGCGGCCGAGGCGAACCGCAAGACTGAACTGAAATTCCCCGCCCCGGTGCCCGAGCGCGGGGTTCCGGCGGGTGCCATTGTGCTGGTGGGCGCACTGATCGCCGTGGGGGCCTATATCGGCTGGTACCGCATGTCCGGCAGCAGCCATTCCGCGACGCAGGTGGTGCAGACGGTGCCCGAGCGGTTGGCCCCGCTGGCCGAGACCGCGCCGCCGCCCGCTGCGTCCGGCGCGCAGGCCCCGGCTGCCAAAGGCACCGATGCGGCGCCGCCCGCCGTGTCACCCGCTTCGGCGGCTGCGGCTGTCACTCCGAACGGGCCGGCTGCTGTCGTCGTACCGGGCACGGCCCCCGGCGGCACGGCGGCTGCCACTGCGGCGGCCGCGGCGCTGGCGCTGGCCACACCCGCGCCGGTGCCGCCCTCACCGTTGACCGACACGGCACGGCCTGATGGCGGGCGCATCCTTTTGCGCGCCAAGGCTGATGCATGGGTGCAGGTGCGGGAAAAAGGCGGGCAGGTGCTGCTGAACCGCGTGCTGCGCGCGGGCGAAAGCTGGACCGTGCCGTCCCACACCGCTGTCTTGCTGACCACCGGCAACGCGGCGGGCACCGAAGTGGTGATCGACGGCGTCGCCTCCGGCCCGCTGGGCGGTGACGGCGCGGTGCGGCGCGACATTCCGCTGGATACCGACGCGATCAAGGACGGGCGGCTGGCACCGCCGAAAAAGACCTAGGCGGACTGACGGCTGCGCCCCACCTGCTGGCGCAGATGCGCCGGGCGCTGGTATTGATGCACCCGGTGAGACCGCGACAGGCCCGCAGACCGGAGCACGCCCGATGAGCAGCTACCGCCCCTATCAGCACATCGAACGCCGCAAGTCGCGGCAGATCCATGTCGGCCGCGTGCCGGTGGGCGGCGGTGCGCCGATCACGGTGCAGACCATGACCAACACGCTGACCACCGATGTCGAGGCGACGGTGGCGCAGATCAGGCGCGCCGAGCGCGCGGGTGTGGACATCGTGCGCGTGTCCTGCCCGGATCAGGAAAGCGCCCTGGCGCTGAAGCACATCGTGCGGCAGGTGGATGTGCCGGTGGTGGCCGACATTCATTTTCACTACAAACGCGCCATCGAGGCCGCCGAGAGCGGGGCAGCCTGCCTGCGCATCAACCCCGGCAATATCGGCAGCCCGGAGCGGGTGCGCGAGGTGGTGAAGGCCGCGCGCGACCACGGTGTGTCCATGCGCATCGGCGTGAACGCCGGGTCGCTGGAAAAGCACCTGCTGGAGAAATACGGCGAGCCCAACCCGGAAGCGCTGGTGGAAAGCGCGCTGGAACACGCGAAAATCCTGCAGGACCACGACTTTCACGAATTCAAGATCAGCGTGAAGGCGTCTGACGTGTTCATGGCGGTTGCCGCCTACACGCAACTGGCCGAGGTGTGTGACCACCCGCTGCATATCGGCATCACCGAGGCGGGCAGCAAACGCGCGGGCACGGTGAAAAGCGCGATCGGTCTGGGCAACCGGCTGTGGGCGGGCCTTGGTGACACGGTGCGCGTTTCCCTGTCCGCCGAGCCGGAAGAGGAAGTGCTGGTCGGCTGGGACATCCTGAAGTCGCTGGGCATCCGCCATCGCGGCGTGAAGATCATCTCCTGCCCGTCCTGCGCGCGGCAGGGGTTCAACGTGATCCAGACGGTGCAGACGCTGGAAGAACGCCTGGCGCATATCGAGACGCCGGTGACGCTGTCGATCATCGGCTGCGTGGTGAACGGGCCGGGTGAAGCGCTGATGACCGATCTGGGAGTGACCGGCGGCGGGGCGGGCAAGCACATGGTGTATGCGGCAGGCAAGACCGACCACACCATGGGCGCCGAGGGCATGGTGGAGCACATCGTCGAACTGGTGGAAGCCAAGGTGGCCGCGATTCAGGCCGAGCAGAAGGCGGCGAAGCTGGCGGCGGAGTAGCGGCGGCGGTTGCGTTGGGGCGAGACGGGGGGCATAGACCCGCGTTCCGCCCGGACCGCCCGCGATCCGCAAGCCTGCCCGGAGTCAGATTTTATCGTGACCGACCTGCAACCCGTTCGCGGCACCCGCGACCTGATCGGTGAAGATCAGCGCCGCATCTCCCACGTGATCGACAGCGCCCGCCGCGTGGCCGGGGTGTATGGCTTCGATGAGTGGACCACACCGATCTTCGAGGACACACGGGTGTTCGCCCGCACGCTCGGCGAGACCTCGGACGTCGTCACCAAGGAGATGTACACCTTCACCGACCGGGGCGGTGATTCGGTGACGCTGCGGCCGGAGAATACGGCGGGTATTTGCCGCGCGCTGGTCAGCAATGGGCTGACGCAGTCGCTGCCGCAGAAGGTGTTCTACGCCGGGCCGATGTTCCGCTACGAGCGGCCGCAGAAGGGCCGCTACCGGCAGTTCAACCAGATTGGCGCGGAACTGATCGGCGTGGCCGAGCCTTTGGCTGATGCCGAGGTGATCGCGCTCGGCTGGCATATCCTGACTGACCTGGGCGTGGCGCAGGACACGGTGCTGGAAATCAACACGCTGGGCGACCGCGAAAGCCGCGACGCCTATCGCGCTGCGCTGGTAGCGTATTTCTCGGCGCACAAGGACGCGCTGAGCGAGGACAGCCGCAACCGGCTGGAGCGCAACCCGCTGCGGATTCTGGACAGCAAGGACGCTGG
>CAIPHQ010000483.1 GCA_903864895.1 uncultured Rhodospirillales bacterium
ATCCTTGATTGGGTCAACTCTTCCTTGTGCTTGGTAAGGTCAAAGAAGGATGCAAAATATTGAACAACAACATCGTCCTTATCCCGAACCGGGCTGATAAAGAGGGAGGCCCAGAACTCGCTGCCGTTCTTGCGGCGGTAAGCCCCTAGATGAACGCATGGACCAGCGTTTCGATCCATTCTCATCAATCCCATCGATGTGGGAACACCCTATTCGGGTTTATTCAGATCTTGCGGAACACCACCAGGATCAACACGATGATGAGCACCAAGCCGAGTCCACCACCGCCATAATAGCCGGTGCCGTAAAATGGACCGCCGCCGAAGCCACTGAAACCGCCCAGCAACGCGATGACCAAAATGACGAGCAGTATGGTTCCGAGAGACATGTTTTGTACTCCTGAAGAATGGCCAACCAGCCGCGCCCTCACTAGCTGTTGAGCAGAAGGTCCAGAATCAATCCAGTGGCGACCGCATCACTATTCCGAAAAGAGAACCGTGAAGCACGTGCCGTGCCCCGCGTTTCCTACAAGAAGTAGCTCACCGCCTATTTCATTGACGAGGGATGAAATGATGCTCATTCCGAGTCCCTTCGATTCTTTTGGATCAAATCCGACCGGCAGGCCGGGCCCATTATCTGATACTGAAAGCGCATAGCCCTTAAGCGGGTGCTTTCTTAAGGAGACGGTGATTTTACCTTTTCCATATTTGGCCGCATTCGTAATCATCTCGCTGACAATTAGTCCAAGCGGGATCCCGATTGCAGCCGGTACTT
The DNA here is from genome assembly GCA_903864895.1 of uncultured Rhodospirillales bacterium. Taxonomy (GTDB): domain Bacteria; phylum Pseudomonadota; class Alphaproteobacteria; order Acetobacterales; family Acetobacteraceae; genus CAIPHQ01. The sequence continues at coordinate 775 of CAIPHQ010000483.1, forward strand.
TGATATCGATCCCTTCCAAAATGAGGACGCGTTCTAGCTCTTTGCCAGGAAGTAAGCCGGTTATATCCTCGCAAAGACCCGCAAGGTATGGCTTCAATTCGATGATATCAGCTTGATCCGTTGCATGCAGTCGACGATGCACACTTCCGATTGCGGCGACGCGTCGTGCCGCAACATTTAGCTGCTCGGTGATTGCGGTATCGTTGGATTGCCGTCCTTGCATAAATAGCAAGCTGGAGACCATTTGCAGGCTATTCAGCAACCTATGATCGGCCTCGCGGCTCAACAGGTTCTGCTTTTCGACTAGTTCTTCTGTCTCTTTTAACAGTAGGTGTTCCCGCGCCAACACCTCTCGCAGCTCAGCTTTCGCGAGCGTGAGATGTTCAATTTCTCTCTGACCGTCGGCGATAGCGGAGCAACGCCCGCGCGGACAATCTGCTGGCTGCTGGAATGCAGCCCCAAACACCACCGATGCCGGCGAGGTCACTGAAAATGTTTCGGATTCAGAGGTCAAATATTCCTCCAACAATCAGCTTAATCTGATTGGTGTATATGCTCCAGAAAATGACCGAATTGATTTGGATCAATCTGCCGGATGACCCCATGCCAGTTCTGGACGGCCCAGTTTCGCGGGCAGGAATGTCCGCTTATGGCGCAACGCGGACATTGGGCTGAGCAAAGGGGCTGGTGTTTTCGCCTGAAGCGCCGGCCCTCAAGTCGCGCGGCACTACGCTGCCGGCCGCGGGCCGTTTGGCAATCAAAAGCATTCGCTTTGCGAATGCTTTTGATTGGTGCGGTCGAGAAGACTCGAACTTCCACGGGTTGCCCCGCTACCACCTCAAGGTAGTGCGTCTACCGTTCCGCCACGACCGCACAGTCCAATGGGAAATATCCCGGTAGGACCGGGGGTTTAGCAAGCGGGGACCGGCAAAACAAGTCTCGGTCTGACGAGGCTATTTTGGCCGTCCGGGCAGGAGCAACGAGCGAAGTGGGCACTTGAGCCCATGAGCGGTCGATAGCGACAGCGTATCGACGCGACGAACCCGGCGGGCAAAAGAGCCCGTCAGATGCCGCCGCCGTCGGTCAGGTGGATACCGCACTCATCCTTGTCCAGGCCCGCCCAGCGGCCGGCGCGGTAGTCCTCGCCCGCCTGGACGCGGCGGGTGCAGGGCATGCAGCCGATCGAGGGATAGCCGTCTTCCACCAAGGGATGGCGCGGCAGGTTGTGGCGTTCGGTGAAAGCGTCCAGCTGCTGCAGGTCCCACTGCCAAAGCGGATTGAACCGGTAGCGGCCGTCGAAATATTCCACCGGCTGCATGTCGGCGCGCTCACGGGTCTGGAAGCGCTTGCGGCCCGTTATCTGGGCGGCGAAGGGCTCCAGCGCGCGGCCCAGCGGGATGGTCTTGCGGAAATCGCAGCAGGCGTCGGTGTCGCGCGACCACAGCGTGCCGTCGGGATCGGCCTTCAGGCGCGCTTCCAGCGACGGCGCCAGACTGCGCACATCGCCCAGGCCCAGCGTCTCCTGCAGACGGTCGCGATACCGCAAAGTCTCGCCGAACAGCTTGCCGGTGTTGAGGAACAGAATGGGCGTATTGGGATCGATGTCGGCTACCAGCTTCAGCAGCACCGCCGACTCCGCGCCGAAGGACGACACCACCGCCGTCTGGTGCGCGAATTCCTCGCGCAGCGCCAGTTCCAGGATGCCATGGGCGTCGCGGCCGCGCGCCTTTTCCTGCAAGGCGGCCAGCCGCACCGGATCGCCGGTCGAAACGGCCTGCGGGCGGCGCTTGGCGTCGATGACGGTGACGTTGCTCACAGCCACCCCCGCGCGACGATCAGGTCGCGCACATTCTGGGAGACCTGCGACGGCGTAAGCCCTTCGGAGCGCCATTTGGCGCGGGCCAGGCCCAGTTCCTTCAGCCGCGCCGTCCATTCCGGGCCGAACTC
>CAIPHQ010000484.1 GCA_903864895.1 uncultured Rhodospirillales bacterium
ACCGACGAATTCACCCGCATGCTGTCGGACATGAATTTGCCCGGCATACCCGGAATGCCCGGCACCGAGGCGCTGGTAACGGCCCATCGGCGCAACATGGAGGCGCTGTCGGCCGCCAACCGCGTGGCCATGGAAGGCGCGCAGGCGGTCGCCCGCCGCCACATGGAAATCATGCAGCAGACCATGCAGGAACTTACCGAGACCATGCGCTCGCTGGCCTCGCCGGAAGCCCCGCAGGCCAAGGCCGCCAAGCAGGCCGAACTGCTGAAAGGTGCCTACGAGAAGGCGGTGTCCAATTCCCGCGAACTCGGCGACCTGATCCAGCGCTCGAACAGCGAGGCGGTGGGGCTGCTGAACAAGCGCTTCACCGACGCGATGGACGAGGTGAAAACCTTGATCGCGCAAGCCAAGGCGGGCTGAGCCGCCCCGCGCTCAGGCGGCGCGCAGGCTGCGCTGCCTGGGCATGGTCCGCCATGCCTGCATGGTCATGGCGGCTTCAATCTCCAACCTCGCCACGCCGCGCAGGTCCAGTTCCGCCGCCCCATCGGTCCAGCGCCACGCGGGCGCGCCGTGGTGGAATTCGACACCGTGCCAGCCACGGCCCAAACGCGGGTCCGACAGCGCCAGCGTGACGCCATCGGCGGCGATGTGCCGCACCGCGATGCCAAGCTGCCTGTGGTCGCCGCTATCGGCGTGCACGTGAGCGGGTATGCCGCTGCGCGAGTGCAAGACCGCTGTGGCGGTCCCCGGCGGCACGTTGAAGCTGTATCCGGCGGTGGTGGCGCGGGGCGCCAGCAATCGCCCGCCTGCGTCCAGCCGCAGATGCGGCCGATGGGTGCGTGCGTGGCCGAGTGCCGCAGCCCGGCGCAGCAGGCGCGCCCGCGCGCGATGCAGCACCGGCCCGTCCAGCACCAGCGGCGCGCAGCCTTGCTGTTGCCAGACGTGGCGCGCGAAATCCGGATGCAGGTGCAGCGCCGGGCCGCCACCGGCAAACGCGCCGCGATTGCCGGTGTCCAGATAGGTTTCGCACGGCAGGCCCTCGGCCAGCAGGATGCCGTGGCGGGGCAGTTCCACGTGCCAGTAGGTCACCTCTGCGCGCTCCACCTGCGCGATGGTCCGCCCGTTCAGCAGGTAGCGGACCGGGATCAGCACGCCGCCGGTGAAAACGGCATGATCCGGGGACAGCCAGAGGTCCTGCTGCGGCAGTCCGGGGGCGAAGGCACCCGCCTGCACGCGCACCGGCCAGACATCTTGCGGCGTGGGATGGCGGCGGCAGTTCACACGGCGATGGCCGAGCCAGATGGCGGGGGCAGTGGTGCCGTCCGGTGCCAAGATCAGGTCGCCCACGCACAGCGCGTCCACCGCCACCGGGCCGCGTGCGGTGGCGATGCGGGTACCTTCGGCGAAGCAGGCCATGGTGATCTCCGCATAGCCGCGCGCGTCGGACTGCACCTGCAACGTGGCCCAACTCGGTATGCCGGCGGCCGGCAACTGGATCAGCGGCGTGCCGAATTCGGACAGCACGATGGCACCCCCGCTGAATGCCGCTGTCTCGCCATCAGCAAAGAAGAACGACGGTTGCAGGTCGATGGTGTCGCCGGGGCGGAAGCCCGCGATGGTGGTGGTGATGGTATTGTTGTTCAATGCGCCGATGGTCAGCACGGACCCGCCGCCATCGAGAAATTCGATGGTGCCAGCGGTGGAAACATTGCCTTTCAGTCCCTTGGGCAAGGTCAGCGACCCGCCGCTGGCCAGCGTGATGATGCCGCTGTTGCCGGTGGTCAGGGCGGCTGTGACGGTGCCGCCATCGGAAATGGCAATGGTGCCGCTGTTGGTGGCGCGGAA
>CAIPHQ010000485.1 GCA_903864895.1 uncultured Rhodospirillales bacterium
CACCTGAAAACCTACGCGGAATTCCCGCCCCGGCAGAAACCGGGCAGTTTCAATCTGACCGAAGTGCTGAACAAGTTGCAGGCACAGGGCGGCAGCGGGAGCCACTGAGCGGGCTTGCGCAGGGTAAGGGGGCTGCCGGGGGACCGGCGGCCCCTTTTTTGTGGGGGTGTGGGTCAGGCCGGCGGCGCGACACCCAATCCCGGCCAGCGGCGCAATGCGGTGGACATCGCTGCACGGCCGCCCTCTGGCAGCGCCCCAAGCACCTCGGCATCGCGTGCATCGATGGTGGCGATTTTCCGGGGCCGCACGATTGATGGGGCGGGCAGCCCGGCCGCCGCGCGGTCCGAAACCGCCACATCCACCGGCCAGCCCCGGTCTTCGGCACTGGTGATCATCAACCCCCACAGCAGGGGCAAACCAGTCTGCGCACCGGTCTGTCCAACCACAAGCGCCGCGCGGTGCGTGTAGGGGAACGGGGCCTTGACGGCGGACCAGACCGGCGGCGGCTCCGAGACTGTCGTAGGCGCGGCAATCCGCCTCGGACGCCCATTCGCTGAATGTGCCGAACGGGTCCTCGGCGATGTCAGGCTTGGTACCCTTGCTGATCGTGACCCGCCCATCCTCGATGGCACAGGCATTCTCGCCGCCCTCGCTCAATCGCAGCGCGGCGCGCACGGCGAGCGGGATGGTGGTTTGCGCCTTGGTGCAGCGTTTGCTGGTGATCATGCGGCACCTCCGGGGTGGGAGGGGCAAGGAATGTTCTTACCGGGGGGGAAGGGGGAACGGCTTTGACGGGTAGGCCGTGCGGCGCCGGCGTAGGCAGGTCGCGCAGGTACCGTGATGTGGCGGCTTGCGCTGGTGGGTGACGCTTCGCTTCCCCACCCCACGCGGGCTGGGGGTCATGCCGGACTCCGGGATCACAGGCGTCATGATTGGGTCATTCGGGAGCAAACGGTTTTGCCGGCGGCTCCACAACAATATTTTTTACGCCTTGCATCACCGGACGGTTCCGATAAGCTTCGTTTCACATATTCAATTTTCAGAAAGGCTCTGCAATGTCTGGCCGCATTCTGGGCACGCAAGATCCGGTTGTTCTACCGGCCGCAAGCTTGAAAAGCGACAACAGAAAGTCGGCGATTGGTGGCAACACCCAGGTGGTAAACGCGCTGTTAGCCGAATATTTTGAATTCGACGAGATATCACGTGAAGCCTTGTTGAGTTACCGCGTCGCTTATTACTATTATAACTCTATGAATGGCGGATTTTCGCAGTTTGTTTACAATAGCAATTGGAATACGGGCCTGGTGAATTTGGTATTGGATGGCCTGATCTGCATCGGCGCGCCGCAGCATGCGGCGCTGTTTCAACGCGGCGCCGCTATGGTAGAAAATCCGGCATTTGCATTGAACCATTTTCTAAAAAGCGAATTCTTCGGCGAAAATGAGGAGCGTGATCATCTGGATGCACTGAGTGACGATTTCTACGCATTGGACGCAGGTGGGGAGAATATTGAGACCCTCAACGACGCGTGGTTGCGCGGGCGACCGAATCTGGTGGTGCTTGGGGCAGACGAGCTAGCCGCCTACATTGCCCAGAAAGCCGCCAGTTTGCCGGACCGTGAGGCGCGGAAGACACGCAAGCGCGCTGCCGAACCACGCTATATGAAACTCATCCGCGCCATGTGCGCCGCTGCTGAACAATCCCTTGATCGCCTCACCATCGCTGACCCCGCGTATGTCCATGAGGGCCAGAAGTTCGTCGCCTGGCATTTTATAACCGATCAAGGCCACCACTTCCTGGTCGATACCGGCGAACGCGCGCTGATGTTCAACGGCACGACCAAAGAAGTCATTTTGGACCTGCTGATCTAGGGCCGCTGATCTTTGCGTCAGCGGGCCACGAAGACCGCGCAGGGCAACACGCCCGGCCCGGCGCACCGGCACTGGTTTCGCGCCAAGTTCGGGGGCAACCGCTTCCGGCTGTTCTACCGCGCCGATTCCACGCGCGCATCGTGGTGTATGCGTGGGTCAACGGCCGCGACACGCTGCGCAAGAGCGGCGCGGCGAGCGACCTGTAGCAGTTTCGGGGCGATGCTCGCCACCGGCAACCCGCCCGATGACTGGCCGGCGCTGCTGGCAGCGGCACGGGACCCGGCGGTGATGGTGCGGTTTGCGGCGGCTGTGCCCACGCCCTGATCCGTTTGCGGCGGATCGGCAATGAGCCCTACGCCACCTGCAACCGCTGCAACCGCTCGTGCGCGGCCCGCATGATAAACCCCGCGCGGGTTTCGCCCTGCGCTGCTGCAGCTTCGTCCACCTGCCGCAACAGCCCGCTGTCAAGGCTGACATCGGCCGGGGCTTCCTGGAGGTCGTAGGGGACCAACAGTGTCGCCACGAGGCGGCCGGGAAGGCCGCGCAGCCAGCCGGGAACATGGCCGGGGTCTGAGGCAGGGGGCAGCGGCAAGCCGTCTTCCACCATGCCTTCGACATGCAGCGACAGGGCTTCCGCTGCCATATCGGCCGCTTCCTGCAGCGTATCGCCGCCGCTGACGCAGCCCGGCAGGTCGGGGAACACCACGCCGTAACCGGCCGTGGCTGATGCATCATCGTCTTGAGTCACGAAGGCCGGAAAATAGCGCCGCGCCATCCCTCACTCCTGCCGCAGTTTCACGCCGCTCTCAAGTTCCCTCTCCGCCCCTTCAGGGGGGGAGAGGGTTAGGGTGAGGTGGGGTGTCACCGCCAGTAAGTGGTTGAACGGAAAGAGTCTTTGTGCTGCGCAACCCACCTCACCCCGGCCCTCTCCCCCCTGAAGGGCGGAGAGGGGGGAATAAGCAGACGAAAAGCTTAGTTCCGGGTCTTGTCCACCAGCTTGTTCTTGGCAATCCACGGCATCATGGCGCGCAGTTTCTCGCCCACTTCTTCAATCGGGTGGGCGGCGTTGCGGCGGCGGATGGCTTTGAAGCTGGCCTGGTTGACCTTGTTTTCCAGCATCCAGTCGCGCGCGAAGCGGCCGGTTTGAATGTCTTCCAGCACGCGCTTCATCTCGGCCTTGGTTTCGGCGGTGATGATGCGCGGGCCGGTGACGTATTCGCCGTATTCGGCGGTGTTGGACACCGAGTAGTTCATGTTGGCGATGCCGCCTTCGTAGATCAGGTCCACGATCAGCTTCACTTCGTGCAGGCATTCGAAATACGCCATTTCCGGCGCGTAGCCGGCATCGACCAGCGTTTCGTAACCGGCGCGGATGAGTTCCACGAGGCCGCCGCACAGCACCACCTGCTCACCGAACAGGTCGGTTTCGCACTCTTCCTTGAAGGTGGTTTCAATGATGCCCGCGCGCCCGCCGCCGATGGCGCTGGCGTAGGACAGGGCGATTTCCAGCGCGTTGCCGCTGGGGTTCTGCGCCACCGCCACAAGGCAGGGCACGCCGCCGCCGCGCTGGTATTCGCTGCGCACCGTGTGGCCGGGGCCCTTGGGCGCGATCATGAACACGTCGATGTCCGGGCGGGCTTCGATCAGGTTGAAATGGATGTTCAGGCCGTGCGCGAAGGCCAGCGCCGTGCCCGGGCGCATGTTGGCGTGCAGGCTGTCGCGGTACAGATCGCCCTGGCCTTCATCGGGGGTCAGCACCATCACCACGTCCGCCCAGGCGGCGGCTTCGGCGGGGGGCAGCACCTTCAGGCCCGCGGCTTCGGCCTTGGCGACGGCGGTGGAGCCGGGGCGCAGGCCAACCACCAACTGGGTCAGGCCGCTGTCCTTCAGATTGTTGGCATGGGCATGGCCCTGGCTGCCGTAGCCGATGATCGCGACCTTCTTGGCCTTGATCAGGTTCACGTCGGCGTCGCGATCATAGTAAACGCGCATAGTCGTCCCTTCCAGAAACAGGCTGTCTTTAACCGCAGATGACGCAGATGTCGCAGATGAAAGCGATGCATTCAAAGGGCAGCACCCTTGCCCGGCGGTGCTGACGCATCTGCGCCATCGGCGTCATCGGCGGTTGCATCTTGCTAGATGATGGTGGTGCCCCGCGTCATCGCCGCCACACCTGTGCGCGAAACTTCGGCGAGGCCCAGCGGGCGCATGGTGTCCAGAAACGCGTCCAGCTTCTCGGTGCTGCCGGTCATCTCGAACACGAAGCTGGTCTCGGTGGCGTCCACGGTGCGGGCACCGTATTCGCCGGCGAAGCGCAGCGCCTCGCTGCGGCGGTCGGCGTTGTCCGAGATCACCTTCACCAGCGCCATTTCGGCGGCCACATGCGGGCCGATCTGGGTCAGGTCGGCGACGCGGTACACCGGCACCAGACGGTCGAGTTGCGCCTTGATCTGCTGGATCACCATCTCGGTGCCCGAGGTGACGATGTTGATGCGGCTTTTGTGGCCCTCATCGTCCACCGGGGCGACGGTGAGGCTTTCGATGTTGTAGCCGCGGCCCGAGAACAGGCCGATCACACGGGCCAGCACCCCGGCCTCGTTTTCAACCAGCACGGAAATGGTGGCGGTGCGCAGCGTGGTGTTCATGGCGTTCATGGGTCGATCTGTCGAATGAGGAAACGTGAGCGTGGCACGGCCGTGCCCCGGCTTGCGCCGGGGGGTGGGATCAGACCAGTACCAGGCCCTCGTCGCTGATGCCGCGCGCGCGGGATTCGTGCTCGGGGCCGAGGATCATGTCGTTGTGCGCGGCGCCGCTGGGGATCATCGGGAAGCAGTTTTCCTTCTGATCGACGGCGATGTCGGCAATCACCGCCGTGGGGCTGGCGATCATGGCGCGGATCACGTCATCGAGTTCATCCACACTCTGCGCGCGCATGCCCACGCCCTGGAACGCATCGGCCAGCTTGACGAAATCCGGCAGCGCTTCCGAGTAGCTTTCCGAATACCGCCCGCCATGCAGCAGTTCCTGCCACTGGCGCACCATGCCCATATACTGGTTGTTCAGGATGAACACTTTCACCGGCAGGCGGTACTGGGCAATCGTGCTCATTTCCTGAATGTTCATCAGGATGCTGGCCTCACCGGCGATGTCGATCACCAGCGCATCGGGGTGGGCTATCTGCACGCCCATCGCGGCGGGCAGGCCGTAGCCCATGGTGCCGAGCCCGCCCGAGGTCATCCAGCGGTTGGGCCGGTCGAACCGGAAGAACTGCGCCGCCCACATCTGGTGCTGGCCGACTTCGGTGGTGATGTAGACCTCGCGGTCCATCTCACGGGTGATCTCGTACAGGCGCTGGATGGCGTATTGCGGTTTTATCACTCCGCCCTTGGCTTTGGTCTGGGTGAAGCGCAGGGAATCCTTGCCGCGCCATGTGTCGATCTGGCGCCACCATGCGGCAAGGCCGTCGCGGTCGGGCTGCGCGGGGTCGGCGTCCCATGCGGCGATCAGGGCTTCCAGCGCCGCAGCGGCGTCGGCCACCACCGGCACGTCCACCGGCACGTTCTTGTTGATGCTGCTGGGGTCGATGTCGATGTGGATTTTCTTGCTGCCGGGGCTGAACGCGTTCAGCCGCCCGGTCACGCGGTCATCGAACCGCGCGCCCACGTTCAGCATCACGTCGCAGCCATGCATCACCAGATTGGCTTCGTAGGTGCCGTGCATGCCCAGCATGCCGAGGAACAGCGGATCATTGGCCGGATAGGCGCCGAGGCCCATCAGCGTGGAGGTAACGGGGTAGCCGGTCTTGCGGGCAAAGCGGCGCAGCGCGTCACTGGCGGCATCGCCCGCGTTGATCACGCCGCCGCCGGTGTAGATCACCGGGCGCTTGGCGGATTTCAGCAGGGCGATGGCCTTGGCAATCTGCCCCGCATCCGGCTGCGTTTGCGGGCGGTAGCTGCGATGCGCGGCGGTGGCGGCGGCCACGTAGGGGGCCTTGTTGATCAGGATGTCCTTCGGCAGGTCGATCACCACCGGGCCGGGGCGGCCGCTGCGCGCCACGTAGAACGCCTCATGCACCACGCGGGCGAGGTCTTCGCTGCGCTTGACCAGATAATTGTGCTTGGTGGCCGGGCGGGTGATGCCGGTGGTGTCGGCTTCCTGAAACGCGTCATTGCCGATCAGATGCGTGGGCACCTGCCCGGTCAGGCAGACGATGGGGATGCTGTCCATCAGCGCATCCACAAGGCCGGTGACGGCATTGGTCGCACCGGGGCCGGAGGTGACAAGCACGCAGCCCACCTTGCCGGTGGAGCGGGCATAGCCCTCGGCGGCGTGCACGGCGGCCTGTTCGTGGCGCACCAGAATGTGGCGGATCGCGTTCTGCTGGAAGATCGCGTCGTAAATCGGCAATACCGCGCCGCCGGGATAGCCGAAAATGACTTCGACGCCCTGATCTTTCAGCGCACGAAGCAGAACTTCGGCACCGGACAGGGTGAGGGTTTCGGACGCGGCGGGGGCGGGGGCGATCGTGCTCATGCGCGGCTGACTAGCAAGCCACGCTGCACTGCGTCAACCCGGACTTTGAATAAAATTCAGCAAATCGCGGGTTTCTCTTTCCGAAAATTGCTCCAGACCCGCAATACGCGCATGGATCGTATGCATGCGCCCGGAATCGGCCAGCGGGCGGTGGCGGAACCAGGTGGCCTGCCGCTTGGTGTACTGGCCGGTGACAAGCTCGGCCCGGCGCTGCGCCTCGGCCAGTGATATCTCGCCGCGCAGATGGGCGGACAGTTCCGGCACGCCGTGGGCGCGCATCAGCGGCAAGGCCGTGTCCAGCTTCAGGGCCAGCAGGGCTGCCACCTCCTCCAGCGCACCGGCTTGCAGCATGGCGGCAAAGCGCTGCGCGATGGCCGCGCGCAGCGCCGGGCGTGGCGGGTCGAGCAGGATGGCCGTGAAGCGCCACGCCGGCGGGTCGGACGCGCAGGACTGCCACGATGCCAGCCCCCGCCCGGTGCCGCGCCACACCTCCCACGCGCGGGCCAGGCGCTGGCTGTCGGTGGGGCGCAGGCGGGCGGCGGTATCGGGGTCCACCTCGGCCAGGGCCGCGTGCAAGGCCGCCGGGCCGTGCGCGGCCAGCCTGCCGCGCGCATCCTCCCGCGCGGCCAGGCCAGGGTCCGGAATGTCGGCCAGCCCCAGCGTGAGGGAGGAGAAATACATGCCCGATCCGCCGCACAGGATGGGCAATTGCCCCGCCGCGCGCGCTGCGTCCATCTCCGCCAGCGCCGCCGTGCGCCACCACGCCACCGTGCCCGCCTCGTGCGCCGGGCGCACGCCATACAGGCGGTGCGGGGCGGCGGCTTCTTCCTCGGGCGTGGGGCGCGCGGTGAGGATGCGCAAATCGGCGTAGGTCTGCATCGCATCGGTGTTGATGACCACGCCGCCCAGGCGTTGCGCCAATCCCAGCGCGAGCGCGGACTTGCCGCTGGCGGTCGGCCCCGCGACGATCAGCGCATGGGGCAGGTCAGCCATGGGCCGCACTCCTCCCTCTCCACCCCTGGGGGTGGAGAGGGTTGGGGTGAAGCGGGGGGAGCGGCAGAAATGCGCCATCCGTGGGCGGCACCGCCCACCTCATCCAACCCTCTCCCCCCTGAAGGGCGGAGGGGGCTTGCATGGCTGTGCTTGCCGTGCCGCCGCAACCCTTGCATACGCGGGCCATGAGCCATGTTCTGACCCTTGTTGCTGACCGCACCGCCACATCCCTCTCGCAACCCGTCATTGACCGTCTGCGCGCGGCGGTGGGCGGCGGCAAGGTGGATATTCTGGCACCCGGTGAGGCAGCCGATATCTTGTGCAAGGAACTGCCCGACCCGGCGGTGATCGAGCGCGCGCTGGAGGGGCTGCCGATTGACGCAATCGTCACCCGGCATCGCGGGCGGCGGAAGGGGCTGCTGGTGGCGGACATGGACAGCACCATCGTGACCAGCGAGACGCTGGACGAACTGGCCGCGTTCGCCGGGCTGAAGGAGAAGGTGGCGTATATCACGCGCCGCAGCATGAACGGCGAAATCGACTTTGCCGAGGCGCTGCGGCTGCGGGTGGCCATGCTGAAAGGGCTGGGCCTCGATGCGCTGGGCAAGACGTGGGAGCGGACCAGGTTCACGCCCGGTGCCAAGGAACTGATCGCCACCATGCGCAAGCACAACGCCACCACGGCGCTGGTCTCGGGCGGGTTCACCTTCTTCACCGGCCGGGTGGCCGAGGCGCTGGGCTTTGACGTGCACCGCGCCAACGTGCTGCTGGATGACGGCACGGCCCTGACCGGCGAGGTGGCCGAGCCGATTCTGGACCGCCACGCCAAGCTGCTGACCCTGCGCGAACTGGCCGAGGCGCGCGGCTTGCAAACCACGGCCACCATGGCGGTGGGCGACGGGGCAAATGACCTGGCGATGCTGAAGGAAGCGGGGCTTGGCATCGCCTTCCACGCCAAACCCATCGTGGCCGCCGAGGCGCGGGCGCGGGTGGACCACGGCAATCTGCGTGCGCTGCTGTTCGCGCAGGGCTACAAGGCGAGCGAGTTCGCCGCGGGGTAACATCAGTCGCGGGGTAACATCACCGGCGGAGGGGCAAACAGCATGACCACCATGATCACAGTGTCTGCCACCATCGCAGCGCCCTTGGCCGAGGTGTGGCGCGCCTGGACCACGCCGGCCGATATCGTGCAGTGGAATGCCGCATCCGATGACTGGCACACCACCACCGCCAGCATCGACCTGCGCCCCGGCGGCGCGTTTTCATCGCGCATGGAAGCCAGGGACGGCAGTTTCGGGTTTGATTTTGCAGGCACGTTTACCGAGGTGGTGGAACACCAGCGCATCGCCAGCGAATTCGGTGGCCGGGCGCTGACGGTGGAGTTCATTGCAGACGGCAGCCACGTGACGGTGCGCGAAACCTTTGAAGCCGAAACCACCCATCCGGTGGACGCGCAGCGCGCGGGCTGGCAGGCGATTCTGAACAACTTCAAGCGCCATGTGGAGGCGCTGCAGCGGGACTGAACGCGGCCGGGTGGGTTGAACCCTCTCCCTCCCATGCCGTTGGCATGGGCCCCTCCCTCTCCCGTTGCACGGGAGAGGGGCTGGACGGAGCGGGCCTGAAGCCCCTCTCCCGCTTGCGGGAGAGGGAGGGGCCCGCGCAGCGGGAGGGTGAGGGTTCAACCCACTAAGCCGCGTTCAGCCCCGCTGCAGCGCCTCCACATGGCGCTTGAAGTTGTTCAGAATCGCCTGCCAGCCCGCGCGCTGTGCCTCCACCGGATGGGTGGTTTCGGCTTCAAAGGTTTCGCGCACCGTCACGTGGCTG
>CAIPHQ010000486.1 GCA_903864895.1 uncultured Rhodospirillales bacterium
CACCAGCGTCATCGCCGTCAGCACCAGCGCCACCACGCACCCGGCCATCGCCACGCGGCGCACACCCTGTGGTGACAGCAGGCTGACCATCACGATGATCAGCGCGGCAGCGGCCAGAAACACCACCTGCTTGATGATCAGTAATTCGCGCGCTTCGTGAATCCGCTCGGCCACCGCAGGTGACGCCGCGAGCATCATCACGTAGCCGAAGAAAATCAGCGTCCCCAGTGCCAGCAGCGTCCAGCGGTCCACCGTCCACCACCAGCGGCCCAGTACCGAGGTATCAGCGCGCGACAATGACGGCATCACACGGCCTCCTGCAGGGCGGCGACGAGCGTGCGGAAACGGTCGCCGCGCGCGTCGAAGCCGGTGAACTGGTCCCAACTGGCACAGGCGGGCGACAGCAGCACCACAGGTGCGGCACCCGAGAACGCGGCCTGCGCGGCGGCTTCGGTGGCCATGTCGAGCGTGCCAACTTCGCTGTGCTTCACGCCATGTTCCGCAAGCGTGGCGGCGAGCAGCGCCGAGTCGCGGCCGATCAGGAACGCTGCAGCGATGCGGTCAAACCACGGTGCCAGCGGCGCGATGCCGCCCGATTTGGCCATGCCGCCTGCGATCCACACCACGCGCGGATAACAGGCCAGCGCGCGTTCTGCCGAGTCGGCGTTGGTGGCCTTGCTGTCGTTGATGAAGGTCACGCCGCGCACACGGCCCACCACTTCAAGCCGGTGCGGCAGGCCGGGATAGCTGAGGATGCCGTCAGCGATCTTGCCGCGCGGCACACCCAGCGCCGTTGCCATCGCGGCAGCGGCCGCCGCGTTCTGCGCGTTGTGCGCGCCGGGCAGCGCGCGGGCTTCTGCCAGATGGCAGATGATGCCGTGCGAGTCGCGCAGCACACCGCCATCGCCCTGTGCCGCCGAAATGCTGATGCGTGTGGCAGGCGCACCGGCCAGCGATGCAAACATCGCGCGCGACTCGGCATCGTCCGCCCCCAGCACGGCCGTGTCTGCGGCCGTCTGGCGGTCGAATATCGCGCGCTTGGCCCGCGCGTAACCGGCCATGCCGCCATGCCGGTCCAGATGATCGGGGCTGAGATTCAGCATCACCGCCACATCGAACCGCAAGGTGGCGAGTCGTTCCAACATGTAGGAGGACATCTCGAGCACGTACACGCCGTCATCGGGCAGCCGTGGCAAGGCAAGCGATGCGGTGCCGAGATTGCCGCCTGCGGCCACCGGAATTCCGGCAGTGGCGAGAATATGCGCCAGCAACGCGGTTGTGGTGGATTTGCCGTTGGTGCCGGTGATGCCCGCGAAACGGGCGCGTGAGCCTGCGGCGCGCACGGCGCGGAACAGCAGATCCGCATCCGACAGGATCGGCACGCCTGCCGTGATGGCCATCGTGGCCATCGGGTGCGCATTGGGCAGCACATGCGGGATGCCGGGCGACAGTACCAGTGCGGCAAGCCCGTCCATCACCGGTTCGGCCACGCGCAAACCCTGCGCTGCCGCCTGTTCGCGTGCAGCTTGCGTGTCGTCCCACACCGTCACGTCCGCACCCATCGCGCTCAGCGCATGCGCGGCGGGCAAGCCGTTGCGGCCAAGACCTACGACGGCAAAACGCTGGCCTGCAAACAGGGTGGCGGGGAAGTTCATCGGATTTTCAACGTCGCCAGGCCGACCAGCGCCAGAATCATCGAGATGATCCAGAACCGGATCACGATGGTCGGCTCCGCCCAGCCTTTCTTCTCGAAATGATGGTGCAGCGGGGCCATCAGGAACACGCGCCGCCCGGTGCGCTTGAACCAGAACACCTGCACGATCACGCTGACCGTCTCGACCACGAACAGGCCGCCGACGATCATCAGCACGATCTCGTGCTTCACCGCCACCGCAATGGCCCCCAGCGCGCCGCCGAGTGCGAGGCTGCCGGTATCGCCCATGAACACGCGGGCAGGCGGGGCGTTGAACCACAGGAAGCCCATGCCGGCACCGATCAGGGCTGAGCAGAACACCGCCAGTTCGCTGACGCCGGGCACATGGTTCAGTTGCAGGTAGTCGGCGAACACGCGATTGCCGACCAGATAGGCGATCAGCGCGAACACGCCGCAGCAGATGATGGTGGGCACAATCGCCAGACCGTCCAGCCCGTCCGTCAGGTTCACCGCGTTGGAACTGCCCATCATCACGAACATGCCGAACAGCGGAAACGCGAAGCCCAGCGGGATCAGCACGTCCTTGAACACCGGCACGGTCAGCGATGTCGCCAGCGGGTCGCGGGTCAGCAGCATGATCCACACCGCAGCGCCCAGCCCGAGTGAGGCCTGCACCACCAGTTTGCCGCGCCCCGACAGGCCTTTGTAATTCGCCTTGGACAGCTTGATGTAGTCGTCCACGAAGCCCAGCGCGCCGTAGCCCAGCGTCACCAGCAGCACCGCCCATACATAGCCGCTGCGCAGATCGGCCCACAGCAGCGTGGACACGGTCAGCGCCGACAGGATCAGGCCGCCGCCCATGGTGGGCGTGCCCTTCTTGGTCAGCAGATGGCTTTCCGGCCCGTCCGGGCGGATGGGTTGGCCGCCGCGCTGCACCCGCTTCAGCCAGCGGATGAACATCGGCCCCAGCACGAAGCTGACAATCAGCGCCGTCATGCACGCCGCACCCGAGCGGAACGTGATGTAGCGGAACAGGTTGAACAGGGCGAACTGATCCGCCAGCGGGCGCGAGAAAATATACAGCATCAGGGCGCCTCCGGCGGCGTGTCGAGCGCACTGACCACGCGCTTCATGCGGCTGCCCAGACTTCCCTTGACCAGCACTGCATCGCCCGGGCGCAACGCTGCCGCCACGATGGGTGCCAGTGCCGCCGAGTCTTCGGCATGGCCGCCGCGCAGGGCGGGCGGTGCCGACTCGAACAGTCCGCGCATCAGGGGGCCGCAGGTGAACAACAGGTCGGCGGACTGCGCAACCGCACCGAGCAGACCGGAATGTTCCTCCGGCCCCACTGCACCAAGCTCCAGCATGTCGCCCAGCACGGCGATGCGACGCCCGCCCGGTTGCAGCGCCAGCACGGCGAGCGCCGCGCGTACGGCGACCGGGGAGGCGTTGTAGCTTTCGTCCAGCAGCAGGGCGGTGCCGCCCGAAACCGGAATCTCCCGCCGTGCGCCGCGCCCGCCCAAGGGGGCGAAACCGGCGAGGGCTGCGGCGGCGGCCAGCGCGTCCAGCCCCAGCGCATCGGCGGCAGCCAGCGCCGCCACCGCGTTCATCGCCATGTGGCGGCCGGGTGCCGCCAGCCGGAAATGCACCGCAGCGCCGCCGATGCGGGCCGCGACATCATTGCTGTCGGCCGCTTCGCCGGTGCCCAGCAGCCGGGCGCTGGCGGCGTCGGATGTACCGAACAGCCGTGGCGTGCCGCCCGGTGCCGCCAGCAGGATGGGCAGGTACGGCGAATCCCCCGGCAGAATGGCAATCCCGTCCGGGCCAAGCCCGGCGCGGATGCTGGCCTTTTCGGCGGCAATGGCTTCGATGCTGCCCAGATGGCCGATATGCACCCGCTCCACGCTGGTGATGATGGCCACATCCGGGCGGGCGAGACGGGCCAGCGGGGCGATCTCGCCCGCATGGTTCATGCCGATTTCCGCCACGCAATAGGCAGCGCCTGCGGGCAGGCGCGCCAGCGTCAGCGGCACGCCCCAATGATTGTTGTACGATGCCTCGGCGGCATGGGTGGGGCCGAATGCGCCCAGCAGCGTGCGCAGCATCTCCTTGGTGGTGGTCTTGCCGACGCTGCCGGTCACGGCCACCAGTTTGCCGCCGAAGCGCGCGCGGGCGTAACGGCCAAGTGCCGCCAGCCCTTCCAGCGTGTCGGCCACGCGCAGCAGCGGCCCGCCCGGGCGCAGATTGTCCGGAATGCGATGCACCATCGCCCCGGCTGCACCCTTGGCAAGGGCTGCGGCCACATGATCATGCCCGTCGCCGTTTTCGCCCAGCAGCGCGATGAACAGATCGCCCGGCTTGAGCGTGCGCGTGTCGATGGACACGCCATTGGCAAAGAACCGGCACGCCGCCCCCGTGGCCGCGGTCAGGTCCGCGGGTGTCCACTGCGTGGTCATGCCGCACCGGCAAGGCGGCGGATGACGGACACGTCGTCGAACGGCAGCACGGTGGAGCCAATCGTCTGGCCCTGCTCATGGCCCTTGCCCGCCACGGCCAGCACGTCACCGGGACCGAGATTGTTCAGTGCGGCGGCAATCGCGGCCTCCCGCCCACCAATCGCAATGCCGCCGGAGCAGCCTGCCAGCACGGCGGCGCGGATGGCGGCGGGGTCTTCGCTGCGCGGGTTGTCGTCGGTCACGATGGCCACATCGGCCAGCCGTGCCGCCACCGCGCCCATCATCGGGCGCTTGCCGGGGTCGCGGTCGCCGCCCGCGCCGAACACCACATGCAGGCGGCCCTGCGTGTGCGGGCGCAACGCTGCCAGCAGGCGTTCCAATGCGTCCGGCGTGTGGGCGTAATCCACATACACCGCCGCGCCGTTGGCCAGCACAGCGGCCCGCTCCATCCGCCCGCGCACGCCGGTCAGCCCCGGCAGGCGGGACAATGCGTCCGGCACGCCGGTGGCCATGGCCAGCGTGGCAGCCGTCAACAGGTTTTCCGCCTGAAACCGGCCGGGCAGGGCGACTTCGAGGGTGCGGCGCTGGCCTGCGTGCAGAATCTCCAGCGCTTGGCCATCGGGCAGCGGCGTGGCGCTGAGCAGGCGCAGAAAGCTGCCGTCATCGCCCACGCTGCGCAGGTCAAGCTTGCGTTGCGCGGCAATGGCGCGCAGCGCGTCCAGCGTCGCGCCATCCAGTTCGGTGCTGGCCACCGCGACAGACCCGGCGGGCAGCAGGCTGGCGAACAGCCGCAGCTTGGCGGCGCGATAGGCCTCCATGCTGCCGTGATAGTCCAGATGGTCGCGCGTGAGGTTGGTGAACGCGGCGGCGGCCAGATGCAGCCCGTCCAGCCGGAACTGATCGAGCCCGTGCGAACTGGCTTCGATGGCCGCGTGCTGCACGCCGTCGCGCGCCAGAGTGGCCAGCGTGGCGGCCAGCACCACCGGGTCGGGCGTGGTCAGGCCGCTGCCGCCCGCGTGGCCGGGTGCAATCACCCCAAGTGTGCCGATGCTGGCGGCCGGGCGGGCGGTGAGTGCCCATAACTGGCGCAGGAATTCCACCGTCGATGTCTTGCCGTTGGTGCCGGTCACGGCGGCGATGACACGCGGCTGCGGCCCGGCCAGCACACTGGCCAGCAGCGCCAGTGCGCGGCGCGGCTCGGGGTCTTCGATCATCGGGCGCGGCGGCACGCCGGGTGGCCATTCGGTGCCGGGCGGGGCAAGCACCAGGCACGCCCCCCGGCCCACCGCATCGGCGATGAACTGGCGGCCATCGGTCTTGCTTCCCGGAATGGCGACGAACAGCGCGCCCGGCCCGGCGGTGCGGCTGTCGGCGGTGATGCTGCGCACGTCCATCTGCGCCGCCGCGCGCCAGGATGGCGGCACGGGAAACGGGGTGATGTCCTGCAACCGGGCCATCACCTCAGCGAGCAGCACGGCCGGGCACCGTGTACATCGCTTCATGGCGCAGATCGCGCGGAAGCGGTGCCGTTTGCGGGGCAAGAGTGGGGACGTTCTGCGGTGTCTCGGCCACCGGGGGCGGAGTGGGGGCGCGCGGCCCGGTATGCACGGTCTGCGCCGGCCCGTTGCCGGGCACCGGGGCGGGCGGCGGCTGCAACGGCGCCTTGGCGCCCGCCGGGCGGCCGGGTTGCAGCGGAATGGCCAGCGCCTGCGCGATGGCGTTGGCGTTTTCCACGTCCGGCAGCATGTTCAGCATCGGCGCGGCGCGGGCAATCACCCGCCCGGCGGCCGGCGCGCTGACCCATCCGGCGGTGGCGTAGCCATGCGTGCTGGCGTTCGCCTTTGGCTCGTCCAGCATCATGTAAACCGCGTAGCGCGGGGCATTCATCGGGAACACGCCCATGAACGCCGACACGCGGGCATCGGCCTTGTAGCCGCGGCCGCCGGCAGTTTTCTGCGCCGTGCCGGTCTTGCCGCCCACATAGTAACCCGGCACTTCGGCGGCCTGCCCGAAGCCCTGCGTGACCACCACGCGCATCAGTTTGCGCACGATGTCCGACGTGCCCTGCTGCATCACCCGCACCCCGGTGCGCGCGGCGGCGCCGTCCTCGGGGGCCAGAATGGTGGGCTGCATGTAGATGCCGCCATTGGCAATCGCTGCCGTGCCCGCCACCACATGCAACGGCGTGACAGCGATGCCCTGCCCGAAGCCGATGGTCAGCGTGGAGGCCAGTTTCCAGTTCTTCTCGGGCGGCGTTTCGGGCTTGGCCGATGGCAACTCGAAGCCCAACCGGCTGAGCATGCCCATCTTGGTCATCCACGCCCGCTGCCGCTCGGCCCCCGCCGCCTCGGCCATGCGCGCGGCCCCGATGTTCGACGAGTAGGCGATTATCTCCGGCACATACAGGAACCGCGCCTTCGGCTTGAAGTCGCTGATGGTGTGCTTGCCGATCTGGATCGGGTAGGTGGCGTCGAAGCCGTTCCAGATGTTCACCACGCCATCGTCCAGCGCCATCGACACGGTCTGCAGCTTGAACGTGCTGCCCGGTTCGTAGTCGCGGCCGATGGCGCGGTTGACCTGCTCCTCGACCTTCGCGCCCTGAAAATCGTTGGCGTCGTAGTCGGGCAGGCTGACCATGGCCAGCACTTCGCCGGTACGCACGTCCATCACGATGCCGCAGGCGGCGATGGCGGAAAAATCCTCCATCGCGTGGATCAGTTCATCGCGCACCACCGCCTGCACCCGCACGTCCAGCGACAGGCGCAGCGGAGCCGGGTCGTCGTGCAGGCGCTGCTCGAACACTTTTTCCACGCCGCCGCCCACGCCGTGGCCGTCCGGGTCCACACCGCCCAGCACCTGTGCGGCCACGCGGCCCAGCGGGTAGCGGCGGCGCTCGGTGGATTGGAAATACACCCCCGGAATGCCGAGGTTGTTCACCGCCAACTGGTCGCGCGAGGAAATCTGCCGGGCGATGTACACGAACTGCTTGGACGTGTCGGACAGCTTGGCCAGCGTCTCGTCTTCTTCCAGCTTCGGCAGCACGGTGCGCAACTGGCGCAGCACCTCGGGGGGATTGCTCAGTTCGCGCGGATTGGCATACAGCGCCGCCGTAGGCAGCGACACGGCGAGGATTTCGCCGTTGCGGTCGGTGATCATCGCCCGCCCGGTGTGCAAGCCCAGATCCAGTGCGGCCGGAATGGTGGGCACCGACACGGCGGCGGGCGGCGGCTCGCGGCGGGGGGCGGCAACCTTGGGATGCACCGGGATCACCACGGTGGCCAGCGCCAGCTTGACCACGACCATGCCGAACACGATGGCAAACCCGCTGGCGGCCACCACCAGACGCTTGCGGGTCTTTTCGGTGGCCATCAGCACCCCGGCGGACGCGCGGGTCAGCCGGACATGCTCCATTTTCGGCACGCTGGCCGCAGCGGGTGCGCCGGTGCGGCGGGCGGCGGCGTTGGGCGGCGGCGCGGCGGCCGCCGGGTCCGCCTGCGGGGCGGCGCCGCCCTCTGGCTGACCAAGCGGGGCGCGGGTCATCGGGACGTGCCCACGGTATACAGCGTCGCCGCATTGGCCGGGCTGAACGGCGGGGTCTGCGTCATCGTGCGGGCCATGCCGAGCGCCGAGGTCACGACGGGCGTGGCGCTGTCCATCGGCGTGCTGCGGGTGATGGCGGCGATGGTCTCGGCGGTGGGGGCCTGCGGCGTGGTGTAGGGATCCTGCCGCGGCGCGGTATGGCTTGCGGCCAGCGTGACGCCGGGCGTTTGCAGCCGCGCGGGCGTCATCGGTGCGGGGGACGGCGCGGCGAAGCGCGGGGATGCCGGCGGCACGGCGGCGGCGCTGGCCGGTTGGAGCGCTTGGGCGGGTGTCGCGGGGGCGGGCTTGGCCGCCGCCAGCACGGCCGGTTTGGCGGGCGGTTTGGCAACGGCAAGGGCGGCGCGCGGCGGCTGAACGGCAGCGGGCTGATTCGCCGCGGTCTGGCTGGCGGGCGGTTGCGGACTGGCAGAGGCGGCTGCGGGCCCGGCGGTACTGGCGGCGGCCTGTGCGGTGCTGACGGCCGCAGCCGGGCGGTCGGTCTTCGCCGCCACCGGCCTGGCGATGTCGGGCTTGGGCGGCTCGGCCCGCGGCGCGGCATTGTCCGGCTCCAGCGGGCCGGGGGCCACCGGGGCGGCGCTGACGGGCGGCAGCCGTCGCGACAGTTCGGCCATGTTGGTCCATTGCCCCGGCTCGGTGGACCGCAGCCCGGGCAAATGCTGGCTGGCAAGCCCGGCCAGCCGGTCAGGCGCGCTCAGCAGCGTGTACTGCGTCTTCAGCACGCCAATGTGTTCGCGCAGGGCCGCAGCACTGTCCTGCGTGCGATGGATTTCGCGATCCATGACCTCGGCGCGGTGCTTGACCTGATACAGGTACAGGCCCGAGCCCAGCGCGGCCAGCGCGCACAGCAGCGTGAGCGGGCGGATCATGGCTGCACCTTCGCGGCTGACAGGCGGCGCATGGCACGCAGCCGGGCACTGCGGGCGCGCGGATTGGCATAGGCCTCATCGCCGGCCGGGCGCAGCGGGCGCGGGGTCAGCAATTCCCACTCCGGGGCGGCACGGCCGAACAGTCCGGCCGGGTCGTGGCGCGATGGCGCGGGGGTGCGCCCGGCGGCGTCCTGCATGAAGCGCTTCACCAGCCGGTCTTCCAGCGAATGGAAGCTGACCACCACCAATCGCCCGCCCGGGGCCAGCAGGCCTGCCGCCTGTGCCATGCCACGTTCGATCTCGCCCAACTCATCGTTCACCGCGATGCGCAACGCCTGAAACGTGCGCGTGGCGGGGTCGATACCGGAGCGGTCGGGCGGAACCACGGCACGAATCACCGATGCCAGCCCCAAAGTCGTCACAATCGGCGCTTCGGCGCGGGCGGCCACGATGGCCTTGGCGATGCGGCGCGACAGCCGCTCCTCGCCATACATGTAGATCAGGTCTGCCAGTTCCGCCTCGGGCAGCAAATTCACCAGATCGGCGGCACTTTCGCCCGCGCGCGACATGCGCATGTCGAGCGGCCCATCGCCACGGAAACTGAATCCGCGCGTAAAATCGTCGATCTGGTAGGAAGACACCCCGATGTCGAACACGATGCCATCCAGCATCGTCACGCCGGATTCGTGCAATAGAGCGGCCAGATTGCCGAAACTGCCTTCAATCAGCCGCAGCCGGTCAGGAAACTGCGCCACCAGCGCCTGCCCGCGTGCAATCGCGTCCGGGTCGCGGTCTATGGCGCAAACCATGCAGTCTGCTGCAGCAAGGATGGCGCGCGTGTAGCCACCGTTGCCGAACGTGGCGTCGGCAATTGTTTCACCACTGGCCGGTACCAGCGTGGCCAGTACTTCGGCCAGCATCACGGGGACATGCCCGCTCATGCGGCACCGGATGAGCGTGTCAGCGCGCGTGCGCGCCGGGCGGCGTTCAGGTCGGCCAGCCGCTGATCGCCCGCCGCCTGTTCCCAGATCTGAAAGGTGCGGCCCAGACCGATGAACTTGACGGTGCCGCTGAAGCCGTACTCGGCGATCAGCGACAGCGGCAGCACCGTGCGCCCGTCGTCGTCCAGCTCCAGCTTGATGGTCTGCCCGTGCAGTTCGGTGGCCAGGTCGTCGTACTCGGCGCTGAACGGGTCCATCGTATCCAGCCGGTCGGTCAGCGCCTGAAAATGCGCCTCCGTGCAGCCTTCCAGGCACGGGTGCAGCGGCGAGGGCCGCAGGACAATTCGCGCCTTGCTGCCGGGCGGCGCCAACACTGAACGGAAGTCGGCGGGGATCGAGACCCGGCCCTTCGCATCCAGCTTGTTGGAGAAGTTGCCCGAAAACGCGCTCATCCGCCCTTAATCGCCCCTTCCTCATGCTGGTTCACCTGCTCGGGAACACGGTTTCGGCTGGCTTGGCGGGCGGCGGGCTACGCCCGCGTGCGGCGTCCCGCCATCCGTTTTGTATAGTCACGGGATATCATGGCGATTAGATGGAGTCGAGCGGGATTTCATGGTCAGAATACCCGATTTTCACCGCCGCGCCATGCCTCTTCAAACAGCCACCGGCCGGCCCGGCCCGCAGTGGCAGTCCAGCCTCAATATTCACGTTTTGTTCTATTGCTCGGGTGTGCGCAGCCACGCACCGCCGCTTGCGGGAAACTGCCAGACGGCCTGTAAGCCGGGTTCTGTCCGCACCTTGCGGCGCGAGGCGGCCATTCCTCTGGGACGCGCATTGCTGCGCGCCTCACGCGACCAACCCGGGCGGCGGGGCGGGAATGCCCCTGCGTCACAGGCACGGGGGAACCCCGCATCTGCCGCCGGCCGCCCCTATTCGGTCTTGCTCCCGGTGGGGTTTGCCCTGCCGCCTCTGTCACCAGAGGCGCGGTGCGCTCTTACCGCACCGTTTCACCCTTGCCGCCGGACGGGCCGAAACCCAGGCGGCGGCGGTTTGTTTTCTGTGGCACTTTCCCTGGGGTCGCCCCCGCCGGCCGTTAGCCGGCACCGTATTCTCGTGGAGCCCGGACTTTCCTCCACCGGGGTGCAAACCCCGGCAGCGGCCGCCCGGCCGTCTGGCGCGGGGTGGGTGCGCCCTGTGCTGCGATGTGTCAAGCCGGTGACGGCCGCACGATGGTCATACCGCAACGCCAGTATTAAGACGGGCCAGGGCGTGGCGGGAGCGCAATGTGGATCCAACGGTCGCAGCGGCAGCGGTGGGACGGGGCGGCAATTTTGCCGGCACCGACGACGAGGGCCTGGTATGGGGCTACCGGTTCAATGAGGACGGCAGCGCCGAACCGCTGAGTCCATCCGCTGCGATGCATGCGCTGAACGAACGGCACACCTGGGTGTGGTTGCATTTCGATCTGGTGGACAACCGCGTCCGCGCCGCGCTGACCGGCTGTGCCGGTCTGCCGCCCGAAGCCGTTGACATTCTGCTGGGCAATGAAGAACGCCAGCAATTGCACGCCATCGACGATGTGATCGCCGGAGTGGTGGCCGATTTTGAGCGTGCCGATACGCTCGACCCGCGCCGCATGGTCACGTGGCGGTTCTGCATGGCCCCGCACGCCTTCATCTCCGCCCGCCGCCGCCCGCTGGAAAGCATGTCGCGCCTGCACAACGACCTGCAATCCGGCCGCCGCTTTCCCGGTGTGACCCGGCTGTTCGACGCGATCATCCACGCCTTCGCCTCAGCCATGTCCGGCGTGGCGCAGGACCTTTCGACACGGCTGGATGAGGTGGAAGACGAACTGCTCGATTCACGTGAGGCGGGTGACTACGAAACGCTGGGCACGGTCCGCCGGGGCGCTGTCCGCCTGCGGCGGCAGTCGATGCCGCTGCGCGGGATGCTGCACCACCTGATCGAGGAACGGCCCACCTGGTTCGACGATGATGCGGTTGACGACTGCACCCATGTGGCCCGCAGGCTGGACAGCCTGACCGCCGATCTGGCCGCCTTGCAGGAACGCGCCCGCGCCTTGCAGGACGAAATGGCCTCCCGGCAGGCGCAGCAGACCAATCAGCGGCTGATGCTGCTGTCGGTCTTCACCGCCGGTCTGGTGCCGCCCACGCTGATCAGCGGGCTGTTCGGCATGAATGTGGAAGGGCTGCCGTTCAAGGACAATCCGAACGCGTTTCTGTACACGGTCGGCATCATGTTGGTCGCGGTCGCGGTACTGCTGTTCGCACTGCGGCGGATCAAGCTGATCTGACCGGGGTTCCAGGGGCGGACAGCGCGCGGATATCATCCGCCAGCACGCCGCCGATCCACGCCGCCTCATCCGCGCCCTGGCTGCGGAACCAGGCGAGCACCTGATGGTCAACCGCGGCAAGTCCGCGTGCGGCATCCAGTTCCGCCTCCTGCATGGCGTCCACACGCGCCCAATCTGAGCGATCCTCGCCCCGGGCCAGCAACGCTGAATGTCCTTAGCCGTGTAGCGCCTGATAGTCGCGCCGCTCATTGTCCCGTGCCGGCCGGGCGGAGATGATCCGCGTCACCCGCACATCTGCGCCACCGCCAGCAACCGCACCAGCGTCCCGGCGTCGGCCTGCCCGGTCACGGCTTCCGGCCGCCAGTGGCGCTGGAATGCGGTCAGCACCGTGGACAGCGCCGGGTCCAGCGCCCCTTCCGGCGCAACGCGGTAGCCGATGGCGGCCAATGCCGCCCTCACATCGCGCAGGCTGGCCGCATCGCGCACCGCGCCGGTGATGCCCAGATCGGGCACGCCCACCGGCCACAGCCCCACGCCGTTCTGCGCCAGACCCGGCCAGTCGAACCGCTCGCCGGGGTCCTGTTTGCGCTCGGGCGCGATGTCGCTGTGCGCCACCACGTTGCGCGGCGGAATCGGGTGGCGGGACAGCACGCCCAGGCACAGATCGCACACCGCAGCCATCTGCAGCGCCGGGAAATCGCGGTAGCCGTGCTCATGCCCCGGATTGACGATCTCGATGCCAATGGAGCGGTCGTTCAGCCCGGTGTGGCCACGCCAGAAACTTACCCCGGCATGGGCCGCGCGGCGCGATTCATCGACCATGCGCCAGATGCGGCCATCTTCCTCGACCACGTAGTGCGCCGAGACCTTCGCCTCCGGATCGCGCAGGCGGTCGATGGCGTCCTGTGCGGTGCGCATCCCGGTGTAGTGCAGCACCAGCGTGTCAATCGGCATGCCTTCGGCGCGCGGGGCATGGTTGGGGCTGGGCAGATCGCGGACACTCACAGCCCGCGCTCACGCTTTACCCGGTCCCACGCCGCGTTGATGCGCGCCACCTTGTCTGTGGCGCGCGCGATGAACTCGGGCGGCACGCCCCGGCTGGCCAGACTGTCGGGATGCGTCTCCCGCATCAGGTTCTTCCACGCCGCGCGAATGTCCTCGGCGGGCGCACTGCGCGGCACGCCGAGAATTTCATACGGGTCTTCGCCCTCAGGCTGGCTGTGGCGGGACGTGCCGGAACTGGCGCGCTCCCACGCCAACTGGCTCAGCCCGAAACGATGCGAGACGGCCAGCAGGAATTGCTGTTCGATCACCACCAGCGGCCGGTCGGCCCGCGCGATCACGAACAGCGCGGCCAGCACGTCTTCCAGCACGCCGGGCGCATCGGAGAATGCCATGCCCAACTGGCGGGCATAATCCTCGAACCCGTCCTCGCTGTCGCGCGCCTGATCGAACAACCGCCCGACATCGCGGGCCGATTCCGGCGGAATGCGGAAGCTGCGCTTGAACGCGTCGATCTCGGCGCGGTTCACCGGCCCGTCGCATTTGGCCAGCTTGGCGGCCAGCACCACCACGCAGACGGCGAACACCTGCTCCTTCTGGCCCAGCATCGCGGCCACGCGCGCCGGGCCGAAACTGCTGGCGCCGGGAATTTTCGCGCCGAGTTTGCCCAGCCCGCCGTTTTCCACCGCGTGGCCCAGCGCCGCGCCTGCCATGGCCCCGAACGGTCCGCCGAAGGCGAAGCCCGCCATGCCGCCGATGATCTTGCCCCACACGTCTGCCGGTCCCGATCCGTTCTCACGCGCTTGTAACACGCGCTCCTTACCATCTCCAAAGCCGCCGCTCTGCGCCGCAGCATTAACCGTTGCCGCAGGCCAGCCCCGCCCGCATTCTCCGGCCGCAAAACACGAGGCGGATAATGGCAGGCTGGCAGTTCTGGATCGATCGCGGCGGCACCTTCACCGACATCGTCGCCCGTGATCCACAGGGCCGGTTGCTGACCCACAAGCTGCTGAGCGAAAGCGCCACGCGCGCACAGGACGCGGCGATTGCCGGCATTCGCGCGCTATTGGGCCTTGCCGCCGAGGCACCGATCCCGCCCGGCGTCATCGATTGCGTGAAGATGGGCACCACGGTTGCCACCAATGCGCTGCTGGAACGCAAGGGTGAGCGCACGCTGCTGCTGGTCAATCGCGGCTTTGCCGACGCGCTGCGCATCGGCACGCAGGCCCGCCCGCGTTTGTTCGATCTGGCGATCACGCTGCCCACGATGCTGTACGAGCGTGTGGCGGAAATTCCCGGCCGTTTCGGCGCGGACGGCGTCGAACTGGAACCGCTGGGCACCGGCGCGGTGCGCGACATCCTGCGCGCCGCAAGGGCGGACGGGATCGGCGCGGTGGCCATCGTGCTGATGCACGCCTGGAAATATCCCGCCCACGAGCAGGCCATTGCCGCCATGGCGCGGGACGCGGGCTTCGCGCAGGTCTCGGCCAGCCATGAAGTCAGCCCGTTACTGCGTCTGGTGCCGCGCGGCGACACCACGGTGGCCGATGCCTATCTGTCACCCATCCTGCGCCGCTACGTGGACCGGGTGGCCAGCGAACTGGCCGGCACGCGGCTGTATTTCATGCAGTCCAATGGCGGTCTGGCCGAAGCCAGCCGGTTTCAGGGCAAGGATGCCATCCTGTCCGGCCCGGCGGGCGGCATCGTGGGCGCGGCGCGTACCGCAGCCATGGCGGGTCTGCACCGCAGTGTCGGCTTCGACATGGGCGGCACCTCCACTGACGTGGCGCTGTATGATGGCGCGTTCGAACGTGCGTTCGAAACCGAAGTGGCGGGCGTGCGCCTGCGCGCGCCGATGATGGCCATCAACACGGTGGCGGCGGGCGGCGGCTCGATCCTGCATTTCGATGGCAGCCGGTTCCGCGTCGGCCCGGACAGCGCAGGCGCGCGGCCCGGCCCGGCCTGCTACCGCAACGGCGGGCCGCTGACCGTCACCGACGCCAATGTGTGCGTGGGCAAACTGCAACCGGCACATTTCCCGGCAATCTTCGGCCCCGGTGCGGATGCGCCGCTGGATACCGATGTTGTGTCGGCCAAGTTCGCGGCACTGGCTGACGAAATTGCCGCCGCCACCGGCAACCGGCGTGACCCGCGCGACGTGGCCGAAGGGTTCCTGCGCATCGCGGTGGCCAACATGGCCAACGCCATCAAGCAGGTCTCGGTGCAGAAGGGCCACGATGCCACGCGCTTCGCGCTGCAATGCTTCGGCGGCGCGGGCGGGCAGCATGCCTGTCTGGTGGCCGACGAACTCGGCATGGAAACCGTGTTCATCCACCCGTTCGCGGGCGTGCTGTCGGCCTATGGCATGGGGCTGGCCGACCAGACGGTGATGCGTGAGCAGGCGGTGGAAACCCCGCTGACCGAAGCAAGCCTGCCCGGATTGAACGCATTGGCGGCCGATCTGGCCGGGCGCGCGGCGGCCGAACTCGCCACACAGGGGGCCGGTCCGGCGGCATTGGTGCTCACCCGCCGCATCATGCTGCGCTATCAGGGCACCGAGGCCGCGCTGGCCGTGCCGCTGGCTGATCTCGCCACACTAACTGCGGCCTTCACCGAAGCGCATCGCGCCCGTTTCGGCTTTGCCACCCCGGGCCGCGCGCTGATCGCCGAGGCCGTGTCGGTGGAAGCCACCGCCCCCGGCGAAGCCGTGGCCGAACACGCACCCGCCCCGCGCACCGGGGCCGCACCCGCGCCGGTGGACCATGTGCAGGTCTGGAGCGGCGGGACCGCGCACCGCACCCCGGTGTTCGAGCGCACCGAACTCTGCCCCGGCGACCGCATCGCGGGGCCTGCGTTGATCCGCGAAGCCAACGCCACCACGGTGATCGAACCGGGCTGGACCGCCGAAGTCACGGCTCTGGACCATCTGCTGCTCCGCCGCGCCGTGCCGCTGCCGGGCCGTGTTGCGGCGGGTGATGCCAAACCCGATCCGGTGCTGCTGGAACTGTTCAACAACCTGTTCATGAACGTCGCGGAACAGACCGGCGCGGTGCTGCAAAACACCTCGCAGAGCGTGAACATCAAGGAGCGGCTGGATTTCTCTTGCGCCATCTTCGACGCCATCGGCGGGCTTGTGGCCAATGCGCCGCATGTGCCGGTGCATCTGGGTGCCATGGGTGAGAGTGTCCGCACCGTGCTGACCCGGCGCGGGGCCACGCTGCGGCCCGGCGATGTGGTGGCGCTGAACAATCCGTACAACGGCGGCACGCATCTGCCGGACGTGACGGTGATTACCCCGGTGTTCGACGCCGCCGGGCGGGAGATTCTGTTCTTCGTCGGCAGCCGGGGCCATCACGCCGATATCGGCGGCACCGTGCCCGGCTCCACGCCGCCCAACTCGCAGACGCTGGAAGAAGAAGGCGTCGTGATCGACGATTTCCTGCTGGTGGATGCAGGCGAGTTCCGTGAACAGGCGTTCCGCGCGGTGCTGGCAGGGGCCAAATATCCGGCGCGCAGCCCGGATGTGAACGTCGCCGACATCAAGGCGCAGGTGGCAGCCAACCAGAAAGGCGTGCAGGAACTCAGCCGCGTGGTGGCGCAGTTCGGCGTGGCCACCGTGCAGGCCTACATGCGCCACGTGATGGACAATGCCGAGGAAAGCGTGCGCCGCGTGATTGGCCGCCTGAAGGATGGCGCGTTCGCCTACCGGATGGACAACGGCGCGCCGTTGCATGTGCAGGTCACGGTCGATCACGCCGCCCGAAGCGCGGTGGTGGATTTCACCGGCACCGGGCCGCAGAACACCGGCAACTTCAACGCCCCGCCCGCCGTGACGCGTGCCGTTGTGCTGTACGTATTCCGCTGTCTGGTCGGCGCCGACATTCCGCTCAACGACGGCTGCCTGAAGCCCATCGAACTGCGCATCCCGCCCGGCACTTTCCTGTCCCCGGCACCGGGGGCGGCAGTGGTGGCGGGCAATACCGAGGTTTCGCAGGCGGTGTGCAACGCGCTGTTCGGGGCTCTCGGCGCGATTGCGTGCAGCCAGGCGACCATGAACAACTTCCTGTTCGGTGACGCCACGCGGCAATATTACGAGACCATCTGCGGCGGTACCGGCGCGGGCCCGGGGTTTGACGGCACGTCCGCCATCCAGACCCACATGACCAACACCCGCATGACCGACCCGGAAGTGTTCGAACTGCGCTACCCGGTGGTGCTGGAGGAGTTTGCCATCCGGCGCGGGTCCGGTGGTGCGGGGCGCTGGCGCGGCGGCGACGGCTCGCGGCGGCGCATCCGTTTTCTGGAACCCATGACCGCCGTGGTGGTCGCCTCCCGGCGTGAGGTCGCGCCGTTCGGGCTGGACGGCGGGGCGGATGGTCTGGCCGGGCGGCAATGGGTGGACCGGGCCGGCGGGTCACGGCTGGTGCTGTCCGGCACGTCCTCGGCAGAATTGCAGCCGGGTGATGTGGTGACCATCGAAACCCCGGGCGGTGGCGGCTTCGGTGGCGGCTTCGGCGGCGGCTTCGGCGCTGGGGCGGACTAGCCGGATGCGGCTGCTGCGCATCCTGCTGGGCGTGCTGCTGCTGCTGATCGTGGCGCTGCCGCTGGCGGCGTGGCTGGTGCCGCCGCGTCTGGATCTGGACCAGTACCGCGCCGGCATCGCCGCCGCCGCCGCAGCGCGGCTTGGCCGCAGTGTCACAATCGAAGGCCGCATCGCGCTGCGCCTGCTGCCGGAACCCACGCTGACGGCCTCGGGTATCGCTATCGGCTCGGGCGAAAGCGTCAGCATCACCGCGCAGGAACTGCGCCTGCGTCTGGCCCTCGGCCCATTGCTGGAAGGCCGCATCGACGCGCGGGAACTGGTGCTGCGCGGGGCCGACATGCGGCTGCCGTGGCCGTTCGACCCGGCGCAGGTGATGGTGCGAACCCCGTACTGGCTGTCCGCCCTGTCGGCGCGGGTGGAGGACGGGCGGTTGTCCGTCGGCGGGCTGAGTTTCACCGGCATCGACGCCACGCTGGAAACCTCGGGCTTCGCGGGCAGTTACGCCGCTGCGGGCACCGCACAGTTTTCCGGCCATCCGTGGCGCTTCACCGCCAAGCTCGGCCAACCGGGCGGCGATGGCTCGGCGGGGCTGGATGTGGCGCTGGACGGGCAGGGGAAGGTGCAGGGCATCGGGGCCACGCTCAGCGGGCAGATCACGTCAGACGGCACGCTCACCGGGCGGGTCAGCGGGCGCGGCCCGGATTTGTCGCATCTGATTCCTGCCCCTTCCGTGTCGTTCAGCGCGCAGGGCCGCGTGAGCATCGCGGGCGGGCTTGCGGCGGCGGATGATCTGGCGATGCAGATCGGCGGCAGCCCGGCGCGCGGCGCGGTGGCGCTGCGGGTGTCACCGCAGCCACGGCTGGATCTGGCGCTGGCTGCCAGCCGTCTGGATCTGGATGCGTGGCTGCCGGTGCTGGCGCATACCGGGGCCTTGCCGATGCCGGTGGGCATCGACCTGTCCGCCGAGGCGGCCAGCGTGGCGGGCGGCCTGCTGCGCGGCCTGCGTGCGGCGGTGGACCTGACCAGTGCCGGGGCGGAAATTCGCGAAGCCCGCGCCGTGCTGCCCGGCGAAGCCCCGCTGCGCCTGTCCGGCAAGGTCACGCAGGACGGCGGAGCCACCCCGCATCCGCATTTCGAGGGCGACGTGGCGATCACCGCGCCCACGCTGCGCACCACGCTGGCGTGGTTGCAGCAGGCGGGCGTGGCCCCGTTCGCGGGCCTGCCGGATGGTGTGCTGCACAGTGCCGATCTGTCCGCCCATGTGGTGGCCGAACCGGGCCAGGTCGCCGCCGGGTCCATCGACGGGCAGGTGGACGGCAGCAAGGTCACCGGCAGCCTGACGCTGCGCGCGGGCAAGCGCTTTGCCATTGGCGCGGGGCTGGCGGTGGACCAGCTCGACCTCGACCCGTGGCTGCCCGCCAGCCTGCCCGCGTTGCCCGGACTGCCCGCGCGGTTCGCGCCGTTCGATCTGGACATCCGGCTGGAGGTGCGGCAGGCGCTGTGGCACGGCGTGACCATCGCGCCCTTGTCGCTGGATGCCGGGGCCGAGGGCGGGCGGGTGACGCTGCGCAAGCTCGACATGCAGGTGAACGGTGTTCACGCCAGCGGTGCGGTGACGGTGGGTGAGGGCGGGCGCGTCTCGGAAGGGCGGCTGGATCTGCAATCGCCGCAGGCCGAACCGCTGGCCGTGCTGCTGCCCGAGCGGCTGCGCTTTCTGGCGCAGCGCGCGCCGAAGCTGTGGCAGGCGCAGGCGTCGGTGCAGGTGCTGGGCGGCGGGATGCCGGACAGTCTGGGGCTGAAAATCACCGCCGATCTGGGCGATGTGCGGCTGGAAGCCCAGCCGGTGCTGAACCTGGGCCACGACACCTGGACCGCTGCCGTGCAACTGCGCCACCCCGGCGCGCCGCGTCTGGCCGAGGCGCTGGGCTGGCCGGGGGCCGGGGCGTGGCTGGGCGAAGGCTCATTGAGCGTGGTGGCACAGCTTGCCGCCGCGGGCGACCGCATGGCCGCCGACAGTTTTGAACTCGCGGCGGGCGGGCTGCGCGCCAGCGGCACACTGGCGCTGGAGCATCAGGACACCCGGCCGCTGCTCAGCGGCCACATCGCCGCCGAAAGCTTGCCGTTGCCACTGCTCAACCCGCGCGATGCCGACCCGCTGCCGCTGGCCGCACTGGCCGGCTGGGACGGCGCGGTCGGGCTGACCGCCCGGCAGGTCAACGCCGGGCTGACCCCGCTGGCCGAACAAGTCGCCGCCACCCTGTCGCTCAACCACGGCATGGCCCGCATCGATGGCCTGATTGCCCGCATCGCCGGCGGCGCCGTCTCCGCACAACTGGCGTTCGACACCGCTGCCACGCCGCCCGCGCTGCAACTGCGTGCGGGTCTGGCCGATGTCACGCTGTCCGGCCCGCCGCCCGATTGGCCGCTCGGCCTGTCCGCCGGGCGGCTGGATGGCGGTGCCACACTGGCCGCGCACGGCTTCGCCCCGGCCACGCTGCTGGCGACGCTGGGCGGCGACGTGCAGATGGAGGTGCGCAACGGCGTGCTGACCGGCTTCGACCTGCCCGACCTTGCCGCCCCGGCCACGGACGCGGCGGCGCGCGAGGCTTTGCTGGCGGGCACCACCGCGTTCGACCGCATCACCGCCAGCGCACAGTTCACCAACGGCGTGGCCCCCGCGCTTGCGGCCAGCCTGTCCGCACCTGCGGGCACCGTCACGCTGGGCGGGATGCTGGATTTGCCGGGGTGGCTGGCCAATCTGCATCTGAGCCTGCAACCGGCGGGTGAAGATGCCCCGTCTTACGGGCTGCGGGTCGGCGGGCGGTTCGACGCACCGCATGCCGAGCCGGAACTGGCCGGTCTGACCCGCTGGCGCGCCGCGCACGCTGCGACCGAATAGAACGGGGTCAGGCTGCGCCGCGCCGTGCCGCGTCCAGCGCGAACACCCGCAACGCCGAGGCCAGCAGCCGCCCCGGCGCGCGGGCGGCGTCGATGCGGGTGACGACGGCAGCTAGGCTTTCGCCTTGCACCTGCGCGTGGGCTTCCAGCGCCAGCCAGAATTCCGGCTCCAGCGCCACACTGGTGCGGTGCCCGGCGAGGCTGAAGCTGCGTTTGACCAGTCCTGCCACTGCTATGCCTCCAGCCGAGCGGCCGCCCACGCCGCCGCCTCGGCCACCACCGGGTCCGGGTCGGCGCACAATGCCTGCGCGGCCGGGCGCAACCGGCGGTCGGCGGAGTTGCCGATGGCGATTAGCACGTTGCGCACGAAGCGGTTGCGCCCGATGCGCTTGATGGGGGAGCCGGAAAACAGCGCACGAAACCCGGCATCATCCAGTGCTGCAAGCGCCGCCAGATCGGGGGAAACCAGGTCTGGCCGCGCCTGCAACCTGGTGTGGCGCGTGGCGGCAGCGAAGCGGTTCCACGGGCAGACGGCCAGACAGTCATCGCAGCCGTAAATCCGGTTGCCGATGGCCGGGCGCAATGCTTCCGGGATGGGGCCAGCGTGCTCGATGGTCAGATACGCAATGCAGCGCGTGGCATCCAGCCGGTACGGGGCGGGGAAGGCATCGGTGGGGCAGGCGCGCAGGCAGCGCGTGCAACTGCCGCAGCGGCCGGCGTGCGGCTTGTCCGGCGGCAGGTCCAGCGTGGTGTAGATCTCGCCCAGAAACAGCCACGAGCCGTGTGCGCGCGACACCAGATTGGTGTGCTTGCCCTGCCAGCCCAGACCCGCCTGCTGCGCCAGCGGTTTTTCCAGCACCGGCGCGGTATCGGTGAACACTTTCACCTCGGCCCCGAAGCGCGACACGATGAACTGGCCGAGATGCTTCAGCATCCCCTTCACCACGTCATGATAGTCGCGGTTGCGGGCATAGACCGAGATGTTGCCGTGTGCCGGGCGCGCCAGCGTGTCCAGCGGATCACCCTCCGGCGTGTAATTCAGCCCCACACAGACCACACTGCGCGCGGCAGGCCACAGCGCCTGCGGGTCGGCGCGCTGCTCGGCGCGGTCGGCCAGCCACGTCATCTCGCCGTGCTGACCGGCGGCCAGAAATGCCTGAAGGCGCTCCCCGGCCTCGGGGGCGAGGGTGGCCGGGGCAATTCCGGCGGCATCGAAGCCCAGCGCCAATGCCTTCTGGCGGATCAGCGATGCCGCCAAACTCAGGCTGCCCGGGGTTCGCTGCGGGTGGCCTGCCACAGGGCGTGGGCGCGCCGCAGCACGGCGAGCCATGTCGGCATAGACAGACCCTCCCAGTTGCCGTCCTGCACGACGAAACTGTCCATATAGCCGATCAGCAGATTGCCATCCGCCTGCTCCACCGATCCGGGCGGATGCGCCGCGTCCGCGGGGCGCACCAGCAGGAAAGTATTGTTGCCGTATTTCGCCACCCCGGCGCGGATGGCTTCAATCTGGGCTGCGGTGATCGGGTTGGAGAATTTGTACAGGAAGATCTTGTGGCCCAGACTGAGGTCTTCGAGGAACTTGCGGCGCAGGAACACGATCCGGTTGGCCATGGTCCGCTTCAGCCGGTCCGGGTCATCGGCGAAAGCGTCTTCCTTGATGAAGGTGTGCATGGTCGAGCCATGCGCTGAATCGAGCACGTACCACTCGCCGGTGCGCTCATCGAGCTTGACCTGCGTGGTCTCCAGATCGCCCCAGCCATCGAAGCCGCCGTGCAGCGCCCGCGCCAGCGGGTCGGGCAGGATGCCAACCCAGCGCAGCAGCCCGAGCGGTTCGGCGCCCAGACGGCGCTGCACCATGCCGAATTCGCAGTTGTTGCCCATGCTTTCGAACTGCATGGCCAGCGCCCGGTCGTCGAGTTCGGCAATTTCTGCCGTCCCCTGCGGCGCGCCGCCGGATGCTCCGTCCGTTTCGCCGGTTCCATCGATGTGGCGCAGTTGCACAGTGTTGCGCATCCGGCCTAGTTGCTCAGCAAATTTGGCGTTGCCGGGATTGAGCTCCACCATGCGCTCCAGCAAACTCACCGCCTCGGCGAGCTTACCGCGCTTTTCCAGCAGGCGCACGAAATCCATCGCCATGTCGAAATGGTCCGGGAACCGCTCCAGCCCGATGGTCAGCAATTCTTCGGCTTCATCGTAGCGCGCCGGAAGATTGATCAACGCCGACGCGCCGAGCCGGTAGGCCATGCGCAAATCCGGGTAGGCCACCCGCAGAGCACTCCAACGCAGCGCCGATTCCTCATAGTCCGGCCGGGCATGGGCGGTCAGCGCGCGTTCCTGTTGCAGGAAGCGATCATCCGGGAACCGGATCAGCGCGTCGGTGGCCAGCGTGTCGGCCTCGTCGAAGCGCCGCTCCTCCCGCAGCAACGCCACAAGGGCACGGAATGGCGGCAGCAGGCCGGGGAAGCGTTCTGTCATGGCTGTGTAGCGTTCAATCGCCGCCGGGCGGTCCTTGCGCTCGGCGGCGGCAGCGGCGTACTCGGTCCAGATGTCGGCCACGTTGGGCAGACGCGCGGCGGCTTCTTCCAGCAGCGCCTCACCCTCGGCGGGGCGGGCGAGTTCCTTGCGCAGCAGGGAGGCGGCCCGCAGATAGGCCATCGGCAGGCGCGGGAAGGCGGCATACGCCGCCTGCCAGCGCGCCAGCGCCGCCGCCCAGTCCGAGCGTTGTTCGGCGGTACGGGCGTAGTCGATGGCCAGTTCGGGGTTGTCATGAAACCGCCGCGCCGCCTCGCCCAGCAGGCGCTCGGCGGCGCCGGCCGCACCGTTCTGGCGCAGCGTGCTGATGATCCCGGTATAGGTGGCGGGCTGATCTGGCAGTTGGCCGCGCACCGCATCCCACGCCAGAAACGCCGCAAGCCATTGGCCCGGCAGGCCATCTGCCGCCGTCTGTGCCGGCTCTTGGGCTGGCGCGGGGGCAGGTGCCGCCATGGCGGCCGGTGCGGGCTGGACGGGCGGGGGCTGGGCGGGCGCCGCGGGCGCAATCTGCACCTGGACGGGCTGCGGGGCCGCCTGCGCCGCGTCAGGGGCCGGGGTTTGCGCAGCAGCGGCGAGGCCGGGGCGCAATTTGCTCACCGTGGCTGCGGCGCGGTCGATCTGCGGGCTGTCCTGCCACTTGGCCCGGTCGGTGCCCAGCGCCTCAAGGCTGGCGGAGACAAACGCCTCCAGCCCCAGGACCGCCGGGGGCTTGC
>CAIPHQ010000487.1 GCA_903864895.1 uncultured Rhodospirillales bacterium
AAGCGGCGGCGGAGTTGCAGGCCGAAGACGCGGACCTCCTTTTGCCAGCCACGCACCGCCAGTGCATCTGGCCACGCCATCAATTTCAGCCGGTGAATCAGAAGTTGCACCAACAACGAGTCCACGGCGTGAAGCTGTGCGTTGCCCACGCTTTCGACCTCTTCGATGATGTTGGGCCAGTCCAGATCATGATCGTTCACACGCCCGCCCGCCGCCATCCGGCGCAGCAGCGTGGCCTGCCGTTCCGACCACGCCAGAATGTCAGCATCGTACAGCCCGCTCATGCGCAGGTCCTCCGCACGCGACACCCTACGCCCCCGCATAAGACAATCTCAACGGTTCCAAGGGCCAATGGCCCTTGGCGGGTTCGGGCAGCGCCCGGCCTTGCCTTATCCAATCGACATCAGGCTCGCATTGCCGCCCGCCGCCGCCATGTTGGTGCTGATGCTGCGTTCGTGCAGCAGTCCTTCCAGCGCAATGCCGTCCACGCCGCCGCGCGGCACGGCCAGCACGGGGACGATGGGGCCGTCCAGGGCAGCGAAGCGGCGGCCCCATTCGGCCAGGGCGTCGCTGTCGCCTTCAAACAGCACCGCGTCGCAGGGTGCTTCGAACGGGTCCTGCACCACCCGCACGAACGCGCGCAGGGCGGCGGGGAGGAAGGACAGGAATTGTGTGGCGGCGGGCGGTGGCAGTACCAGCGCGCGGTTGCCGGTGACGAGGGCGGCCATCACGAGGCGGCAGACGCCGCGCTCATCCGGGGCGAGGCACAGGATGCGGCCGCGCGGGACGAAGGCGTACTGGTTGCGCTCGCCCACCGGGCCGTGCAGGTCCTGCGGTGTGAAGTCCGGCGCGCGGGCCAGCAGGGCCGCGCAGTCCTGCACCGGGCCTGCGGGTTGGCGGGTGGCGACGAACTCGGCCCAGTCGCGCGCCGGGGCGGGCGGTTCGCCGCCTGCGGGTAACGGCGGGCATTGCGCCAGCAGGCGGCGCAGATACAGCGGCCCGCCTGCTTTCGGGCCGGTGCCGGACAGGCCATTGCCGCCGAACGGCTGCACGCCCACCACCGCGCCGATGATGTTGCGGTTCACATAGATGTTGCCCGCGTGGATGCGCTCGGTCAGCCGGGCGATGGTCTCATCCAGCCGCGAGTGCACGCCAAATGTCAGGCCGTAGCCGGTGGCTTCGATGCCGGCCACCAATGCCTCCAGCGCATCGCGCTTCCAGCGCAGCAGATGCAGCACCGGGCCGAACACTTCGCTGCCTGCATCAGCAATTTTGTCGATTTCGATGATCGTGGGAGACACAAAGGTGCCGTGACGGCAGGCATCGGGCAGCGGCAGTTGATGCACCACATGGCCGCGCGCGCGCATGGCTTCGATATGCGCGGTGATGCGCGCCTGCGCCTCGGCGGTGATCACCGGGCCGATATCGCTGGACAGGCGGTCCGGGTTGCCCACGGCCAGTTCGGCCAGACCGCCCAGCAGCATGGTGCGCACATGCTCGGCGGCATCGGCCTGCACGCACAGGATGCGCAGCGCCGAGCAGCGCTGCCCGGCGCTGTCGAACGCCGAGGACAGCACGTCGGCCACAACCTGTTCGGCCAGCGCCGAGGAATCGACAATCATCACGTTCTGGCCGCCGGTTTCGGCGATCAGCGGAATCGGGCGGCCCTGCTGGTCGAGCCGTTCGGCCAACTGGCGCTGGATCAGGCGGGCCACTTCGGTGGACCCGGTAAACACAACGCCGCGCACCCGCGCATCGGCCACCACCTGCGCGCCCACGCGCCCATCGCCGGGCAGCAGATGCAGCGCTTCGGCGGGCACCCCGGCGGCGTGCAGAATCCGCACGGCCTGTGCGGCAATCAGCGGGGTTTCCTCGGCGGGTTTGGCCAGCACGGTGTTGCCCGCCGCAAGGGCGGCAGCCACCTGGCCGGTGAAGATGGCGAGGGGGAAATTCCACGGGCTGATGCATGCCACCGGGCCGAGCGGGCGGTGCGTATCGGCGTTGAAGGATTCCGACTGCCTTGCGTAGTAGCGCAGAAAATCCACCGCCTCGCGGATTTCGCCCAGCGCGTTGGGCAGGGTCTTGCCAGCCTCCCGCACGATCAGCCCCATCAACTGCGGACCGGCGGCTTGCAGCGCATCAGCGGCGCGCAGCAGGCAGGCGGCGCGTTCGGCGGGCGGGGTGGCCTGCCACGCGGACCCGGCGTGCACGGCGGCGGACAGGGCGGCCTCCACCTGCTCCGGCGTGGACTCGGCAACGTGGCCCACCACATCGCGCAGGTCGGCGGGGTTCAGCACCGGGCGCGCGGCACCGTCACCCGCGCGCCACTCGGTACCGGCACTGGACAACAGCGCGGCGGACAGGGAGGCAAGGCGTTGCTCGTTGGAAAAATCCAGCCCCGCCGAATTGGCACGCTCCGCCCCGAACAGCGCACGCGGCAGCGCGATGCCGGGGTGCGGCGCGCCCGCCGGCACGATGGCGGACGCCACCGCCACCGGGTCGGCGGCAAGATCTTCCAACGGCACGCGCGCATCGGCGATGCGGTTGACGAACGAGGTGTTGGCGCCGTTTTCCAGCAGGCGGCGCACCAGATAGGCCAGCAGCGTTTCATGCGTGCCGACTGGCGCGTAGATGCGGCAGGGGCGGTCCAGATGGGTGCGGCCCACCACGTCCTCGTACAACGGCTCGCCCATGCCGTGCAGGCACTGGAACTCGTATTGCCCGGCGTAGAAGTTGCCGCCCGCCATCTCATGAATTTGCGCCACCGTCATCGCGTTGTGGGTGGCGAATTGCGGAAACGCCGCATCGGGCGCGGCGAGCAATTTGCGGGCGCAGGCCAGATAGGACACGTCGGTGTGGACCTTGCGCGTATAGACCGGGAACCCCTCCAGTCCATCGACCTGCGCGCGCTTGATTTCGCTGTCCCAGTAAGCGCCCTTGACCAGCCGCACCATCAGCCGCCGCCCGCTGCGGCGGGCGAGGTCGATGAGGAAATCGATCACGTGCGGCGCGCGCTTCTGATAGGCCTGCACCACGAAGCCCACGCCGTTCCAGCCGCCCAGGGCCGGGTCGAAACACAAGGCTTCCAGCAAATCCAGCGAGAGTTCCAGCCGGTCGGCTTCCTCGGCATCGATGTTCAGGCCGATGTCGTAGCGCCGCGCGAGGGCCGCCAAGTTTTGCAGACGCGGCAGCAACTCGGCCATCACGCGGCCCGATTGCGCGCGGGCGTAGCGTGGGTGCAAGGCGGACAGTTTGATGGAGATGCCGGGGCCTTCGTAAATGCCGCGCATGCCCGCCGCCCGGCCGATGGCGTGGATGGCCTGCTCATAGGCGGCAAAATAGCGCGCGGCATCGGCGGCGGTGGCGGCGGCTTCGCCCAGCATGTCGTAGCTGTAGCGAAAGCCGCGCTGTTCCAGGCGGCGCGAATTGGCCAGCGCCTCGGCAATGGTCTGGCCGCAGACGAAATGCTCGCCCATCAGGCGCATCGCCATGTCCACGCCCTTGCGGATCAATGGCTCACCGCCACGCCCGATCAGCCGGGTCAGGGAATGCGACAAGCCGGATTCGCTGCTGGTGGCGACAAGTTTGCCGGTGATCATCAGCCCCCACGCGGCAGCGTTGACGAACAGGGACGGGCTTTGCCCCACATGCGCCTGCCAGTCACCCACGCCGATCTTGTCACGGATCAGCGCATCGCGGGTCGGCCGGTCGGGGATACGCAACAGCGCCTCGGCCAGGCACATCAGCGCCACGCCTTCCTGGCTGGACAGGGCGAATTCCTGAATCAGCCCCTCCACCCCGCCGCTGGGATGCTTGGCGCGCAGCGATTCCACCAAGCGCAACGCCAGCGCGCGGGCGCGTTGCCCCGCCGCTTCGGGCAGGGCGGCGGCAGTCAGCAACGCGGGCACGCATTCTTCCTCGGGCCTGCGGTAGGCGGCGGTGATAGCGGCGCGCAGCACCGATTGCGGCTGCACCGATTGGGCGAAGGCCAGGAACGGCTGCGGCGCTGGCTCCCCGGCCGGTTCCTCGGCGATGCCGATATCCTCGCCGCGCTCGATGCGCTCCAGCAACGCCAGCAGCCCCAGCTTGATCAGCGCATGCGGCGTCCGCCCGGTTGAATCCGCTGCCGCGCGCAAGCGGCTACGCAACGATTCATCGACTTTCAGGCCGAGCGTGGTGGCGGACATGGCGGGGGCCTCACGGGTTGCTCCGCCACCATAGCAAAGGTGCAACCCGAGTCTTGAGGCCATCGGCGACGCGTGCGCGATGACCCCAGGCGAGCAGCGGCGCTTCGAGATAACGCCACGAGAAATCGGCGAGCGGGAAACTGACCAGTCCAATCAGCAGCATAGCCAGCGGCGTATGCCCAGTTGTGTACAACACAGCTGCGATAGGGTAATGATACAGGTACACTGCGTAAGAGATTCGCCCGCAATATCGAGCCAGCGGATTGCACAATATCCATGAGGCGCTATGGCCGGGGCCGGACGAAGCCAATATTATCAATAGCGCACCCAGAATTTGAGTGGCCCAACGCTCAGCGAACTGTGTCAGGAACGGCTGCTGGTAATTCGACACCAGGGTGATAACGGCAAACCCCAGCACGCCAGCGCCAATCGCTGCCTCCCGCCATCGCCAGGGCAGTGCCATGACCCAGCGGGACAGCGGCGCGATGCATGTTGCCAACAGGGCGCCAATCAACAAGCCATTGATCTTCAGATCGACATAGAAGATCCACAGCATCACCTGTCCGCCCGCCAGCCCTGCGGCTGCCAGCACCGCAACGCGGGCCTTGCCATGGCGTCCAACACCGGCGGCGGCGGCGAATGGCCAGATCAGGTAGAATTGCCATTCGATCGACAGGCTCCAGGCATGCCCGAGATACGGGGTCAGGACGGCGATATTGGTCCAGAGCAACACTTCGATCGCGCCACGCAAACCGATCCCGGGCAGTTGTGGTTCGAAGCAAAACCGCAGGATCGCGTACAGAGCGATCATCGCGGCGAAAGCTGGCAGCAGGCGCACCGCTCGGCGGAAATAGAACCGGCCGAAACGCAGACGGCCCGTGGTTTGGCATTCGCGCAGGATCAGCCCGGTGATCAGAAAGCCGCTCAGCACGAAAAACAGATCGACGCCAAGGAAGCCGCCCTCTGGGATGGCCAGTGTGTGGTGGAAGAATACCGCCACCGCCGCCAGTCCACGCAGCCCATCCAGCCCGGGTTGCCGGTTCGCGCTCTCAGAGCTGCCGGGCGGCACGGCTGTGTCCTCCGTTGATGGCCGCCACGGAGGGCAGGCATTGCGGGGGTTTAGAGCGGTTTCACGCTGACTGGCAATATCCGGCGTGCCGGATGAAGTTGGAACATGCTTTGGCGGGGACTTCGTTTGAGACTCTTCCGAGAGCCTCCCACAAGGGATCGACAGCCTTGATCGCCAGCGCGCGGATCTTGGCCTTGAGCTTGGCGAACAGCATCTCGATTGGGTTCGGGCCGGGGCTGTAGGGCGGCAGGTAGTTGAGCTCGGCACCTGCGCCTTCGATGGCAGCGCGCACCCCCGCCACCTTGTGGGACAACAGATTGTCCATCACGACGATATCGCCTGGGCGCAGAGCAGGGATCAGCACCTGCTCGACCCAGGCAAGGAAAAGATCGCCGTTGATCGCGCCATCGAAGATCCCGGGTGCGATCACGCCGTCGTGGCGCAGTGCGGCGACAA
>CAIPHQ010000488.1 GCA_903864895.1 uncultured Rhodospirillales bacterium
CAGCGCCAGAATGGGCGGGGCGATCTGCGCCGGTTCGGGGAAGCTGAAGCGGGTGACGGTGTCTTCCACCACCGATTCAATCTGCGGCAGGCGTGCGATGGCTTTCAGCCGCGCCTGCGCCTGCCGCGCCTTGGTGGCCTGTGCGCGGAAGCGGTCCACGAATTTCTGCATGTGGGCGCGCTGCTCGGCCACTTTCTCGGCCGCGCGGGTTTGCTGCATCGCGCGCTCGGTGCGGATGCGCACGAACTCATCATAGCCGCCGGGGGTGAGCGAAATCTTGCCCCGGTCCAGATGCGCAATCGCCTCCACACAGCGGTCGAGCAAGCCGCGATCGTGGGAGACCACAAGGGCGGCACCCGGAAACTTGGCCAGCCAGGTCTCAAGCCACAACGTGGCTTCAAGGTCGAGGTGGTTGGTGGGTTCGTCCAGCAGCAGGATGTCGGGGTTGGTGAACAGGGCGGCGGCCAGTGCCACGCGCATCCGCCAGCCACCGGAGAAGGATTCCACCGACCGCGCCTGCGCCGCCGCGTCGAAGCCCAGACCCGCCAGAATGGTCGCCGCCCGCGCGGGCGCGGCGTCCGCCCCGATGGCGATCAGGCGGTCATGCACCTCACCCAGGCGATGCGCGCCGGTGGCCGGGTTGTCGGCTTCGGCGAGCAGGGCGAGGCGTTCGGTGTCCGCCTGCAACACGGTTTCCAGCAGCGATTGCGGGCCGGACGGGGCTTCCTGCTTCACCCGGCCCATGCGGGCGCGGGCGGCGAGGCGGATTTCGCCGCCGTCCACCGCGATGTCCCCCGCGATGGCTTTCAGCAGCGTGGACTTGCCCGCGCCGTTGCGCCCCACCAGACCGATGCGGCGGCCGGGGTCCACCGCCAGATCGGCGTTGTCCAGCAGGGTGCGGCCTGCAATGCGAATGGTGATGCCGGTGAGGGTGAGCAGACTCATGCGCGCGGTTTAGCTGGGGCCACCCATCCGGGGGAAGGGGTTGCCGCTGCCCAAGCCCTGCTCTAAAGGCGCGCCAAACCACGCGAGACAAGGATTTCCGCCATGGCCATCGAACGCACCCTCTCGATCCTGAAGCCCGACGCCACCCGCCGCAACCTGACCGGCAAGATCAACGCCAAGTTCGAGGAAGCCGGTCTGCGCATCGTGGCGCAAAAGCGCCTGCACCTGACCACGGCGCAGGCCGAGGCGTTCTATGGCGTGCATCGTGAGCGCGGCTTCTTCCGCGATCTGGTGACCTTCATGACCAGCGGCCCGGTGGTGGTGCAGGTGCTGGAAGGTGAGGGCGCGGTGCTGAAGAACCGCGACGTGATGGGCGCCACCAACCCGGCCAATGCCGCCGCCGGCACCATCCGCAAGGAATTCGCCGAGAGCATTGAAGCCAACTCGGTGCATGGCTCGGACAGCGCCGAGAACGCGGCGATTGAAATCGCGTATTTCTTCGCGGGTACTGAAATCGCCGGCTAAGGCTAGCGTCCAGGGGGGCCGGCTGGCCCCCCACTGATGCGCAGTCTGCTGCCGTCAGGTCAGAAAGATCGCCATCAGGATCATCACGATGGCCAGGAAGATCACGCTGCCGGTGGTGAAGCCGCCGAACGAGTCGTAGAATTTCTGGCGGTCCGCCATGAATGCTTCCTCGGTGACCGGCGGAAGGGGGCTGCTGCTGCTCGGGCTGGCCATGGGGGCGTCCATTCACTCTGCAAGGGCGTTGGCGCGGTTCTAGGTTAGCCGCGCGGTCACAGGCAAGGGGTTGCACAACACCGCGCCGCCGTACGGCGCGCTGCCTGCCATGCCGCTGGCAAGGGCTGCCAGCGCCGCCGGATACAGCAGGTGTTCCTGCGCCAGAACGCGGGCACCCAGCGTTTCGGGCGTGTCGCCCGGCAGCACCGGCACGGCGGCCTGTGCCACGATGGGGCCTTCGTCCAGACCCTCGGTGACCAGATGCACGGTGCAGCCATGCACCTTCACGCCTGCGGCCAGCGCGCGTTCGTGCGTGTGCAGGCCGGGG
>CAIPHQ010000489.1 GCA_903864895.1 uncultured Rhodospirillales bacterium
ACCTGCCAGGTCTCGAGTTCGCCCCAGGCGGGGTCCTTGTCGATGAACATCTGCCGGTACGGTCCTGCCTCGGCAGCGGCTGCCATGCGGGCGGCGGACAGCATCTTGCTGCGCATGCCGGGCATTTCGTAGTTCAGGCGCTTGCCAGCCAGCGCCGCCGTCTTGTCCTCGTTGGCACGCTTCAGGTCGGCGGCAAGCGCCGTGAACACCGCTTCATCGGGCACTACAGCGCCGTCCCATTGCGCCAGTGCGGCGGCAGTGCGCGGCAACACTTGCCGCACTTCCGGGTTTTCCACCGCTGTGCCGAGCAGCGCGCCGAGTGGCGCGACGAAGGC
This sequence comes from uncultured Rhodospirillales bacterium, assembly GCA_903864895.1. Classification (GTDB taxonomy): domain Bacteria; phylum Pseudomonadota; class Alphaproteobacteria; order Acetobacterales; family Acetobacteraceae; genus CAIPHQ01. Next base: position 336 of record CAIPHQ010000489.1, read on the forward strand.
CAGCAGCAGGAACAGCAGCGCGGGCAGACCCAGAAGGAAGGCGGTCCGGCGTGCCGGGCGCGCCGAACGCCGCACGGCACGGGCCAGATCCGCCTGCGCCAGCGTGGCACTCACGGTGCGATGATCCGGCAATGCTGCTCGGGCAGCAGCAACCCGGCTTCCGACCCCGGCAGTGGCACCGGCATGGAGGGTGGCAGCTTGATGGTGACGTGCTGGCCGCCAAAAGCGGGCACGGCAGCATCCACGCGCGTATGGTCGCCGAGAAAAAATGCCTCCGTGACGGTACAGGCCAGCGCGCCCGTTTCGTGCGCGCCCGTCAGGCCGATGCGCTCGGGCCGGATTGCCAGAACGGCGGGCGCGGCTTTGGCCAGTGGCACAGGCATGCGCCCCAGCAGGGCCACGCCGCTGTCCAGCAAGGCGTGGGCATGGCCACCGCTGCCGGGCATGACGGTGCAAGGAACAAAATTGTTTTCGCCAACGAATCCTGCCACGAACGCGTTGGATGGTTCGTCGTATAGATCACGGGGATTGGCCACCTGTTGCAGGATGCCGTCGTGGAATACCGCCACGCGGTCCGACATGGTCAGCGCCTCGCTCTGGTCATGCGTGACGAACACGATGGTAATGCCCAGCGTCTGTTGCAGATGCTTGATTTCAATCTGCATCCGCTCCCGCAATTGCTTGTCCAGCGCGCCCAGCGGTTCGTCCATCAGTACGAGTTTCGGCTGAAACACCAGCGCGCGCGCCAGCGCCACGCGCTGCTGCTGACCACCCGAGAGTTGCGTGGGTTTACGGTGTCCGAACCCCTCCAGCCGCACCATGGCCAGCGCCTTGGCCACCCGTGCCTGCGCCTCTGCCCCGCGCACGCCGCGATAGCGCAGCGGGAACGCGACGTTCTCGGCGACGTTCATGTGCGGAAACAGCGCGTAATTCTGGAACACGAATCCGATATCGCGCTTTTCCGGCGGCAGCGCCTCCACCGGCTTGCCGTCCAGCAAAATATGCCCGGCGGTGGGCCGCTCGAAGCCGCCCAGCATCATCAGCGTGGTGGTCTTGCCCGACCCGGACGGGCCGAGCAGCGTAAGAAACTCCCCGCGCCGGACCCGCAAGTTCAGTTCCCGCACCACCAGCGTGTGGCCGTCGTAGGATTTCTGGACCCCGTCGAAAACAACAAGATCCTCCGCCCCGGCGGTCGCGGCCATCGGAGCGGAGGCAGTCACCGGCGGATTACTGGGCGAGCCAGGTGGTGAAGCGCTTGCGCAGGTCTTCGCCCGCATCGCCCCAGAAGCCGTAGTCGGTGGCAAACGCGGTGCCCACATTGGCCGGGCTGGTCGGCAGGTTCACGGCATATTCAGCCGCAACGGCCTTCGCAGCAGCGCCCGTAACCGGGCCATACGGGATGTATTTCGGGAAGTTGGACAGCACGTCCGGCGAGGTCGAGTACTTGATGAACGCGTAGCTGGCGTCGAGGTTCTTGGCACCCTTCGGGATCACCCAGTAATCGGCATCCAGCAACTCGTTGTCCCACACGATCTTGAAGTGCTTGCCTTCCTTGTTGGCATTGAAGATGCGGCCGTTCCACGCGGTCGTCATCACCACTTCACCCGAGGCCAGCAGCGACGGCGCCTGCGCGCCGGCTTCCCACCAGACAACGTCCTTCTTGATGGTGTCGAGCTTCTTGAAGGCGCGGTCCTGACCGGCCTTGGTGGCCAGCATCTTGTAGACGTCCTTGTTCGAAACGCCGTCAGCGATCAGCGCGAATTCAAGGTTGGACACCGGGTTCTTCCACAGGCCGCGCTTGCCGGGGAACTTCTTGGTATCGAACAGGTCGGCCATCGTCTTCGGGCCGTCCTTCAGCTTGTCGCCGTCATAGGCCAGCACGGTGGCATACACGATGGTGCCCACGGCGCAGTCATTGGCAGTGCCGGGCTGCCAGTCCTTGCGGTCGCCGATCTTGGACCAGTCGAGCTTCTCGTACAGACCTTCGTCACAGCCCTGCTGCGCGCCCGGGCCGTCCACGTCGATCACGTCCAGGGAAACGCCACCGGCCTGTTCCATCGCCTTGATCTTGGCGATTTCGCCGCCGTATTCCTGCTCGACGAACTTGATGCCGGTCTTCGCAGTGTACGGCTCGAAGAACGAGCTGCGCTGCGCGGCCTGATAGGCGCCGCCGAAGCTCATCACCGACAATTGGCCCTGTGCGAAGGCAGGCAGGGCGGCAAGGCAGGCGGCGGCGCTCAGGCCAAGCAGTGTGGTCCGGCGAGTCATCATGGTTCCCCTAAACTCGACATGGCGCGCGAAACCGGCGCCAGTGCGGCGGCCAGCCCATGCGGTTGCAAGATGCGCAAGCAAGCTATGCGCCAAGTGGGCCCGGTGGAAGGGGCAAGCGGCAATACGCCGATTGCTGGCGTCAATGCCGAACTGTGCTTAGCTGCCGCTATCAGCGATCACCGAGGCTCATCATGGTCCACAAGCGCCTTCGCCCGTTCAACACCAAGGCCACCTATCCGGAACAGAAGCTCGACAACGATCTGGCGCAGGGCGTGGTGGCGCGCGGCACGATGGTGTTTCTGCGCGGCCAGATCGGGCAGGATCTGGAAACGCGGGAGAGCGTGTGCGTCGGCGACGCTGCGGGCCAGACCCGCAAGGCGATGGAAAACATCCGCATGCTGCTGGAAGAAGCCGGCAGCGACCTGTCGCATATCTGCCGCTGCACGATCTACCTGATCGACATCCGCTACCGCGAGGCAGTGTATCAGGAAATGGGCAAATGGCTGAAAGGCGTGCATTACTGCTCCACCGGCCTTGTGGTCAGCGCCTTGGCCCGGCCCGAGTGGCTGGTGGAAATCGAAGTCACCGCCGTCATCCCGGACTGAGGCGCGCACCATGACGTTTTCCATAGCCGCGCGCTGCCCGCGCAGCGGCGAATTCGGGATCGCGGTTTCCTCCTCCTCGCCCGCCGTGGCGGCGCGCTGCGCCCATGCGCGGGCCGGGGTGGGCGTGGTGGCGACGCAGAACATCACCGACCCGACGCTGGGGCCGATGGGGCTGGACCTGATGGCCACCGGCCTGTCCGCCGCCGAAGCACTGGCGGCACTGCGCGCAACAGCCGGGCATATCGAGTACCGCCAGTTGGCCTTGGTGGACGCGCACGGCGGCACGGCGGCGTTCTCCGGGACGAAAACGCTGGGGACGCATCATGCGGCCGAAGGTCCGGGTGTGGTTGCCGCAGGCAACATGCTGAAAACGGCGGCTGTGCCCGAGCAGATGGTGGCGGCGTTTCGCGCGCTGGAAGTACTACCGCTGGGTGAGCGGCTGGTGCGGGCCATGCAGGCCGGGCTGGCAGCCGGCGGCGAGGCCGGGCCGGTACACTCGGCGGGCCTGCTGGTGGTGCGCGATGTGGCATGGCCGGTGGCGGATTTGCGGGTGGACTGGCACGAAACCGACCCCATCGGCGCGCTGGCTGGCCTTTGGGCCATGTGGGCACCGCAGATGGACGCCTATGTCACCCGGGCGCTGGATCCGTCCACCGCCCCATCCTACGGCGTACCGGGCGACCCCGGCCGCTAACCCGAGCGTCACGAAAATTTTGCGCGGGCGGTGCTGGATGCTGCATCCCGGGCGGGCTACGAGGCGTATGAGGTTTTAAGAAATTCCTCGCACACCCCGGAGGCCACCGCGTGCTGCGCCGTCTGCCACGTCTCGCGATGCTCGCTCTGATGGCTGCGATGGCAGCAAGCCTGCCCGCCGCCGCGCATCTGCTGAAAATTTATGCGGAGGTTGCCGATGGTGTGGTGGCCGGTGAGGCGTATTTCAGCACCGGCACGGTGCCCAGCGGCGTAACCGTGCAAGTGTATGGTCCCGGCCAGCACAAACTTGGCGAGACCGTGACCGACGATCACGGCAAGTTCCATTTCACACCCACGGTGCGCCAGAACCTGACCTTCATGATCGACGCGGGCGACAACCATCGTGCCGAGTGGACCGTGGAGGCCGACGAACTCCCCGCCACGCTTCCCGCCCGTTGACACAAGGACCGGCACGCATGGCCAGCACCATCGTTCAGCCCGCCACCGGCCGTCAGGAGCAGAAATTTCTGCTGCTGGCCGTGATTGCCGTGCTGTTCGTCTGCGCGGCGTTGATCGGCCAGCGCCGGGCCGAGAGCAAGGTGCAGCGACTGCAATCCTATCAGATCAGCGCGTTTTCGGGCCTGACCCCGGGCGAGCAGGCATTGTTCAACGACCTGTATGCAGCAGGACTGGAAGTGCAAAGCGTGCATCAGGACGGCGGCCACTGGCTGACGCTGGACGAACTGCGCGCCCAGGGCATTCCCCCGTTTGATGCCAAGGATTTCAGTTGGCAGACGGGCGGGCTGGACACGGTGAACGCGCCCGCCGTGGCCTATTTCGGCGCCAGCGCCAATCCGGGCACCATGCGCTCATTCCTGCTGGTATTGCGCGGGCAGGACCCGTCGGGCGAGCGCCCGCATGTGCATATCGACGTGCTGGGCGTCGGGCCGCAGCACAAACTGGTGTTCAACGCCAATATCTGGGTCAGCGACGCCTCAAAACCGGCGATGCCACTGGAATTCGACCCGGACACGCTGGGCGGCCAAGGGTGGCGGCAGGCGGTGGCGTTCAAGGGTCAGGACGCGCAAAGCGGCACGCAAGCTGCCGGAACCAAACCATGAAGCGCCGCATTTTGTTGCTGGCCGCTCTGGCGCTGCCGCACATCGCCCGCGCGCAGGACAAACGCAAGCTGCGCGTGGGCATCACGTTGCACCCCTATTATAGCTGGGTGGCCAACATCACGCAGGGCGCGGTGGACATTGTACCGCTGATCGAGGCCGGGTTCGACGTGCACAACTATGAACCGCAACCCGCCGACATCCGCCGTGCCGCCACGCTGGATGTGCTGGTGATGAACGGCATCGGCCATGACGACTTTGCGCTGAAAGTATTGGATGCTGCCGAAATGCGCGGCAAGGTCCGGATCATCTATGCCAATGAGGGCGTGGCGCTGATCCCGGCCTCGGGCAATCCCGGCGGCGAGAAGACCTACAACCCGCACACCTTCATATCGATCACCGCCGCCATCCAGCAGATTTTCACCATCGCGGCGCAACTGGGTGAGGCCGACCCGGACAACGCCGAGGCCTATCGCCGCAACGCCCGCGCCTATGCGGCGCGCCTGCGCAAGTTGAAGGCAGGCTACATCGCCAAGCTGGCGGGTGTGACCGGGGCGGCGCTGAACGTGGCGACCATTCATGGCGGATACGATTATCTGATGCAGGAATTCGGCCTGAACGTGGTGGCGGTGGTGGAACCGGCCCATGGCCTGCTGCCCACCGCCAGCCAGATGCGCGGTACCATCGAGCGCATCCGGGCGTTAGGTGTAACCACGCTCTTCACGCAGGCGCAGTATCCCGCGCAATTTGCCGATGCCATTCAGCGCGAGACCGGGGCGCGGCTGTACACACTGACCCACATCACCGAGGGCGCGTACACCGCCGCAAAATTCGAGGAAGGCATCGCATTCGACATGCAGGTGATCGTGGACGCCGTGCTGGCCGCCACCGGAGCGGCGCATTGATGCGCGCCGCCGTGCATCACGGTCCCGGCGTGGCGTTCAGCGGCGTCGGCCTGCGGCTTGGGGCCACCGAGATATTGCGCGACATCAGCTTCGCCATCGCCCCCGGCCAGTTGCATTGCGTGATCGGCCCGAATGGCGGCGGCAAGACCTCATTGATCCGCTCGCTGCTGGGCCAGATGCCGCATACCGGCGAGATTCGCATCGACTGGACCGGCGGCCGCCGCATTGGCTACGTGCCGCAGGTGCTGGAATTCGACCGGCATCTGCCGATGACGGTCGATGATTTCATGGCCATCGTCAGCCAGGACCGCATGGCCATCTTCGGCATTGCCCGCGGCAAGCGCCGCGCGGTGGACGAGGCGCTGGACAAGGTCGGCATGACCGGCAAACGCACGCGGCGCATGGGCGAACTGTCAGGTGGCGAGCGGCAGCGGGTGCTGTTCGCGCAGGCGCTGATTCCGCCGCCCGACCTGCTGGTGCTGGACGAACCGCTGGCAGGCATCGATGCCGTGGGGGCCAGCATCGTCGCCGGACTGGTGGCCGGTCTGCGCGACTGCGGGGCCACTGTGGTGTGGATTCACCACGATTTGGCCGAGGTACGCCGGATGGCGGATAGTGTAACCTGCGTTGAACGCACCGTGCTGTTCAGCGGCACTCCCGCCGAGGTGCTGGGCAATGTGCCGTTCGCCGCCGGGGCGGGCGCGCCATGATGGGCCTGTTCGCGCCAGTCCGCGCGGCCATTCAGCACTGGGCGCAGATCGGCGACCTGCCATCCGCCTTCCAGTATGCGTTCGTCATCAACGCGCTGATCTGCGCGGTGTTCATCGGCCCGATTCTGGGCGGTGTCGGCACCATGGTGGTCACCAAACGGCTGGCGTTCTTCTCGCAGGCGGTGGGCCATGCGGCGCTGACCGGCGTGGCGCTGGGCTATCTGCTGGGCGAGCCGATTACCGAGCCGTACATCACGCTGTTTGGCTTCTGCATCCTGTTTGCACTGACGCTGAACTTCACCAAGAACAGCACCAAGATGGCCAGTGACACGCTCACCGGCGTGTTCTTGTCGATCTCCATGGCCGTGGGCTCCAGCCTGCTGGTCTTCGTGGCCAGCAAGATCAACATTCATATCGTCGATCAGGTTCTGTTCGGCTCGATCCTGACGGTGAACGACGTCGATCTGACGGTGCTGATCGTGGTGGCCGTGCTGGTGGCGGCGGTGGGTGTGCTGCGCTTCAACCGGATGCTGCTGGCCAGTTTCAACCCCGAACTGGCACATGTGCGCGGCGTGAACGTGAAACTTCTGGACTACGTGTTCGTGGTGATGATCACGCTGATCACGGTGGCGGCAGTGAAGATTGTCGGGGCCATGCTGGTGGAATCGCTGCTGCTGATTCCGGCTGCGGCAGCACGCATCATGAGCCGCTCGATCCGCAGCTTCTTCGTGCTGAGCATCGTGATTTCCACCATCAGCTGCTTCATCGGCATTCTGGCGCCGATCATCTGGAACCTGCCACTTCCGTCTGGCGGGTCCATCGTGCTGGTGGCGGCAATGTTTTTTGTGCTGGCCACCCTTGGGCGGCTTGGCCTGCGTCAGGCGATGTAAAACCATGTGGAACCGCCGCACGTTATTGGCCGCACCGATGCTCGCGCTGGCAGGGCCTGCGCGCGCTCAGGGGCCTCAAGTGGTGGTGGCCACCGGTTTGCTGGCGACATACTGCATTGCCAGCACACTGGCAGTGGCCACCGGCATCAAGGTCATTCCGGCGTTCCCGCCCGATCTGGGCATGGCGCAGCAGGCAAGCTGGCTCACGCATCGCGCCCGGCCAGAATTTGCCGCCACGGCACAGCGCGTGCAGGCCGCCATCGGACTTCACACCGTGTGGCCAGCCGATCCGCTGTATCCGGAAATCCGCCGCCACAACATCCGCGCGGTCGAGATTGACGCTTCAGCTTCGTTCCAGCCGGAACTGGCGGGCGTGGCCACGCTGCGATTGCCAGACGGCCAAGGGCACAGTGCGGTCTCGCCCTATGTCTGGCTCAGCCTGACCAATGTGGTGCGCATGACCGACATCGTTGCAGCAGACCTGATGCGGCTGGCCGAGGCCGATGCCACGGAAATTGCGCGCAACCGTGACCAGTTTCGCGCCAAGGTACTGGCGCTGCGCGCCGAGTACGAGCGGCATTTCGCAGCGCTCGACGACCCTGCGGCGGTGCTGTTCACCCCCGAACTGGCATACCTGCTGTCCGACCTGTCAGTTCGCATTGCGGGCCATCTGCCCAATTCAGGCCTGACGTCCGACACCATCGGCAAGGCGCTGTCGCATGTCGATGCCAGCGCATTTGTGGCAACCAGCATGCCACCGCCGGATATCGCTGAATGGATCACTTCGCGCGGCGGACGGATTGCCCTGCTCGACACGCTGGACCCAGGCCCTGTGCCGCGTGACGGCGTGCCGGATCAGGAGGCGCTATTGCATGGACTTCGCAACAACCTCGCGGCACTGCTGACCGCGTTGCAAGCCTAGGGCTACTTGAGAGTTGCTTTTCGTAACTGGAGGGTATCATGAAGATCAAGACCGCTGCACTGCTTCTGGCACTCGGCTGCCAGCCCGCGCTGGCACATTTTCAGGAATTGCTGCCCAGCGACAACATCGTGGAGTCCAACAAGCAGAAGCAGATTTTGCTTTCGCTGCTGTTTACCCATCCGATGGAGGGTGCACCCGTGATGGACATGGGCCAGCCTGCCGCTTTCGGCGTGATCGGCCGGGACGGCACACGCACCGATCTGCTGGCGCACCTGAAACCGCGCAAAGTGGCGGGCAAAACGGCCTACGACGCAAAATATACGCTAGGCGGGCCGGCCAATTACATCTTTTACGTCGAACCAGCCCCCTATTGGGAGCACGACGAAAAGAAGATGCTGATCCACTACACCAAAACCGTCGTAAACGGCTTCGGCGCTGATGAAGGCTGGGATACTCTGACCGGCGCGCCGATTGAAATCCAGCCGCTTACCCGCCCATTCGGCCTGTGGACGGGCAGCAATTTCAGCGGCATCGTGCTGTACCACGGCAAGCCCGCCCCGTTCACACGCATCGAAATCGAGTACAAGAACGACGCGCATATCAAGGCGCCGTCCGGCCCGTTCGTGACGCAGGTCATCAAGTCCGATGCCAACGGCTATTTCAGCTACACCATGCCCCGTGCCGGCTGGTGGGGGTTCGCGGCATTGGTCACCGGCGCGCGCAAAATGCCGAGCCCCACCGGTGACACCGTGGATGTGGAGGAAGGCGGGCTGATCTGGGTGGAAACGTCTGACATGCGTTGAGCGAAACGTCAGGCATGCACATGCGGCGCGCCGTCCGGCCCGTGGCTGTGAATGACCGCGGGCACCACATGCAGGTGCCCGAACCGTACGCCGCGCTGACTTGTGACGCTGTCGGCAAACGCCCGCACATCGGCGGCAGCCCC
>CAIPHQ010000490.1 GCA_903864895.1 uncultured Rhodospirillales bacterium
CACAATCAGCGCCCAGGCGGGCGGCATGATGCTGCCGAGGCCCACGGCCTCAAACACGTTGCCAAGGAAGATGGTGAACGCCTCCGTCACCGCGACCGCGGTGAACAGATACGCCGCAATCATCGACCAGCCGGACATGGCGCCCGCAAACGGGCCGAAATTGCGCCCGATATACAGGAAGTACGAGCCTGACTGCGGTTGCCGCTTGGCCAGTTCCGAGTTGTTGGCCCCCACGAACAGCATGCCGATGGTGGCGATCAGATACGCCAGCCATGAGCCCGTGGCGGCCAGCCCCGCCACCACGGTGATGTTCAGCGCCGGCGTCAGCGTGGGCGCGATGTTGGCGATGGACTGGCCGAGGCTTTCCACCTGGCTGAGCGTGGAATGGCGCAGTTGCGGCGCGGTGGCCAAAGGCACGGCGCTGGGCCGTCCGGCGGTGGCACTCATGGGCGGTGCTCCTTGCAATGAATGTCAGGCGCAGCAGGAATGCGAATGGCCCGCCAGTTTGCTGGCGGTGTTGACCTGCGGCGGCAGGTCGATGCCGGGGTTCTGGTTGTGGAAGCCGCTGGGCACCAGCTTGAAGCCGGTGGAAATGCAGGGCTGCACCGGGAAGTCCTCGGTGCGCGGCAGATGGTGCAGGCCGAACACGTGCCACAGCACGATGTCCGTGTTCTCGATGTTGCGGTCCTGGGCGGCGAAATCGACAATGCCGCCATGGCCGCTGGAGTGGTTCATGTATTCGCCCGCCGGATACCGCTCCTCGGCATCAAACTTCGTGACCCACACATGGTTCTGCATGAACCGCGCGCGGAAGCCGGAGGGGGCGTTTTCCTGCACGAACGGCGTCAGCGCGTGGCCCGGTTCCAGCCGGAAACCCACCGGCTTGCCCACGGCGTTGGTCTTGTTCGGGTTGATGACCTTCCAGTAGCGCTGCGTGGCCGGGTCCACCCTCCGGCAGGCGGCCAGTTCGTGCGTCAGCACGGTTTCCTGCATGTAGAACGCGTTGCCGTACGGGTTCTCCGGCCCGGAGGGTTCGGCAAAGGTGTTGCATTCCACAAAGGAATTCGCATCCCCATCCACCGCCATGTCCAGCCGCGCGCAGAACGCGTGCTGGTGCATCTGGCCTTCCACGCCGGGGGCGACTTCGGTGCCGTATTTGGACGGCTGGCCGGGCAGGCAGGCGACCGTGTTGACGATGCCGGTGGCCTTCATCTCGAACTCGATGGCGCCGTCCTGCTTGAAATACCAGTACGAGGCATATTCGTAGTTGCCCACGGTGCAGATGCACGACACCACCAGCTTGCGCCCGCGCCGCACTTCGGTGCGCTCGGTGCGGAAATCCCAGTGTTTCCACAGGATGCCGTTGTCTTCTTCATGAATGCAGATGGCACTGGGGATGGTGAAGATGCTGCCATCCATGCCGTTCAGGTTGGCATCCAGATAGGCGATGGTGCCAAGGCAGTCGCAGCCCAGTTGCAGTGAGTTGGCGAGCTTGCCGAGGCCATACTCGCCGATGTCGAACACGTTCTTGCGGGCGTGCGCGCGGTCGGCACTGCCATACGGCACCACCATTTCCACCAGCGACGCGCGGTGCACCACCGGGCGGCCATCGTAGCGGATGTCGTGCAGCGTCAGGGCCTCGCGTGCATTGAAGCCCACCACCAGCGACCATTTGTCCCAGGTCAGCACATGGTTTTCGATGGTGAAGCTGGCCCCTTCCGGCTGCACCACATCAAGCGGCTTCAGCGGCGCGCGGAAACTGTCGCGGAACTGGGATTCGTAGTTGTACTCGGCCATCGGAATCGGCATCACGCCGTAATCGTCCACCCGCAGCACGCTCAGCGTCATGATGTCCACCACGGCGTTCAGGCCGCCGATGGGGTGGGCGTAGAAATTCTCGTTCTCGCGCAGGCGCAGCCAGCAGAACGTGTGCGACAAATGCAGCCCTTCCTCACCCGGCACGCCGAAATTGCCCGCCGACCACGGGTCCACGCAGACCTGCGAGATATCGGTAATGCCGCGCTTGGCGCAGGCGGCGATGAAATCGGGGTGCGCGCGCACCACGCCCTCGATGGCCAGAAACTGCTCCAGCTGAATCATTGGCCGGGCCCCCTCCACCAGCACGGCGCTGGTGATGCTGCCCTCGGTCAGCGAGATGGTCAGCCGCAGCACGCCCTTGGTATCGGTGCGGAACAGGTTGACGCGGGCCTCGCGCGGCACCGGGCCACCGGCGCGGTACACCGCCTTGTCCGGCTCCTTCAGTTCCATGGTCTCGAACAGCACCGCATCGCCAAACCGCGCATCGGCGCGCACGATGGCCACGACAGCACGGATTTCATCGGCGGACAGCGGCGCCAGCGGATGCGGCGCGGTGCTGGAGGTGCCTGCGGTGAAGCCACCGGGTACCAGACTGGTCAGATCGTCCATGATGTCCCCGCTACAATTGCATGCTCTGCCATGCAATTACCGTGTAATTGCCCCGCGGGCTAGGGCGATCAAGCAGGAGAATGCGGGTTTTTGGGGCGATTTTTTGGAGATGATGAAAAATTGGGCGGTTTTTGGGTGAATTTGGGGCGGATGCCTGCGATACGCTCACCGGTTGCGCGGCGAGGGGGCTTGGACGGGCGAGCAACCCGCACCCTCACCCTCCCATGCCTGCGGCATGGGCCCCTCCCTCTCCCGCAAAGCGGGAGAGGGGCAATCGGGCCGTAACA
>CAIPHQ010000491.1 GCA_903864895.1 uncultured Rhodospirillales bacterium
GACTACGCCCCCTACGGCAACGCCACCGCCGCCACCGGATCGCACGCCAACTGGCCGGACCTGCGCTACGCCGGGCTGTTCTACCACCAGACCTCCGGCTTGTATCTGGCCACACACCGCGCCTACGATCCCGCCCTCGGCCGCTGGCTCTCGCGCGATCCCATCGAGGAACAGGGAGGACTCAATCTTTATGCTTATGTCGAGGGGAAGCCGATTGGCTACAAGGATCCAAACGGCAAGGATGGCTATGGGGCGATAGCGGGAGCAATCATCGGAGGCTACTACGGCGCAATCGGTGCCTATGCCACAGGAGGATCATACGTCGACGCAGGAGTTGGAGCGATAGCCGGTGCGGTCGGCGGCGCAGTTGTCGGAGGTTTGTTCGGTTCTCCAATTACCGGCGCGCTTGGCGGAGCAGCATCTGGTGCGGTAGGCGACATCATTGGACAGTATGTTGCGAACGGCATAAACACTGGCCAATGGGATCCCGGCAGTTTTTATAAAAATGATTGGAATCCTGGGGCAACAGCAGGTGCAGCAGTTGGTGGTGCGGTCGCAGGTGGACTTGGCAATTTGTTTACAAATGCTATTAATGAGCTATCTGATAGTGCATTCCCACTTTTAGCCCCACTCGCCGGGAATCTTGTTCCTGGCGGCATTGGAGCGCCGCTTGCTGGATGGGGAGGTGCCCAATATCAAAGAATGTTTCCACCCACTGGCGGCCCTGTACATCGCTGCCCTGGTAGCTGACCCGGAGAAGTTCCAGAATGCTTATGTTTAATGCGAACATATATATCAAATCGCTAGCAATTGGCCTGTTATATTTAATCATAGGTGCTGGACTTGCATCAACGAGGCGATATTTTGATAATATGACAAATATTAAAAAATTGATATGGATTATTTATGGATTTGGTGATATCGCAGTTTTGGCTCTTCAATTTAGCATTTTTATGCATATTACTGAAATTCATCCGTTATCAGATTTGATTATGATAATATTAAACTGCTTAGAGGTGTCTATTAGTTTTATTTGTATTTTTGTTTTTATGTATCTATAGTCCACGTAGCTAGGATACCCACCGTAAATATCGTGATGCGATGCAATCCAATTTTTCCGTGAGGTTCGCAACGGGTTGAATATCAGCTGTCCCATATGCGAGAATTGAGCGCCGTGCTCGCCGCGTTCAGGGACGCTGCGGTGCGGCGGGCTGCGGCCGTCCTTAAGCATGGCTGCGCGCAGCGCTTTTGGGGTGCCGACCGGGACGGAGCGAGCGTAGCCCGGACACCATGGCACCGTAGAGCGTGTGCAACACGTCGGCGCAGGCATCGGGAGACTCGCCGGTGCCGGCCCAACCAGCCTCTGCGGTAGCCCGCGCCGGTGCAGGGAACTTACCTCGGCTAGCAACGGCGGCGGCCCGGGGGCCGTGTGGCGATTGCCACCGTCTCCGGCGGGGTCACCAGCGTAACGCGCCATGGCTGGTGCGGCCAGACGCTGTGCCAGTCGCGCAGCGGCACCGATACGCCGTTGCGGCGGTCTTTGGCCGAGGGCGAATACGACGCCGCCCAGGGTGCCCTGGTCAATGCCCCGGACCATCTCGGCTCGGTGCGCGACGTGCTGGCGGGCGGCAGCGGGCAGAGCCTGGGGCATTTCGACTATGACCCCTATGGCAACGCCACCGCCGCCACCGGCTCGCGCGCCAACTGGCCGGACTTCCGCTACGCCGGGCTGTTCTACCACTAGACCTCCGGCTTGTATCTGGCCACCTACCGCGCCTACGATCCCGCCATCGCACGCTGGCTCTCGCGCGATCCGATCGGGGAAGAGGGAGGGCTCAATCTTCATGGGTATGTAGGAGGAAGTGCAGTTGGAAGGACAGATCCGAACGGCCTGAGTGTCATGCAGATAGGCGTCAGCGTCGGGGGCGGCGGAGGCGCAGTTTCGGGAAGCTATGAGGTTGGAATTGCTTTTGACTTCCACGGGAACGTCGGCACGTACGATACCGCAGCTATAGTTGCTGGAGTGGCCGGAGAGGCTGGAGTGAGTGCGACAGCAACAATCAGCCCAGGTGCGGACAATATTTCTGAGTTAGCCGGGTCCTCGGCAACGGTCTCGGGTAGTGGCGGCGAGGGTGTGATTGTGGGCGTGAACTACAGCACTCCATTCGACGGAGGACCAGCCGGGTATGGCTTTAGTCTCGGGTTCGGTTCTGGTGCGACTGCTGGTGTTGGAGGCTCACACACTGTAATTGCGCCCTTATTCGGACCGCAACCATTCGTACCGGCGGACCCATGCCCCGGTCTCACGCAAGCACTGCAGTCGGGACTAGGCGACGCCTTTCTTCCTTGAAGACGAGGTTATCCAAGTGAAGATCTCGGTTCTCCTGCGTATGTCCCGAATACGGACTATCATTGATGCGTGTCTGGGATCGTTTATGATAGGCAGCCTTTGGGTGGCCATCGCGGCATCGCGGGGGCTCGACCACAGATGGAAGGCGCCCGACCCTCGCACCGGACACACAATAGAAATTGCTTTACGGGGTTGGGGAGTATTTTACATTACGGAATCGGAGTGGAGTAATATTGCAATATACTGGAATGTCGCTTATTCATCTATCGTAGTGCTGCTGTTTTGGTTTGGACTTCGCTTTATACTCAACGGCTATCGAGGCTTCATGGATGCGTGGCGTGCGAAGGACTGACCAATCGCAACCAGCGTTTTAGCTCTACTTGCGCAACCGGGACAGCTTGTTCCGCCACTCGGCCTCATGCCTGAATTTGGCCACCAGCACGGCCACGATGATCGACGACGCCGGTGACCCTGTGGGAACGGTTACACAGCAGCGCATCTGAACCGCCCCGGCTTTGATTCGGCGCGCACGGGGGACCCCTCTTCTCTCAGTAATATCCGTCACTTATTATGCCGATCGGCGTCGGGACCCCACGCCGATCTACAGTATTTGGCCGAGGGCGAGTACGACGCGGTGCAGGGCGCCCTGATCACCGCTCCCGCCCATCCCGGCTCGTCGTCAATTCGTCTCTGGCCACAATTGCAGAATGGGCAGCCGCCCAAACCGCAATTTATGGCCATTGTCCGGGAGTTACTTATTTGCCCATGTATTCACCGCATATAGTTGTGCTGGCGGGCTGAAGCCCACCCTCCTTTATTTGATCCGATCTGGTCTGCATGAATGTGATCTGATTTTTGTGGATGTGCCGGCCTCGATGGATCTTGCCTTTGGCCTGGGACCTGGCAGTGCGTTCAGAACAGCGTGACGTTGTGCGGCACCATGCCGTTCAGGAATGCCACGGTGGTGCCGTCATGCAGCGTGAAGCTGTTGCCTGATCCGGCGTTGAACGCCTGGATGGCCGCGACATCCTGCGGCAGGTAGGCGGCCTCGCCCGTGCCATTCGCGTTCAGCAGCAGGAACTGGTCGGAGGCCTGGTAGTTCTCAATGCTGATGGTATGCGCCGTTTCTATCGTATTATCGATGAACAGCGAGAATGTGTCGTGGCCGGCGGTGGCGCCGAGGATGGTCGCAGCGCCGGTGACGGCGTCGCTTGTGCCAGACCGTGCGATGCCGAACAGCCACAGCGTGTTGTGGCCGGCCGCGCCGGACGCGTCGACCGTTGTGCCGTCCCCCGCAGCGGCGAGGTTCATGCCGGACGCAGTGGCGCCGGGCAGGCTGGTCAGCGACAGGTCTTCATGGCTGTTGCTGTAGGCGAAGAACGCGCCACCGCCGCCGGACAGGCTGGTCTGATAGAGCTTGTCCGGCACCGAACCCGTGGCGGCTGACGCCGTGCCCAGAAAGAAACTGGTGCCGCCGATTGAATAACTGCCGCCTGCGGCGCCCGCCCAGATGGTGGTGTTGGCCGCACCGCTGACTGTCATCGCGCCACCGGCCGTGCTGCCGGAATTGCCGGCGAGGAACGCCGCGTTGGCGTTGCTGCCTTCGTAGTCCACACCGGCCAATGCGTAGCTGGTCAGGTTGGACCCCGCCGCGCCCACGAGGGTTTCGGCCGCCGCCGCCGCGGTGTTGTAATATTGTGTGTTGGCCCCGAGCGTGGCGCTGCCGCCGCCGATGCTGTCGAGCAGGAAGATGTTACCGGCGTTGCCCGTGCCGTCGAAGCTCAGCCCGCTGCCGAGCGAATCATAGACGATCAGATTGCCGCTGCCGCCATGGATGGTGGTGTTATTGCCATTCACCACGAAGATGGTGTTGACATCCACGGCCGGCGCGCCGCCTGTCATTGTAAATTCTGTGCCGGTGGCGCCGGAAGCCACGGTGAAATTCGCGTTCTCTTGCGAGACCATCGTGAATGCGGTGTTGGTGCCGGCGACCGTTGTAAAGTCGGTCCCGCGCAACTGCGGGATGTTCGGATCTGTGCCGCCGGCCGGGCTGCCGCCAGACACATGCGTGCCCGAACCGGTGATGTTCAGGACGAACTTTGCGGCGTTGCCGATATC
>CAIPHQ010000492.1 GCA_903864895.1 uncultured Rhodospirillales bacterium
AGTGCGCGACGTGCCCAGACGGAACAAACTCATGCACCGAGGGCGGCAGCAACCAGCCCTGGTCAACATCCCACGCGCGGAAAGTCTTGCTCATGCGACACACTGAATCGCATTTCATACAGCTTCGGCTAGTGATTACCGGGACAGGCTCCTAGGGCGGATCGCGCCAGCGCGCCAGCGCCTGTTCCACGGTGTCCGGCGTCAGTTCGGTGCCGCAGCAGGCGCTGGCATCGCCCGCCATCACGCGCCGCAGCCTGCGCTCGCCGGGCGCCTTGGTGAAATGCGACCCGCATGCCTGCAGTTGACGCCCTGACACCCAGGCCCGTACCGTCCGCGCAAATCTTTCGGGAGACGGCCGATGGACGTCCATATCAAAAATGCCATGATCTTCGACGGCACCGGGTCCGCCTCCGTCCCCGGTGAGGTCATCGTGCGCGGCAACCGCATTCGCACCATCGCCGGGCCGGGGGCCGCGCTGGAAGCGCCGGGCTGTGAGGTGATCGACGCGCAGGGCATGACGCTGATGCCCGGCATGGTCGAAGGCCACGCCCACCCGAGTTTCTGCGGCGCGCAGCGCAATACCGATCTGGGGGACATCCCGGTGGAGGAGCATCTGCTCGCCACCATGCGCAACGCCGAACTGCTGCTGGATCACGGGTTTACCAGCCTGTACAGCGCGGCCTCCGCCAAAATCCGGCTGGATATTGTCACGCGCAATGAAATCAACGCAGGCCGCGCCCGTGGCCCGCGCATCCGCGCCTCGACCCCGGAAATCACCGTCACGGCGGGTCTGGGTGACGAAAGCACGCTGCACCAGAACCGCTCCAGCTTCGGCATTGTGGTGGATGGGGCGGATGCGGTGCGCCGCGCGGTGCGCATGTGCGTGCGCGAGGGCACCGACAATGTGAAGATCAACATCTCGGGCGACGATTTCGTCACCGCCAAGGGCGGCATGACGGTGATGAGCGAGGCGGAGGTGATGGCGGCGGTGGAAACCGCGCATGATTTCGACAAGCGCATCGCCTGCCACGCCCGCGCCGGCAAATCCGTCAAGCGCGCACTGAAATGCGGCATCGACGTGATCTATCACTGTGAGCAGACCGACGCCGAGGCGCTGGACATGCTGGAAGACGCGAAGGATCGCATCTTCGTGGGCCCCGCCATCGGCCTGATCTGGAACACCATTCACGAAGCCGCCGACTGGGGCGTGACGCCGGACGTGGTGGCCAATCTGGGGATGCAGCGGGTGCTCGATCTGTCCTGCGCCACCTACAACGAACTGCGCAAGCGCGGCGTGCGGGTGGTGATCGGCGGCGATTACGGCTTCGCCTGGACCCCGCAGGGCACCAACGCGCGCGATCTGGAACACTTCGTCAACCTGTTCGGCTATTCGCCGGCCGAGGCACTGGCCTGCGCCACCAAAGCCGGTGGCGAAATGATGGGGCTGGATGCCGGGCAGGTGCGCGAAGGCTATCTCGCCGACCTGCTGCTGATCGACGGCGACCCCACGCGCGACGTGCGGGTGATGCAAGACCGCAGCCGGATTGCCATGATCATGAAAGACGGCGCGTTCCACAAACGCCCCGGCGCGCGGCGGGCAGGCGCGGTGGCGGCGGAGTAGCAGGCCAGCGCCTAATTCCGCACCGTAATCCGGAACGTGATGGTGGACTTGAACCCCGGTGAGGCCACCGTCACCACCATGCGGTCCTTGCCGGTGAAGCCGGGGTCTGGCAGGTAGCCGATCTTGGTGGACAGCCCGTCCGGGTTGTTTTCCACGAACGCGCCGCCGTTTGTGGGCAGGTCGTCGATGCTGGAACTGCGCGCGGCGCGCATCAGCGGCGACATCGTGATCCAGCACGGCTTGCCCACGTTCTTCACGCTCATGTCCATTGTGCGCGTGGTGGGCGTGTTCAGTTCCGGGTCCACGAAGCGGCGGAAGCAGTAGCTCAGCATCTCCTCGCGCGCGGCCAGTTGCGGGCCGGAGGTGGGGCCGGTGGTGCAACCGGCCAGCAGCGGCAGGCAGGCCACGGCAAGTGCCGCGAGGGCAGGGGCGCGCATGGCGGCTCCGGGCGTTACTGGTACACGTCGATGGAGAAGGTCACGGTCATGCGGCGCAGCGTGGAACTCACCGTGGCCACCATCGCATCCTTGCCGGTGTAGCCGGGGGCGGGGATGTAGCCGATATGGGTGTAGCTGCCGTTCGCGGCGTTCTCGATGAAGGCGCGGCCATGCAGGGGCTGCTGGTCGATGCTGGAATTCTGCGCCGCCGCATCATCCGGCGCCATGTTGATGCCGCACTCCTTGCCGACGTTCTTCACGTTCATCTGCGCCTGGCTGGTGGTGGGCGTGTCGAACTGGCGGTTCACGTTGAACACCGCGCAGTACGACCGGTACTCCTCCTGCGCCTTGCTGCACCCGCCCAGCGTGGCGGCGCACAGTGCCACAATTGCCAGATTCGGCAGGCTGAGCTTGGGGATTCGGCGCATGGCAGCCTCCGCAGGGCAGGGGGGATTGTTGCGGAAAGGCTAATCGGGCGCCGCCAGCCGGTCAATCGCAGCCGGGCAATCGCAGGCGGGCAATCGCAGGCGGGCAATCGCAGCCGGTCAATTGCGCCCGGTCAATTGCGCCCGGTCAGGGCGCGGTGACGGTGATGTCGTAGTGGATGGCGACGTTCAGGCTGGGGGTCTTCAGCGTCACCGTCATCTCGTCGGAACCGCTATAGCTCAGGGCGGGCCGGTAGCCCACCGCCGTGCCCTTGCCGTCCTTGGTGGTTATCACCCCGGCCTCGCCATGCTTCGGCTTGCGGTCGATGGCCCAGGCAGTGGCGGCACCGGTTCTGAAGGTCACGACGTCGGCGCACCACTTGCCCACATTCTTGACCTTCATCTGGCCTTCCACGGTCTGCATCGTGTCGGTGCGGCCGCTGAAGCGCTCCAGGTCGCAAAAGGCCTTGTACTCGTTGCGCAGTTCCACCTGCTGCGGGCTTGGCTCCGGCGCGCAGCGGGCCAGCAGCACGGCCACGCCCATGCACACCGCCAGGATCAACATGGCACGCTGCGGCCAGGCCGGAAAAGCCATTGCAAAGCCTCAAATAATGTCAAATCAGTTCCGTATACAAAATAGCACGCCCGCCGGATAATGGAATGAACAAAATGTAAAGCGCCGCCGCTTTCCCCCCCCCCTGCGCCCCTGTGCCCCTGCGCCCCTGCACCCCTGCACCCCTGCGCCGCTGCCCCGCACACCCCCCATACGTCCCGGCCCCTTGCCCGCCGCCCCCGGCAGGGTTAAGCCCTGCCCCCTTACGCTGCGCCGCGACAAAGGTTCCTTCATCGATGTTTTCCAGCCTGCTCGGGTTCATGTCGGCCGACATGGCCATCGACCTCGGCACCGCCAACACGCTGGTTTACGTGAAGGGCCGCGGCATCGTGCTGGATGAGCCGAGCGTGGTGGCCATCGCCGATGTGCGCGGCAAGAAGCAGGTGCTGGCCGTGGGTGAGGAAGCCAAGCTGATGCTGGGCCGCACCCCGGGCAACATCTCCGCCATCAGGCCGCTGCGGGACGGCGTGATCGCCGATTTCGAGGTGGCCGAGGAGATGATCAAGCACTTCATCCGCAAGGTGCACAACCGGCGCGGCTTTGCCTCGCCCATGATCATCGTCTGCGTGCCGTCCGGCTCCACCGCCGTCGAGCGCCGCGCCATCCAGGAATCGGCCGAATCGGCCGGGGCGCGGAAAGTGCTGCTGATCGAGGAGCCCATGGCGGCGGCCATCGGCGCGGGCCTGCCGGTCACCGAGCCGTCGGGCAGCATGGTGGTGGATGTCGGCGGCGGCACCACCGAAGTGGCGGTGATCTCGCTCGGCGGCATCGTCTATTCGCGCAGCGTGCGCGTGGGCGGCGACAAGATGGATGAGGCGATCATCAGCTACATCCGCCGCAACCATAACCTGCTGATCGGCGAAAGCTCCGCCGAGCGCATCAAGATGGACATCGGCGCCGCCGCCCCGCCCTGGGATGGAGAGGACGGGCCGATCCGCGAGGTGAAGGGCCGTGACCTGATGAACGGCGTGCCGCGTGAGGTGCAGGTGGCGCAGCGCCAGATTGCCGAAAGCCTGAACGAGCCGGTGACGGCGATTGTCGAGGCGGTGAAGGTGGCGCTGGAAAACACGCCGCCGGAGTTGGCTGCCGACATCGTGGACAAGGGCATCGTGCTGACCGGCGGCGGCGCGCTGCTGTACCGGCTGGATGAGGTGCTGCGCAACGCCACCGGCCTGCCCGTGGTGGTGGCCGAGGACGCGCTGCAATGCGTGGCCCTGGGCACCGGGCGCGCGCTGGAGGAGATGAAGCGGCTGCGCAATGTGCTGAGTTCGATGTACTGACCGCCGCCACGGCACGCGCGATGGTGGGTTTCACCCACCCTGCGTTTGGCTATGCTGGGCCGTATCGAGACTCGCCAGACCCCGGGGGGTGCATCCGCGCGTGATCCGCCTGTCCATCCCGATGCGCCAGGCACTGGCCAAGCTGACGCTGCCGGTGCTGATCGCCGCCGCCTTTGGCATGATGCTGCTCGGCAAGGCCGATGCGCTGATTGCCGAGCGTGCTCGCATGGCGCTGGCCGATGCGCTGGCCCCCATCTATGGCGTGCTGTCCGAACCGCTGGGCGCGGTGCGGCGCACGGTGGACTCCACGTCCGAAGTGTTCACGCTGTACGCCGAAAACACCCGCCTGCGCGCCGAAAACGAGAAGCTGCGGCAATGGCAGTCCGTCGCACTCGCGCTGGACGCGGAAAACGCCACGCTGAAATCCAGCCTGCACTGGATTCCGGACCCGGCGCCCAGCTACGTCACCGCCCGCGTGGTGGCCGATGCGGGCGGCGTGTATGCGCGCGCGGTGCTGCTGTCCACCGGCCCCAACCACGCCGTGGTGAAGGGGCAGATCGCACTCGATGAACGCGGTCTGGTCGGGCGCGTGACGGAACTGGGTGCCCGCAGTGCCCGCGTGCTGCTGATCACCGACATCAACAGCCGCATTCCGGTGATTCTGGAATCCAGCCGTGCGCGGGCCATGCTGACCGGCACCAACGGCAACCGCCCCCGCCTGATGTACTGGAGCGAGGGGGCCATCCCCGCCGAGGGTGAGCGGGTGGTGACCAGTGCCGAGGCCAACGTGTTCCCCGCCGGGCTGCCGGTGGGCGTGGTGCATTACTCGGCCAGCCACGTGCCGGAAGTGGAACCGGCCGCCCGGCTGGACCGGCTGGAAGTGGTGCGCCTGTTCGACTACGGCCTGCGCGGCGTGGTGGCCCCGGAAAGCCCGGCGTCCAGGACGATGTTCCCGGACCGGCGGAAGTGAGTGAGGCCGTTCAGGCCCCGCTCCGCCCTGAACGGCGGAGAGGGGGTGTTGTGTGAACAAACTCCCCGGCATCCGCCCGCGCGAAAACCTCGCCCGCCAGTTGGACAAGCTGGCACGGCGCGGCTTTCCGGCCACCTCCACGGCATTGCTGCTGCTGCTGGCCGCAGCGCCTCTGGGCCTGCCCGGTCAGGCGGAGTTGCAGGCCTCGGTGGCGCTGGTGTGCGTGTTCTTCTGGTCGCTGTTCCGCCCGGCGTCCATGCCGCCGCCGGTGGTGTTTCTGCTGGGCGTGCTGACCGATCTGCTGGATTTCGCCCCGCCCGGCGTGGGTGTGCTGTCCTTGCTGGTGGTGCACGGCTTTGCCATGCGCTGGCGGCGCATCCTGGTGCGGCAGGGCTTCCTGCTGGTGTGGCTGGCTTTCGTGGCCGTGGCCGCCGGGGCGGCGGCGCTGCAATGGCTGCTGACCAGCTTGCTGACATTTCACTTGCTGCCGCCCGGCCCCGGCGTATTTCAGGCGGCCATCGGCGCGGGGCTGTACCCGGCGCTTGCCACGCTGCTGACGCGGGCGCATCAGACGCTGGCGGAACCGGAGCAGGCCTGAGCCAGCAAGCATGAAGCGGGAAAGCAAACGCACCGGCGTGTTCACCCGCCGCGCGCTGCTGGTGGGCGGCGTGCAGATCGCCGCCCTCGGCGTGCTGGCGGCCAAGCTGTACCAGGTGCAGGTGGTCGAGGGCGCCAAATACAGCACGCTGGCCGACACCAACCGCATCTCCGCCCGCCTGATCGCCCCGCCGCGCGGGCGGCTGCTGGACCGCACCGGGGTGCCGGTGGCGGGCAACAACACCAACTGGCGCGCCCTGCTGATCGCCGAGCAAACCTCCGACGTGGGGGCTACGCTCGACGCCTTTGCCCGCATCGTGACACTCGCCGACCACGAGCGCGCCCGCATCGAGCGTGAACTGCGCCGCCACCGCCGCTTCATCCCGGTCACGGTGCGCGAGTTCCTCAGCTGGGAGGACATGGCCGCCATCGAGGTCAACGCCCCCGAACTGCCCGGCATCCTGATCGACGTGGGCACCACCCGCGAATACCCGTATGGCGCCAGCCTCGCCCACGTGGTGGGCTACGTCGCGCCGCCCAGTGAGTCGGACATGGGTGAGGAACCCATGCTGGCGCTGCCCGGCATCCGCGTGGGCCGCGCCGGGGTGGAGAAGTTCCACGACCTGAATCTGCGCGGCAAGGCCGGGGCCATCCAGCTGGAAGTCAACGCCGTGGGCCGCGTGATCCGCGAACTGGAGCGGCAGGAGGGCACGCAGGGCGATGACGTGACGCTGACGCTGGATGCGGTGTTGCAGCAGCAGGTGTTGAGCCATCTGGGCGACGAGAGCGCCAGCGCCGTGGTGATGGACGCGCGCAATGGCGAGGTGCTGGCCATGGCCACCAACCCGTCCTTCGACCCGTCGGTGTTCAACTCCGGCGTGTCGCAGACGCAGTGGCTGGAATGGACCCGGAACCGCCGCGCGCCGCTGATCAACAAGGCCGCCGCCGGGCTGTATGCGCCGGGCTCCACCTTCAAGATGGTGGTGGCCCTGGCCGGCATGGAAGCCAGGGCCATCACGCCGTGGGACAAGATCAACTGCCCCGGCTTTCTCGATCTGGGCGACAGCCGCGTTCATTGCTGGAGCAAGGGCGGCCACGGGATGCTCGATCTGCATGGCGGGCTGAAGAACAGTTGCGACGTGTATTTCTACGAGGTCGCGCGCCGCACCGGCATGGACCACATCGCCGCCATGGCCAACCGCTTCGGGCTGGGCGTGAAGCTGGACATCGAGTTGCCGGGTGCCCGCAAGGGCTTCGTGCCCACCCGCAACTGGCGCATCGCGCAGGGCCATCCGTGGAACATCGGTGACACCATCGTGCACGGCATCGGGCAGGGCTATCTGCAACTCACGCCGATGTCGCTGGCCACCATGGCCTGCCGCCTGGCCACTGGGCGGGCGGTGCAGCCGCATCTGACACGCGCCATCAACGGCGTGGTGCAGCGCGGGTCGCGCGCCGAGGACTGGCCCAGCATGGGCCTGTCCGAGAAGGAACTGCACGCGGTGCGCGACGGCATGTGGGCGGTGGTGAACGAGGAGCACGGCACCGCGCCGATTGCCAAGCTGCTGATCCCCGGCGTGCAGATGGCGGGCAAGACCGGCAGCACGCAGGTGCGCCGCGTATCGCGGGAGGCGCGGGAGCACGGGTTCAAATCCGAGGACATGCCCTGGGAATACCGCCCGCACGCGCTGTTCGTGGCGTTCGCGCCGTATGAGAACCCGAAATACGCGCTGGCCGTGGTGGTGGAACACGGCAACGCCGGCGCCGCCACCGCCGCCCCCATCGCGCGCGACATCATGACCGACGTGCTGAACCGCGACCCCGCCGCCCACAGCGACACCCCGCAGCGCGTGGCGGAGGGGAAGGGGGCGTGAGCGTCACCGAACGCCGCCTGATCCGGGAGACCTCGTTCGGGCTGACCGGCAAGCTGTGGCAGATCAGCTGGCTGTATGTGCTGCTGCTGTGCGCGCTGGCCAGCGTGGGCTACGTGGCGCTGTATTCGGCGGGCGGCGGGGCAGAGCCGTATGCCGCGCGGCACATCATCCGCTTCGCCTTCGGGCTGATGCTGATGCTGTGCATCGCGCTGGTGGACATCCGCTTCATCGCCCGCTTCTCGTGGCTGGCCTACGCGGGCGGGGTGGGGCTGCTGCTGCTGGTGGCGCAGATGGGCCATGTGGGCAAGGGCGCGCAACGCTGGATCGACCTGGGCGGAATGCAGTGGCAGCCCAGCGAGTTCATGAAACTGGCGCTGATCCTGGCGCTGGCCAGCTGGTTCCACCGCGCCAGCTACGAGCGCATGGGCAACCCGCTGTTCCTGCTGCCGCCCGCGCTCGCGGTGCTGGTGCCGGTGGCGCTGATCCTCAAGCAGCCCAATCTGGGCACGGCGGTGATTACCGGCGTGGTGGGCGCGGTGGTGTTTCTGGGTGCGGGCCTGCGCTGGTGGAAGATCGTGCTGCTGCTGGGCGGTGCCGCCGCCGCCCTGCCGGTGGCCTACAGCCATCTGCACGACTACCAGCGCGCCCGCATCACCACCTTCCTGACCCCGGAATCGGACCCGCTGGGGGCGGGCTACAACATCATCCAGAGCAAGATCGCGCTCGGCTCGGGCGGGATGTGGGGCAAGGGGTTCATGCAGGGCACGCAGAACCACCTGAATTTCCTGCCGGAAAAGCAGACCGACTTCGTGTTCACCATCATCGCCGAGGAATTCGGCCTGATCGGCACGCTGGCGGTGCTGGGCCTGCTGTGCCTGATCGTGCTGGGCGGCATGCTGATGGCGCTGCGCTGCCGCCACCAGTACGGGCGCCTGGTGGCGCTGGGCATCAGCATGAACTTTTTCATGTACGTGTTCGTCAACGTGGCGATGGTGATGGGCGCCATCCCGGTGGGCGGCGTGCCCCTGCCCCTGGTCAGCCACGGCGGCAGTGCGATGATCATGGTGATGATTGCGTTCGGCGTGCTGATGAGCGTGTACGTGCACCGCGATGTGGAGTTTTCCGACGGGCGGGAGGATTAGCGGGGCTGCTGCGGGGCTGAGGCAGGCAAGTGGAACCGCAGATGACGCAGCTCCGGTGGGCTGTAGCCCACCCGACCCC
>CAIPHQ010000493.1 GCA_903864895.1 uncultured Rhodospirillales bacterium
CACCGCCGCCCGTGCCATTGCCGCTGGCCGCACCGCCGCAGGCCACGGCCGCACCGCAACCCGCGCAACCGCGGCCGGAGGCCAGACCCGCCCCGCCACCGCCCGCGCCCGCTACCATCGCACCGCCGCCGGACGCCGGATCGCCCGTGGTGCCGCCGCCTGCGCCGAATGCGGCCACACCACTGCCGCAGCCCAGCGCCACGCCCGCTGCCCCGGCACCTGCCGCACCGGCACCGGCCGCACCGGCACCCGCTGCACCGGCACCCGCTGCACCGGCACCGGCCGCGCCTGCCGCAGCAGCACCTCCGGCCGCCCGGCCACCGCCGCCCGAAACCACGCCTGCCGCGCGCCCGGTGCAGCCCGAACCCGCTCCGCCGCCGCAGGCCCGCACTGCCGAAACGGCCAAACCCCCGGCCACCGCCACAACCGCGCCGCCACAGGCCCGCCCGCCAGCCGCCAGCGCGGCCACCGTTCCGCCGCCGCCCGCGCCGACGGTGTCACGCAGCGCGCCTGCGCCTGCCCCTGCCCCAACCCCGGCACCCGCAGCCCCCGCCACACTGCGCCGCCCCCCGGCCAGCAAACCCGATTCCAACTTCCCGGCCCCGCTGGACTTTTCGTTCGGCAAGCCCGGGGCTGCGCCCCGCCTCGGCGGTTCGCGGCAGGCCAATTCGAACCCGGACGCCGCACCGAACACGGCGGCAGGGATGGTGGCCGGTCCACCGTTGCCCGCAGGCAGTGCCACGGGCGGACAGATCCGCGCACGCGGCGCCGACCCCGGTGCGGACTGGCAGGCGCAGTTGTTCCAGTGGTGGCGCACCCATTCCTATTACCCGCGCCAGGCGGCAGAGAACGACGAAGACGGCACCGTGGTGATCCACGTGCTGGTCGGTCCGAGCGGCAAGGTGCAGTTGGTCGACCTGCTGGGCCGTTCCGGCTCGCGCTGGCTCGATATGGGCGCGCAGGCGGTGTTTCGCGGTGCCACCGTGCCGCCGTTGCCGCCGGATTTCCCCGATCATGAAGCCGATCTGGAAATCACCATCAACTACGTGCTGATCCGCCGCTGACCCGCCTACCCTGCCACCGGCCGCCGCTGGATGGTCTGCGAATACACGAAGCGGTCGGCGGGCAACGTGGTAATGGACACTTCCATCACCCGGTGGCCGGTGCCCAGATAGCGCCGCACGATCCGCAGCGCGGGCGACCCGGGTTCAGCCAGCAGCCGCGCCGCCGCCGCCTCATCCAGCACGGTCGCCTGAATATCCTGCCGGATTTCCACAATCGGCTCGCCTGCTGTCTGCTCCAGCAGCACGAACAGCGCCGAGCGGAACACCTCCTGCGCCGCCACCGCCGGGGCCAGACGGTGATCCACGTACACGTCGGCACTGCACATCGGCCGCGTTTCACCCGGTGCGACACGGCGCACACTCAGTTTCAACCAGCGCTGACCCGCGCGGCAGCCAAGCTCGGCGGCCAGCTTGGCATCCGCCGTCACCCAGTCGCGCCGGTCCACCAGCATTTCGGTATCGGCGGCCAGATCCAGCAGGTCGGCGAAACTCTGGAACCCGTAGCGGAAATGCCGCCCCGGCTCGGCCGCATCCACTCGCGTCCCGATGCGTTTGCGCGCCGACAACATGCCCCGGTCGCGCAACTGCCCGATGGCCTGCCGCACCGTCTGGCGGCTGACGCCATAGCGCACGGCCAGTTGCACCTCGGTGGGCAACAGTGCGCCCACGGCAAATTCGCCGCTGCGAATCGCCGCCTGCAGATGCTGCGCCACCCGCAGATACAGCGGCTGGGACTCCTGCGGTTCGCGCCCGATGCCGTCGATCACACCCTCCGCCCGCGACGGCGCCACCGTCAGCACGGCGCCAATCTGAACTTCCTATGCAATCGCTTTTCCGCGCAAGAAAATCTCGACAAGGCTTAAGTCCGTACTTATCGTGGCTGCATGGCTGGCGCGCGCCAAGGGCACAACCTCACATTGCGTCGGCTTGGCTTGGGGGAAACGGCGTGAAAGCCATCGTTATTCGCGGCTACGGTGAATTCGACCAGTTGTTGTGGGAAGAGGTTCCCACTCCCACGCCCGGCTTCGGCGAAGTTATCATCCGAAACCACGCCACCGGCCTGAACCATTGTGATACCGATCTGCGGCGCGGCCTGTTCGGCATTGAACAGCAGTTTCCGCACGTGATGGGTGTGGACTGCGCGGGCGTGATCGACAGTGTCGGCCCCGGCGTGACCGAGTTTAAACCGGGCGACCGCGTCTCACCGCATTTCGTGCTGTCCTGTGGCCAATGCCGCAACTGCCAGCGCGGGCTGGAGAATATCTGCCTGAAAGCCGACCTGCTCGGCATCACCACATGGGGCACCTACGCGCAGTTCGTGAAGGTGAAGCAGCATAACCTCATCCGTCTGCCCGATGGCATTTCCTTCGCGGACGCCGTGGCGGCGCAGGTGCCGTTTGCCACTGCATGGGAAGCGCTGATTGAAGTCGGCAAGCTGCGTGCAGGCGAAACCGTGCTGGTCAACGCCGCTGGCAGCGGCGTCGGCTCGGCCGGCATCCAGATTGCCAAACTCGCGGGCGCGCATGTGATTGCCACCACCGGGGCGGACAGCAAATTCGCCGCCGCGCGCGCACTCGGCGCCGATGACGTGCTGAACTACAATTCCGGCAACATCCCGGCCAAAGTGATGGCGCTGACCGGCGGGCTTGGCGTGGACATCGTGCTGGACATGGTGGGCGGCGAGCGCCTGCGTGACAGCATCGGCGCGCTGGCGCTGGGCGGGCGCATCGTCAGTGTCGGCGCACATGGCGGCGAACACGTGGACATCGACATGATCGAGCTGTTCCGCAAGCACATCTCAATCCACGGATGCGGGCGCTCCACCCGCGCGATGGTGGCCGAGGTGCTGGGGCTGGTGGCCGCCGGCAAGCTGAAGCCGGTGATCCACCGGCAATTCCCGCTGTCCGAAGCCGCCGCCGCGCATGAACTGATGGAAAGCCGCGCCTTCTTCGGGCGCATGGTGATGGACCCGTGGCAAGTATGAGCACCCCGTTGCTGCTGCGCAGCCTGCTGTTCGCGCCTGCGAATGAGCCGCGCAAGACCCGCAAACTCTCCGCCTCCGGTGCCGATGCTGTGGTGCTGGATCTGGAAGACGCGGTTGCACGCGACCAGAAAGTCGCTGCCCGGCCCATCGCCCGCGCGGCGCTGGCCGGCATTCACGGCCCCATCCGCTGCATTCGCGTCAACGCATTCGACACCGGATTGACCACAGCCGACGTGGAAGCCGTGGTCTGCGCCGATCTGGACGTGATCGTGCTGCCCAAAGCCGAATCGGTGGTGGATCTGCGGCGGCTTGATGCCATTCTGGACGCGGCTGAGGCCGCCGAGGGCCTGAAGCGCGGCAGCATCCGCGTGCTGCCGCTGATTGAAACCTGTTACGGCATCCAGAACAGTGCCGGCATCGCCCGCGCCTCCACCCGCATTCTGGCGGTGGCGTTCGGCTCCGGCGATCTTGGCCGCGATCTGGCGCTGCCCACCATTCGTGGCGACCTGACCGCCGCCCTGGCCTATGGGCGCGGCAAGATTGTGTATGACGCCCGCGCCGCCGGATTGGGCGCGCCGCTGGATGGGCCGTATCTGAACGTGCGCGATCAGGTGGGGCTGGAAGCCGATTGCCGCGCCGCCGCAGCACTCGGGCATGGCGGCAAGGTGTGCATTCATCCCGATCAGGTGGCCGTCGCCAACCGCGTGTTCGGCCCGGATCCGGCGGAAGTGGAGTTCGCCCGCAAGGTGATTGTGGAATTCGCCGCCGCCGAGGCGCGCGGGTCGGCTGCCATTGCGGTGGACGGCGTGTTCATCGACTACCCCATTGTCATCAAGGCCAACGCCATCGTGGCGTTGTCTGACGCCATCGCGGCGCGCGCGCAGGCAGGTGCAGCATGAGTGCGGATCTTGGCAGCCCGATGCAGGGCATTCGCGTGCTGGACTGTGCCACGTTCATTGCTGGTCCGGCATGCGCCACGTTTCTGGGCGAGTTCGGCGCGGAAGTGATCAAGGTGGAGTTGCCGAACATCGGCTGCCCGCTGCGCAAGTTCGGCACCGCCACGGATGGCGGCGACACACTGCCGTGGATGTCCGAATCGCGGAACAAGAAGTCCTTGACGCTGGATTTGCGCAAGCCGGAAGGCTCGTCGATCCTGAAGGAACTGGTCAAGCAGACCGATGTTCTGGTGGAGAACTTTCAGCCCAACACCATGGAAGAATGGGGTGTGGGCTGGGAGACGCTGCGCGCCATCAATCCCAAGCTGGTGATGGTGCGCATTTCCGCCTACGGCCAGACCGGCCCATATTCGGACCGCCCGGGCTTTGGCCGCATCGCCAATGCGTTCGGCGGCCTGTCCTATCTGGCGGGCTACCCGGACCGCCCGCCCGTCACCCCCGGCAGCGCCACGCTGCCGGACTATATGTCCGGCATGTTCGGTGCCATGGGCGCGCTGTTCGCGCTGCGCGTGGCCGAACGTACCGGCGTGGGCCAGGTGGTGGATATCGGCCTGTATGAGTCGATCTTCCGCATTCTGGACGAGTTGGCCCCGGCCTATGCCTATCGCGGCAAAATCCGTGAGCGAATGGGACCGGGCACGGTGAACGTGGTGCCGCACAGCCACTACCCCACCAAGGATGGCCGCTGGATCGCCATTGCCTGCACCAACGACAAGATTTTCGCGCGTTTCGCTGAAGTGGCCGGAGAGCCGGAGCTTTCCGGCACCGGCAAATGGGGCACCACCCGCCAGCGGGAAGCTGACCGGGAAGACGTGGACAACTGGGTGTCGATGTGGACCATGCGGCACACGCTGGACGAGGCGCTCAGCCTGTGCGCAACCGGGCAGGTGCCCTGCGGGCCGCTGCTGTCCATCGACCAGATTTTCACCGACCCGCATTACAAGGCGCGGGAGAACCTGAAGACCATTCAGGACCCGCGCGCCGGTGAAATCACCGTGCCAAACGTGGTTCCGCGCTTGACGGCAACCCCCGGACGCATCGACCATCTGGGCCCGGCGCTGGGTACCAGCACCGACGATATCCTCGGTGGCCTGCTGCACATGGCGCAATCGCAGATCGACGCACTGCGCGCCAAAGGAGTGATCTGATGGCTGGCTGGGATGAGATGCTGACGGAAGCCGACCGTGAGGTGCTGGCGCGCGGGCGCTGGGGCCAGCGTGCCGGTGTGGGCGCCCGCCCGGCCCTGCTGATCATCGACGCGCAGAACTACATGACCGGCACGCGCGGCGCCAATGACAACGCCGAGAAGTTTCCGCTGGCCTGCGGCCCTGCCGGCTTTGCGGCGACGGACCAGATGAAGCGCCTGCTGCTCGCCTCCCGCGCCGCCGGCATTCCGGTGTTCTTCACCCGCTTCATCGTCGATCCGCTGAACGACGATGTGGGCATGTTCCACCGCAAGATCGGCGCAGGAGTGGGCCGTGGCCCGAACGTGTATTTTCGCGGCAGCCATGGCGCGGAAATCGTGCCCGATCTGACACCGCTGGCCACCGAGATCGTGATCGACAAGAAAAAGAAAAGCGCCTTCTTCGGTACGCCATTGCTAAGCCTGCTGATCGACCGGCGGGTGGACACCTGCATCGTGGTTGGCGGCAGCACCTCCAACTGCGTGCGCGCGACCGTGATCGATTCCGAGCAGTACAACTTCTTCACCGTGATTCCCGAAGAAGCCGTGTTCGACCGCCTGCCGCTTTCGCACGCCACCAGCCTGTTCGACATGGACCGCAGCTACGGCGACGTGATGAAGGTCGATGAAGTGCTGGCCTATATCGCCAGCGTCGCGAAAGCCCCGCAACCGGACGCCGCGCCCTCGGCGGCAGGAGTGCCGTGATGACCTACACGCCATTCAAGTTCATCGACGTTCCCGGCCCGAAGCGCGATTTCGTTGGCTATGGCCGCCACGCCCCGCGCGTGCGCTGGCCCAATGGTGCGCGCGTGGCGATCAACATCGTCATCAACTACGAGGAAGGCTCGGAAAACTCACACGGCGCGGGCGATGCGCGCAACGATGGCCTGACTGAAGTCATCTACAGCATGGACCCGGCTTATCGCGATCTGGCCGCCGAATCGGTGTTCGAATACGGCTCACGCGCCGGCGTGTGGCGGCTGGAACGGCTACTGACCGAATACAAATTGCCCGCCACCTTCTACGCCTGCGCCGTGGCGCTGGAGCAGAACCCCGAAGTTGGCGCATGGATCAAGGAAGCGGGGCACGAGCCGTGCTGCCACGGCTACCGCTGGGAGGAAGTGTGGAAGCTTTCGGCGGAAGAGGAAGCCGGGCATATCCAGCGCGCGATTGAATCCATCGAACACACCTGCGGCGAACGCCCGCGCGGCTGGTATTGCCGCTACGGCGCCTCGGTGCGCACGCGCGACCTGCTGGTGCAGGAAGGCGGCTTTGCCTACGATTCCGACGTGTACAACGACGATCTTCCGTACTACGTACCGGTGCAGGGCAAGCAGCACCTCGTGATTCCGTATTCGTTCACCTACAACGACGGCAAGTTCGGCCTGCTGCCGGGCTATGGCGGGCCGGAAGACTTCGTCGACAACCTCAAGCGCGGCTTCGAGCAGTTGTGGCGTGAGGGGGAGACGCATCCGAAGATGATGTCCATCGGCCTGCACCCGCGCCTGATCGGCCAGGCCAGCCGCATCCATGCGCTGCGCGAGTTCTTTGACTACGCACTGGGCAAGGGCAGCGTGTGGTTCACCCGCCGCATCGACATCGCCGACTGGTGGAATACGCACCACGCGAGTTTCACACCGTGAGCGCCACATCCGCTCTGCAACGCACGCTGGACCGCATCGCGGCAGTCAATCCGGCCTATCACGCCTATGTCACGGTGGATGCCGAAGGGGCGGCGCGGGCTGCCGAAGCCGCCGACGCCGCCCGCAAGCAGGATCGCTGGCTGGGTTTGCTGCACGGCGTACTGATCGCGGTGAAAGACAATATCGACACCGCAGGTTTGCGCACTGCCAGCGGATCGCGCCTGTTTGCTGATCGTGTGCCTGCGGAAGATGCAACCGTGGTGCGCAAACTGCGTGACGCCGGGGCCATCATTGTCGGCAAGGCGGCGCTGATGGAACTGTGCTTCGGCGTGCGCTCCACCGACATGATCGGCGGTCAGGTGCGTAACCCGTGGAACCCGGCACATGTGCCGGGTGGCTCAAGCGGCGGGTCCGCCGCCGCCGTGGCGCTGGGGCTGTGCGAAGCCGCCCTCGGCACCGACACCGGCGGGTCCGTGCGCGTGCCTGCCGCCTATTGCGGCATCACGGGCCTGCGCACCACACACGGCCGCGTGTCCAATCGTGGTGCGCTGGCGGTGAGTGCATCGTTTGACACCATTGGCCCGATGGCGCGCAGCGTGGATGATGTGGCGCGCCTGTTTGTGGCGATGTCGGGCTATGACCCGCAGGAGCCGACATCGGTGGCCTATCCGCTGGCCGCCGACATTCTGGCGCTGTCCGCCGGCGTCGCGGGATTGCGCATCGGCGTGCCGCGCAATTTCTACTTTGACGACATCGACCCGGAAATTGCCCAAGCTGTGCGCAATGTTGCCCAGACCTTGGGCGAAGCCGGTGCAATCATCACCGAGGTTGATGTGCCGGGCGCGGAAGTGGCGCATCGCTACTCCACCGACATCATCCTGTCAGATGCCTGCGAATTGCACGCAAACGCGCTCGATGAACGGGCAAATGACTTTTCGCCGCAAGTGCGCCAGCGCATGATCAAGGGGCGCGAGCGTACCGGCGTGCAATACGCCGCCGCCGAGCGCTTCCGCGCCGAATGGCGGCGGAACTTGCGCGGCCTGTTCGGGCAGATTGATATTCTGCTGTTTCCAACAACACCTTTCACCGCGCCGCACATCGAGGACGGCGCGCATCTGGAAGATTCCACCCGCCATGCCACGCGCTTCTGCTACGGCGGCGGGCTTGCCGGGCTGCCGGGACTGTCGGTTCCGTGCGGCATCTCGCAAGCCGGGCTGCCCATCGGTGCGCTGATGGAAGCGGCATGGGGCAATGAAGCCGTGCTGCTGCGCGCAGGCCGCGCATGGCAGCGCGCCACGGACTGGCATTTGCGCCGCCCGCCCGCTGCCTGACCGATTTGCGGTTCTGGCAGCCAACGGCACGACAATTGCTGGAGAAGGACTGAACAACGCGTAGACGGTTCGACCAGACTGACCGGCGACAGCGCCGCAACACGGAGTGGGGTTCCAATGTCACTGTATCGCACGATGCTGCTCTCGCTTGCCGGTGGTGCCGCCGCACTGCTGGCCACTGCATCCGCCAATGCGGCCACGCCCGACATCGAGGGCGCCAAGAAACTCATCGAAGCGCACAGCGCGCTGCCCAGCTTCGTGCCGCCGGGCGAGCCGTTCGACGCCAAGAAGTGCATGAAGGGCAAGAAGCTGCTGACCATCCCGGTCTCCAGCGCCAATCCGTTCACCAAGAACATCGCCACCGCGATGATCGCCGTGGGCAAGCAGATCGGCTTCGAAGTCAAGGAATGGGAAAATCAGGCCCAGCCCACCCAATGGGTGCAGGGCATGGAATTCGCCATCAATAACCACTTCGACGCCATCGACCTGCTGGGCGGCGTGAACCCGCAGGTGCTCGGCCCGCAGATTGCGCAGGCCAAGAAGGCCGGCATCAAGATCTACACGTCGCATCTCTACGACACCATCCAGAAGCCCGACCCCAGCGTCGATCTGTCGATGCAGGTCGCCTACCACGATGTCGGCACCATCCTGGCCAGCTGGGCCACGCTGAAGACCAACGGCAAGGTCAATGCGGTCATCGTCGGTTCGGATGAAATCATCCCCACCGCGCCGTTCGTAAAGGGCATCACCGATGGTCTGAAGACCATCTGCGGGCCGGACTGCAAGTTCACCTACATCAACGCCCCGGTGCCGGAATGGTCCACCAAGATCAAGACCGGCGTGCAATCGGCGCTGATCGCTGATCCCACCATCAACTACATCATCCCGATCTACGACAGCATGTCGCAGTTCGTCATTCCGGCCCTGACCATCACCGGCCGCAAGGACGTCAAGATCGCCACGTTCAACGGCACGCCGTTCGTGATCGACGAGATCCAGAAGGGCAAGGTCGAGATGGACGTGGGCGAAAGCCTCGGCTGGATCGCCCGTTCGGTGCTCGATGGCTACATGCGCGACATGTGCGGCCTGAAGACCTACAGCGCGCTGTACGTGCCGTTCTATCTGTTCGACAGCAGCAACGCCAAGAACGCCGGCACCCCGGCCGACTTCGACCGTGGCTATGGCGACCAGCACGTTGCCGGCTACGAGAAGCTGTGGATGCTGAAGTGAGCAACGCGCCGCCGAAACGTGCAACGCCGGGGCAAGTCCCGGCGCTGTCTCTCCGCCATTTCTCCAAGCGCTTCGGCGGCGCACTGGCCTTGAACGACGTCTCGCTCGACGTGATGCCGGGCGAAGTGCTGGGCTTGCTGGGGCAGAACGGCTCCGGCAAGTCCACACTGATCAAGATCCTGTCTGGCTATCATGTGCCGGAACCCGGCGGCGAATTGCTGATCCACGGTGAAACCGTGGCGCTGCCGGTGCCGTCCGGTGCCACCGAAAAGCACGGTCTGGCCTTCGTGCATCAGCATCTGGGCCTCGTGCCGTCGCTGACGGTGCTGGAAAACCTGCGCATGAACACCATCGCCAGCGAAACCCGCTGGTGGATGAATTGGCGGCAGGAGCGCGAGCGTGCGCGCGACGTGTTTGCCCGCTTCGGTCTGGCCATCGACCCCATGTCGCGCATCGCCGATCTGCCGCAGGTGGAACGCGCCCTTGTGGCCATCGTGCGCGCCTTTGAATCGGTGCAAGCCGCTGGCCGCAGCCACGCCGGTATTCTGGTGCTGGACGAGCCCACACCGTTCCTGCCGAAAACCGGCGTGGACCAGTTGTTCAGCCTCGTGCGCGCCATCGTGCGCGAAGGCGCTGCCGTGATCTTCGTCTCGCACGACGTGGACGAGATCATGGACATCACCGACCGTGCCACCGTGCTGCGCGACGGCGTCCTGGCCGGCACGCTGGACAGCAAGGGTGCCACCCACGACGATTTCGTGGAACTGATTGTCGGCCGCAGGCTCGACATGTTCCACACCACGCCGCGCAATCTCACGGGCCGTCCGCTGACCGCCTCGGTCAAGAACGCCACCGGCGGCGCGCTGCAAGGCGTGTCGGTGGACATCCGCAAGGGCGAAATCCTCGGCCTCGCCGGGTTGATCGGCTCGGGCTTCGACGACCTGCCCTATCAGATTTACGGCGCCCGTCCGGCCACCGGCGGCACCATCACGCTGAATGGCGGGGCCGAACTGTCGCTGCACAACATGTCCCCGCCGGCCGCGCTGGCATCGGGCATCGCGCTGCTGCCGTCTGACCGTCTGGGCGCGGCGGGCGTGGGCGCGCTGCCGATTGCCGACAACATTTCGCTGCCGGTGCTGAACGAATTCCGCAGCCTTTTGCTCAATTGGCCCGGCATCTTCAACCGCGCCACGCAGCTTGGCGTGGACTATCAGGTCAAGCCCAACCGGCCAGACATGAGCCTCGCCTCGCTCTCCGGCGGCAATCAGCAGAAAGTGCTGATGGCCAAATGGCTGCAAACCGAGCCCAAGCTGTTGCTGCTGGATGAACCCACGCAGGGCGTGGATGTCGGCGCGCGCCAGCATCTGTTCGCCGCCCTGGCCGACGCCGCCGCGCGCGGCATTTCGGTGCTGGTCGCCAGCACCGATTTCGAACAGTTGGCGCAGATTTGCGACCGCGTGCTGATCTTTGCGCGCGGCAGCATCGTCGGCCAGCTTGAAGGGTCCGCGATCAGCAAGGCCAGCATTGCCGAGCAATGCCTGCGCAGCACCAGCATCACCATGACCACCTCCGCCGGCCACGCCAACAACCAGGGTGCTGCACGCGCATGACCGAAGCTCTCGCCACCCCATCACCCCGCCGCGGTTTCAACTGGGTCCGGTTTCTGGAAGCCTACGCCCTCGTCTTCGCGCTCGTGCTGCTGGGTGCCGTATTCGGCGCGCTGCGCCCCGAATCATTCCTGTCCTGGGCCAACATCTCCACCATGCTCGGCTCGCAGGCGGTGCTGGTGGTGCTGACCATGGCGCTGATCATCCCGCTCACCGCAGGCGATTTCGACCTGTCGGTGGCAAGTATGCTGACGCTGTCGGCCATGATCATCGCGGTGCTGAACGCCCAGATGGGCTACAGCCTGCTGGTGTCCATGATCGTCGCGGTTGCGGTCGGCGTGGTGCTCGGCATCGTCAATGCCTGGTTCATCCTGTATTTCCGCATCCCCTCGCTGATTGTGACACTGGGCACCGGCACCTTCGTCAACGGCATCGTGCTGTGGATGAGCGGCTCGATGACCATCAGCGGGCTTGATGACGCGCTGACCGAATGGGTGGTGGTGCGCCGCGTGGCGGGCATTCCGCTGGCGTTCTACTACGCCGTCGCGCTGTGCGCGGTGATCTGGTACTTCTTCGGCTACACCACGCCGGGCCGCCGCCTGCTGTTCGTGGGCCGCGGGCGTGAAGTCGCCCGCTTGTCCGGCATCCGTGTGGACCGCGTGCGGCTGTTCAGCCTGATCACCTCCAGCGTGCTCGCCGCCGGGGCGGGCATCATGTATGCGGGCACCATCGGTGCCGCCGACCCGCTGTCGGGCCTGACCTTCCTGCTGCCG
Source organism: uncultured Rhodospirillales bacterium (assembly GCA_903864895.1). Lineage (GTDB taxonomy): Bacteria > Pseudomonadota > Alphaproteobacteria > Acetobacterales > Acetobacteraceae > CAIPHQ01. The sequence goes on from CAIPHQ010000493.1 coordinate 11,772, forward strand.
GGCTTCGCCGCTTCGTTCCTGGGGGCAACCAGCATTTCGCCGGGCCGGTTCAACCCGTGGGGCTCACTGGTGGCGGTGTATTTCCTTGTCATCGGCATCACCGGCCTGACCATTCTGGGCATCCAGACCTTCGTGCAGAACCTGTTCTACGGCGGCGGTCTGGTGCTGGCCGTGGCCCTGTCGCAGCTGGTCCGCAAGCGTGAGGCGCAGGACTTTACCTGAGCGCTACACGATCCCGCCATTGGCACCCAAAATCTGGCCAGTGATCCAGCGACCCTGATCGCTGGCCAGAAACGCCACCACATCGGCAATGTCCTGCGGCAAGCCAACACGGCCCAGCGGCGTGATGCCGGGGGCACTTGCCCGCGCCGCCTCGCTCATCATGTCCGTGTCGGTCGGGCCGGGGGAGACGGCGTTCACCGTGATCCCGCGCCCGCCCACCTCACGCGCCAGCGTGCGCACCATCTGCTCCACCGCTGCCTTGCTGGCGGCATACACACCGTAGCCGGGAAAAGTCTGCTGCGTCAGGTTGGTGGAAATCGCCACAATCCGCCCGCCATCGCACACACGCCGCGCCGCCTCGGCCAGCGTCAGGAATGCGCCGCGCGTGTTCACCGCGAAACAGGCGTCGAAATCCTCCAGTGGCGTGGTGGCAATGCTGCCGCTGACCAGCACGCCCGCATTGGCCACCACGATACCGGGTGGCCCGAACGCCGCAGCCGCCTGTTCGAACAGGCCACGCACGGCATCCGGTTGCGCGACATCGGCTTGCACCGCCACGGCCCGCCCTCCCGCTTCCACGATGCTGCGTACAACTTCGTCCGCTGCGGCAGGGCTGGCAGAATACCCCACCACCACCGCCGCCCCGTCTGCCGCCAGCCGAAGCGCAATCGCCCGGCCAATGCCGCGCGATGCGCCGGTCACAACGGCCACCTTGCTCATGCGAACAGCGCCTCGCGCACCGCATGGTAGCTGGCCTCATCGGGCGCGCAGATCAGTCCGCCGCCGGTCTCGGTCGGTGTGTAGGCCGAGCCGTCAAACCGCGCCGAATAGCCGCCGGCTTCTCGGTGCAGCAGCCAGCCAGGCGCATGGTCCCACGGCATCAGCCGGTAGAAGGTTAGAAAATGGCACTGCCCAGCAGCGGCCAGACGATACTGATGCGCGGCACAGCGGAAATCCCAGCTTGCCGCCAGCTTGTGCAGATTGGCGCACACCTCGGCGCGCTTGGGGTGCGGCAGATAGCGCCAGCCGACACAGCCGGTCATTTTGCCCACATCGGCCACCGGGGCGGCGACGCGCAGATCCTGCCGTTTGCCGTCCGGCGTTTCCATCCACGCCCCTTCCCCGCGCAACGCCAGCGCAGTGTCGTCGCCAATCGGGTCATGAATGGCCGCCGCGATGATCTCGCCATGCCGGACCGCCGCTGCCATGCAGCCGAACAACGGCAGTCCGGCGGCGTAGTTGGCGGTGCCGTCAATGGGATCGACCACGAACGCCAGTTCGGCCCCCTTCAGCCGCTCCATCACCGCCGGGTCGGCGGAGGCCGCTTCCTCACCCACCACCACGCAGCCGGGAAAGCGCTGTAACAGGCCCGCCGTGATCATGCGCTCCGCTGCCTCATCAGCCTCGGTCACAAGATCGAGCGGGCCGGATTTGGTGCGAATATCGCCGTCCAGCAGGTTGCGGAATCGCGGCAGGGCTTCGGCGCGGGAGGCATCGCGCAGCAGCGTGGCGAGGTCGGACAGGTCACGGGCGGTGAATTGGGTCATGCCCGGCAACCTGCCGCCTGCGTGCCGGGCGGGCAAGGCGGCAACCTTGGTTTGGTTCGCAGGGCCGTGCTATTCTGCGCGCATGTCAGCCGCCCTGAAACTGCCGCCCCGCCATATGACGGTTGCCGAGTTCCTCGACTGGAACCCGGAGGACGGCAGCGGCGCGCTGTGGCAGTTGCGCGATGGTGAACCGATGCTGATGCCCCCGGCGTCCGACCGGCATGGACGCATCCAAGGCCGTTTGGCTTATCTCATCACCGGGCATCTCGACAGCAAGGGCGGTCTGTGTAGCACGGTCATCGCCTCCGGCGTGGTGCCGCGCGTCAGTGCGGACCATAACGTGCTGATTCCGGACATCGGCGTCACTTTCGCCCCGCCCAACGGGGGACAGACAATGTCTCAACCCGTGCTGCTGATCGAGATACTATCGTCGTCGAACGAAGCGCAAACCCGCGCCAACATCTGGGCCTACACCACCATCCCGACCGTGCAGGAGATTCTCATCCTGCACACGTCCTCGATCCGCGCCGAAGTGCTGCGCCGCGCCGACGATGGCAACTGGCCGGAACGGCCGCTTCTGCTCGGCCCGGATGATGATCTGCGGCTCGACAGCATCGGCTTTACGGCGCCGCTTCCCGCCGCCTATGTCAATTCGGGGCTGCCCTAGCCCCGCCCGGGCTGCTCAAACCGCGACCGGTCAGCGGGCAGCAGGCGCACGGTCACGTGAATCGACGCCTCGCCATCTTCCCGCCCGATCACCTCGCCGTGCTGATACAGCCACGCCAGTTTCTGGCCATCCGAAGGGTCGATG
>CAIPHQ010000494.1 GCA_903864895.1 uncultured Rhodospirillales bacterium
ACGGCGGTGATCATCACCGGCGGCATCGACCTGTCGGTCGGATCCGTGATGGGCGTGGTCGGCATCGTTGTGGGCCAGGTGATGCACGCGGGCGACGACGCGCTGTTTGAAGTGGTGATGGGCCTGTCGGCAGCCGTAGCCTCAGGCCTGCTGGTGCTGCGCTCCATGCGGCGGCGCGGCCAAAGCCTGGCTGTGGCGGGTGTGGCCGGTGCCGTGGCTGGCGCAGTTGCGGGCGTGGCCGTGTATTTCATCATCGGCTCGGTGGCGGGTGGGTTTGCCGCGGTGGCCGGCAACCACTGGGCGTTCGGCGTCTATTGCGGGCTGGCGGCCGGCATATTGTGCGGCCTGTTCAACGGGTTCCTGATCACGCAGATCGGACTGCCGCCGTTCGTGACCACGCTGGCGACGTTGGCGGCGCTCCGCTCCACCGCCGTGGTGCTGTCGCAGAACAAGATGATCTATCAGCTTGGCCCGTCCTCGGCGCAGTTCTTCGACTGGTTCGGCGGGCAGTTCATCGTGGCCAACTCGGTGTGGCTGCTGGTGGTGATGACGCTGGCCGTGGCCTTCGTGCTGAACGCAACCGTGTGGGGGCGGCATTTGTTCGCCATCGGCGGCAACGAGCAGGCGGCACAGTTGACCGGCGTGCCGGTGGTGCGGGTGAAGTTGCAGGCCTACGTGTTCTGCTCGCTCTGCGCTGCCGTGGCCGCCATCATGCTGCTGGGCTGGCAGGGTTCGGCCATCAACGCGCTGGGCACCGGCTACGAACTGCGTGTGATTGCCTCCACCGTGATCGGCGGCACCAATCTGATCGGCGGCGAGGGCGGTGCCATGGGCGCATTCGTCGGCGCGGCGCTGATTGAGGTCATTCGCAACGGTCTGATCCTGGCTGGCGTGGATTCAAGCTGGCAGGGGCTGTTCGTCGGCGCGTTCATCATTCTCGCGGTTCTGCTGGAGCGGGTCCGCGGGCGTAAGCGTGAGTGATGCGGGACCACACCGCACCATTCGCCGCTAGACTGGCAACAACAGTGGTAAAGGAAGGAAACCCAATGAAGAAAGTTCTGCTCGGCGCGGCCCTCGCTGCGTTCGCCCTGACCTTCGCGGCGCATGATGGCCAGGCCGCCGACAAGAAGTTCGTGTTCGCGCTGGTGCCCAAGAACACCAACAACCCGTTCTTCGACCAGGCCCGTGACGGCTGCAAGAAGGCCGAAAAGGAATCGAACGGCAAGTTCGAGTGCCTGTACATCGGCCCGGATGAGCATGGCGGCGGCGACGAAGAAGTGCAGGTTGTGGCCGACCTGATCTCGAAGAAGGTTGACGGCATTGCCGTGTCGCCGTCCAACGCGGCGGCCATGGGCCACGTGCTGGTTGACGCCAAGAAGGCCGGCATTCCGGTTCTGACCTTCGACGCCGACCTGCTGCCGGCCGACAAGGGCCTGCGCGTTGCCTTCGTCGGCACGCACAACTACGAAATCGGCGTGAACCTCGCCAAGATGGCGATGCAGATCAAGCCGAAGGGCGGATCGCTGTGCATCCAGTCGGGTGGTGCGGCTGCGGCCAACCACAACGAGCGTATGCAGGGCATCCGTGACACGCTGGCCGGCCGTGCGATGAGCGGCGACGCTCCGGGCGCGCGCCTGACCGGCGAGAACGGCTGGAAGGAAGCGGACGGCTGCCCGCTGTACACCAACGACGACTTTACCGTGGCCCTGCAGCAGATGCAGGACATCATGGGCAAGTATCCGAACCTTGACGCCTTCATCCCGACCGGCGGCTTCGCCGAGTTCCTCGGGCAGGCGTACAAGACCACTGCCGCGAAGTGGAAGGACAAGATCGCCAGCGGCGCTCTGGCCCTGCCGTTCGCCGATACCCTGGCGATCCAGATCGAAGACCTGAAGCTCGGCCTGGCTTCGGGCAACGTCGGTCAGCGCCCGTTCGACATGGGCTACAAGTCCATGAACTTCCTGTACGACATGAAGATGGGCAAGCCGGGCCCGAAGGACCCGACCTACACCGGCCTCGATGTCTGCACCCCGAAGAACGTGGACACCTGCATCGGCGGCTGATTGCTTCAGCCTGACTGACGCGCAAGGCGGGCGGGGAGCGATCCCCGCCCGTTTTTTGTTGGCGTTCCGGTGCCTATTGCCTGATCGCCAGATATTCAGCCGGACGCAAGATATCGACCTCGCGCCACGGCTGCATGGCAAACAAGTGGCGGTCACTGGACATGATCAGCTTCGCGTCCGACGCCAAAGCGAGTTCAAGATATTTGTTATCGTCCGGATCCGGACAATCCGTGACCGGCACATGGGGCTCAAACCAGACGGCAACGGCCGTCAGCAGTTCCACAATTTCATCGCGCCTGTCCGGCGAAATGGCCCGGGCGAATTTCAGATGGCTCACAACCTCGGTGATTTCGGCCAGCACTGCCGGGCT
>CAIPHQ010000495.1 GCA_903864895.1 uncultured Rhodospirillales bacterium
CAGCGCCGCATCCAGTGTGGCGCGCAGGCGCACAGGCTGGCTGCGCTCGATGGCGGCGCGCATCAAATCCAGGTCATCGGTGCCGCCCAGCGTGCCAAGCCCGCAGACGCGCAGACAGGTCACACCCTGTGCCGCCGATTCCCGCAGCAGGCGGGCGAGGCGCGGGCGCACTATGCCGGGCCGCAGGCGCGCGGCGAACCGGTCCAACAGCCCGGCGACATGCGCGGGCAGGGGGCCATCGGCTCCGGCCAGCGCATTGCCCGCCAGAATCGCGCCGTCCGCACGCGTCAACACCACAGGATGCGCGGTCGCGGACAGAATGCCGGCGCCGCTGCCGCTCAGCACGATCCATTCACCCGGCGGCGTTTCCGCCACCGCGCGGGCCAGCGTATCGGCAATGGTGCCGGCCACCGCGTACCACGCGCACAGCAGCGTGAACGGCATGTGCCAGTGCGCGTTGACGAAACCGGGCAGCAGCGTGCCGCCTTGCAGGTCGAGCAACCGGGTCAGGCGCCCGCGCTGCGCCAGCACCTCGGCTTCACGGCCCACCGCCAGAATCCGCCCGGCGCGCACCGCCACCGCTTCGGCCTCGGGGCAAGACGGGTCCATGGTGATGACCGTGCCGCCGCGCAGAATTACGTCGGCGGGGCCGTCCATGCCGTCGCGCGCGGCCGGGTCCAGCGGTGGCGTCACCACCGGGGCCACCGCCTGCGCCACAAAACGGCTGGCCGGGCGCGGCGCGTTGCGGGCGGCGATGGCGCGCAGCAGATGCGTGCCACCGGGACCGCAGACGATGCACACGCCCTGTGAGCTCCTAGTTCCGCAGTGGCTTGCCGGTGGCCAGCATGTGTTCGATGCGCGCGATGGTGGACGGGCGATGCGCCACGCTGCGCACAGCTTCGCGTTCCAGCGCGCACACCTGCTGTTCGGTCAGCAGCGTCACCGGGTCGCCGCTGCTGCCGCCGGTCAGCACCGTGGCCAGCGCCTCGGCCATCACCGCGTCGGTTTCCGTCATCTGGCCGAGTTCACTTTGGCCGCGCACCATCGTCATCAACGCTGCCTTGCCGGAGGGGCCAGCCAGCGACAGCACTTCCGGCGCAGGCGCTGGCGTTCCCACCAGTGCCAGCGCGCGCGCCTTGGCGGCTGCCAGCACGCGGGCGCGGTTCATCACAATCGGGCCGGCGGGCGACAGCGTCCCGCAATCGACGGCTTCCAGCGCGGAAGAAGAAACCGTCGCACGGAAGATCAACGGGAACACCTCCATGGCAGGCGCAATCGGCCCGCGCATCGCTCCCGGCTTGCGCGCCCAGCGCGCCAGCAACTGCGTGCAGCCGCCCCATCCCGGAATCAGGCCCACGCTGACTTCCGGCAGGCCGATATTCAGTTCGGCGTGCGCCACCACCTCGCGGCAATGCAGCAGCACTTCACATCCGCCGCCCAGCGCCAGCCCGAACGCGGCGCCCACCACCGGGAACGGCGCGTATTTCATCGCCAGAAACCGCTCCTGCCCGGCGATCAGAAAGGCTTCCAGCCCCGCCCAGTCGCCCGCCTTGGCGCGCACCAGAAACCACGACAGATCCGCCCCGGCCGAGAAGGCGCGCGGGTGGTCGCTGCCGATCACCATGGCGCGGAAGTTGCGCGGAATTTCCGCCAGTGCTGCGCCCAGCACGTCGAACACCTTGTCGTCGAACACATTCATCTTGGTGCGGTGTTCAAGGCAGGCCACACCGTCGCCGATGTCGATCAGCGCCGCACTGGCATTTTCCAGCACCACGCCGCGCCTTGCCGCCGCCAGCGGCAGGGCAGGGGTGGCCAGACCGCCTGCATAGAAACCGCCATCCTGTGCCGCCTTGGCCAGCATCGGCGGCACCGCCTCGCCCTCCGCCAGCAAGCGTTCGGCAATCCATGCCGCGCCCACGCGGTCGGCAATCTGGAACGGGCCTTCACCCCAGCCATAGCCAAGCCGCATGCCCAGATCGACGCCCGCCGCATCATCGGCGATTTCCGGCGCGACGGTGGCGGCGTAGATCACCAACCGGGACAGCATCCGCCACGCGAACCGCCCGGCCTGGCTGTCATGCTGGCACAGTTTGCGCAGGTCGCGCCCGGCGTCATCCAGTGCGGCCAGTTGCACTTTCTGTTCCGGGCGGTAGGTGCAGGTGGCAAGATCGAGGATGTCGCGCGTCTTGCGCGCACCGCCGCGATTGACGCGGTAGAAGCCGCTGCCGGATTTGCGGCCAAGCAGGTTCTGCGAAATCATGGTCTGCACAAGCGGATCGGCGGTCAGATCGTAGTGCCAGATCAGGTCGGACGCCGGCAGCAACCCTTGCAGGCTGCCCCAGACATGCGGCACCAGATCCACGCCGATCAGGTCCAGCACGCCGAACGCGCCGATGGGCGGAATCTTGAACGGCAAGCTGCCCACAGCGTCGGCTTCCTCCACCGTCAGCCCGGCACGCATGGCTTCGATGATCGCCATGGCAATCCAGAAACAGCCGATGCGGTTGGCCACGAAGCCCGGTGTGTCACGGCAGGGCAGCACGGTCTTGCCGAGCAGGCCGGTGCCCGCTTCAGATACCGTGGCTGTGGTTTCCGGTGCGGTGGCAGGCCCGGCCACCACTTCCAGCAACTGCATCACGCGCGGCGGGTTGAAGAAATGCGTGATGGCGAAGTCGCGCGCGAACGCGGCGCTCTGGCCTTCGATCAACTTGCCCAGCGGAATGGTGGAGGTGTTGGACGACACCACCGACCCTGGCCGCCGTGCGGCATCCACGCGCGCGAACAGGTCACGCTTGATGGCAAGGTCTTCGACCACGGCTTCCACAATCCAGCCGGCTTCGGCCAGACGGTGCAGATCGTCGGCCGTGTTGCCCGGCGTCACCAGTGCGGCGCGCGACGGGTGCATGAAGCCGCCCGCCTTCAACTGCCGCTCAATACCGCCCTGTGCGGCGGCACTGCGCGGGCCGTCCTTGGCGGCGACATCCAGTAACAGCACCGGGATGCCCGCATTGGCAAATTGCGCGGCGATGCCGGAGCCCATCGAGCCTGCGCCGATGACGGCGGCGGTTTTGATGCTGGCAGTCATGGCAGGGTCCTTCAGGCGGCTTCGAGGATCATGGCGATCCCCATGCCGCCGCCGATGCATTGGGTGGCGAGCGCGTAGCGCCCTTTCTCACGTTGCAGCAACTGCGCCGCCTTGCCCACAAGGCGCCCGCCGGTGGCGCCCAGCGGATGCCCGATGGCAATGGCACCGCCGTCGATGTTCAGCTTCTCGGCTGGAATCGCCAGATCGCGGCGGCAGGCTTCCGCCTGCGCGGCGAAAGCCTCGTTCATCTCGACAATGTCCAGATCGTCCACGGTCA
>CAIPHQ010000496.1 GCA_903864895.1 uncultured Rhodospirillales bacterium
GAACCGCGCGAAGACGGCTCGCGGCGCACCACGCGCTACGACATCGACATGACCAAGTGCATCTACTGCGGCCTGTGCGAGGAAGCCTGCCCGGTGGATGCCATCGTCGAGGGGCCGAACTTCGAGTTCGCCACCGAGACGCGCGAGGAACTGCTGTACGACAAGGCCCGGCTTCTGGCCAACGGTGACCGGTGGGAGCCGGAACTGGCCAAGCGGCTTGAGCTTGATGCGCCCTACCGGTAACGCGCGGCGCAGGGGAACCACCGCATGATCGCCGCCATCGCCTTTTATGTGTTCGCCGCCATCCTGCTGCTGTCAGCAGGCATGGTGGTGAGTGCGCGCAACCCCGTTCACTCGGTGCTGTTCCTGATCCTGGCGTTCTTCAACGCCGCCGCGCTGTTCCTGCTGGCAGGGGCCGAGTTCCTGGCGATGATTTTGGTCATCGTTTACGTGGGCGCGGTCGCGGTGCTGTTCCTGTTCGTCGTGATGATGCTGGACATCAACTTCGCCGAACTGCGCAGCCGCTTTCAGCAATTCCTGCCGGTGGGCCTCGCGGTCGGCGCGGTGCTGCTGGTTGAACTCGGCTTCGTGCTGGGTGGCTGGAAGCTGGCGCCGGATGCGATGAACATGCGCTTCGCGCCCATCCCCGCCGGTGCCAACAACACCGCCGAGATCGGCAAGGTGATCTACACCGACTACATCCTGCTGTTTCAGGCCGCAGGTCTGGTGCTGCTGGTGGCGATGATCGGCGCGATTGTGCTGACGCTGCGGGAAAATCGTGGCGACTCCCGCCGCCAGAGCATCGCCCGGCAGGTGGCGCGCACGCCGGGCAACACGCTGGAAATGGTGGACGTGGCCATCGGCGCCGGCGTGACGCTGGCCGATATCCGCCGCCCGCTGCCGGACAAGACGCCGGAACTGGAACATGCGGGCCACGGTGAGCATGGCCACGATGACCATGAGCACGACGGGGGCCACGGCCATGGCGGGGGGCACTGAAATGCTGGCGGTCAGCCTCTATCACTACCTTGTTGTCAGCGCGCTGCTGCTGGTGATGGGCATTTTCGGCATCTTCCTGAACCGGAAGAACGTCATCGTCATCCTGATGTCCATCGAACTCATCCTGTTGGCCGCCAACCTCAATCTGGTGGCGTTCTCGGCAGTGCTGGGCGATCTGGTCGGGCAGATTTTCGTGATGTTCACCCTCACCGTTGCCGCCGCGGAAGCGGCCATCGGTCTGGCGATCGTGGTGATCTATTTCCGCAACCGCGGCTCGATCCAGGTCGAAGACGTCAACCTGATGAAGGGCTGAGACGATGCTCTACGCTGTTGCCGTCTTCGCGCCGCTGTTCGGCTCCGTCATTGCGGGGCTGTTTGGCAAGGCCATTGGCGACCGGGCGGCCCAGGCCGTCACCGTGCTGTGCATGATTCTGGCGTCTGTCTGCGGCGTCAGCGCGTTTATCCAGCTGGAATACCAGGGCGTGCCCGCAGGCGTGATCTCGCTGGGCACATGGATCGAGTCCGGCACATTCCATGTGGCCTGGGCGCTGCACTACGATGCGCTGTCCGCCGCGATGGTGGCGATGGTCACCTGTGTTGCGACGCTGATCCATATCTACAGCATCGGCTACATGGTGCATGACGAGAACCACACCATCTGGCGGTTCTTCAGCTACCTCAGCCTGTTCACCTTCGCGATGCTGATGCTGGTGACCGCCGATAACCTGCTACAGTTGTTCTTCGGCTGGGAAGGCGTCGGCCTCGCCTCGTATCTGCTGATTGGTTACTGGTACTACCGCCCGGCGGCAGGCGCTGCGGCGATGAAGGCGTTCATCGTCAACCGCGTCGGCGACCTCGGCTTCGCGCTCGGCATCGCGCTGGTGTTTGTCACGTTCGGCAGCATCGAGTTCGGCACCGTGTTCGGCACGGTCGCGCAGCACATGGATGCCACCTACCACGTGCTTGGCCATGAATGGCGCGCCTATGAGGTGATCGGCGTGCTGCTGTTCATCGGTGCGATGGGCAAGTCGGCGCAGTTGGGCCTGCATGTCTGGCTGCCGGACGCGATGGAAGGCCCCACGCCGGTCTCGGCGCTCATCCACGCGGCCACCATGGTCACGGCAGGCGTGTTCCTGATGGCCCGCTTCTCCCCGGTGCTGGACTTCGCACCCGGCGCGCTGAGCATGGTCACGTTCGTTGGTGCCAGCACGGCGCTGTTCGCCGCCACGGTGGGCTGCACGCAGAACGACATCAAGCGGGTGATCGCCTATTCCACCTGCTCGCAGCTTGGTTACATGTTCGTCGCCGCCGGTGTCGGCGCCTATCAGGCGTCGATCTTCCATCTGCTGACCCACGCCTTCTTCAAGGCGCTGCTGTTCCTCACCGCCGGGTCCGTCATCCATGCGATGTCCGACGAGCAGGACATGCGCAAGATGGGCGGTATCTGGAAGCTCATTCCGTTCACCTACGCCATGATGTGGGTGGGCAATCTGGCGCTGGGCGGTATTCCGCCGTTCGCCGGTTACTACTCGAAAGACGCGATTATCGAGGCGGCGTGGGCCTCGCACACCAGTGTCGGCCATTACGGCTTCTGGTGCACCATCATCGCGGCGTTCCTGACGGCGTTCTACTCATGGCGTCTGATCATCATGACCTTCCACGGCGCGCCGCGCGCCGATGCGCACACCATGGCGCATGTGCATGAAAGCCCGAAGGTGATGACCGGGCCGCTTCTGTTGCTGGCCATTGGCGCCGTGGTGCTGGGCTTTGCCTTCCACGAGCAGGTGCTGGGGGCAGACTGGCAGGCGTTCTGGGGCCAGGCCATCCAGATCAACCCCAACAACCACGTGCTGCACGACATGGAAGAAATTCCAGGCTGGGTTGCCATGCTGCCGCTGATCATGGGGCTGGGCGGCATTGGGCTGGCCTATGTGTTCTACATGCTGGCCCCGGGCATTCCGGCTTCGCTGGCCGCAACCTTCCCGTTCGTCTACCGCTTCCTGCTGAACAAGTGGTATTTCGACGAACTGTACGGCTGGCTGTTTGTCCGTCCGGCGATGGCCATTGGCCGGGCGCTCTGGCAGACCGGTGATGCCACCATCATTGATGGCGTGCCCAACGGCCTTGCCTCACTCACCGCGGGCGGTTCGTCCCGGGTGGTGAAGATCCAGAGCGGCTCCATCGCCGTCTACGCTTTCGCCATGCTCATCGGCCTCGTGCTGCTGGTCAGCATCTTCCTGCTCTTCCTGCGGTGAGATCATGAACGCTGCCGGCTTCCCCGTTCTGTCGCTGATCACATGGCTGCCGCTGCTTGGCGGCCTGATCATCATGTCCATTCGCGGCGACGAAGCCACCGTCGCCAGCAACGCACGCTGGGCCGCCCTGTGGACCAGCCTGATCGTGTTCGTGGTCTCACTGGTGCTGTGGGTGCGCTTCGACACGCATGACGCCGGGTTCCAGTTCGTGGAATCGGCGCAATGGCTGCCGCAACTGGGCATCAATTACAAACTCGGCGTGGACGGCATTTCGGTACTGTTTGTGCTGCTGTCCACGCTGCTGACGCCGATCTGCATTCTGGCAAGCTGGGACGCCATCACCACGCGGGTGCGCGAGTACATGCTCGCGTTCCTGATCCTCGAGACGATGATGGTCGGCATGTTCGCGGCACTTGATTTCGTCGTGTTCTACATGTTCTTCGAGGGCGTGCTGATCCCGATGTACCTCATCATCGGGGTGTGGGGCGGTCCGCGCCGCGTGTATGCGGCCATCAAGTTCTTCCTGTTCACGCTGGCCGGGTCGGTGCTGATGCTGCTGGCGCTGCTGGCCATGTGGTATGCGGCCGGCACCACGGACATTCCGGCGCTGATGCACTTCGTGTTCACGCCGAAGATGCAGACATGGCTGTTCCTGGCATTGCTCGCCTCGTTCGCGGTGAAAGTGCCGATGTGGCCGGTGCATACGTGGCTGCCGGACGCGCACGTTGAAGCGCCCACCGCAGGCTCGGTGATTCTGGCCGGCGTGCTGCTGAAGATGGGCGCGTATGGTTTCCTGCGCTTCTCGGTGCCGATGCTGCCGCTGGCCAGCGAGCACTTCGCACCGCTGATGTACACGCTGGCGGTGGTGGCGGTGATCTACACCTCGCTGGTCGCCCTCGCGCAGACCGACATGAAAAAGCTGATCGCCTATTCCTCGGTGGCCCACATGGGTGTCGTGGTGATCGGCATCTTCACGGTCAACGCGCAGGGCATTTCCGGCGCGCTGTTCCAGATGCTGTCGCATGGCGTGGTGTCTGGCGCGTTGTTCCTCTGCGTGGGCGTGGTGTACGACCGCATCCATAGCCGTGAGATCGCGCGCTACGGCGGCCTGGCCGACAAGATGCCTGCCTACGCGCTGCTGTTCATGCTGTTCACCATGGCCAGCATCGGCCTGCCGGGCACGGCCGGATTTGTCGGTGAGTTCCTGGTGCTGGTGGGCGCATTCCAGGTGAATTTCTGGCTGGCAGCGCTCGGCAGCCTCGGCATGATCCTCGGTGCCGGTTACATGCTGTACCTGTATCGCCGCATCATCTTCGGCCGCATCACGCGGGCCGATCTGAAGTCGATCCTCGACCTGTCGCCGCGTGAAATGGCGGTGTTCGCTCCGCTGGTCATCCTGACCCTGTGGATGGGCATCTACCCGTCCAGCTTCAGCGGCTTCTGGGATGCGACGGTGGCGGCCATGGTGGACCACCATCAGGCGGCCCTTGCGGCACCCCAACCCATTGCGACGGTGATGCAGTGATGAACTGGACTCTCGCACTGCCGGAAGTGGTGCTGGCCTGCTGCGGCATGGCCATTCTGGTGCTGGGCGTGCTGATGAAGCGCGACAGTTTCCAGCTTTGCAGCATGATCACCGTGGGCGCGTTCCTGCTGGCGGCCATGCTGGTCGTCGCCGGTGCGCCCGGCATCGGCTTCCATGGCCAGTTCACCTCGGACAGTTTTTCGGGCTTCGTGAAACTGCTGGTGCTGGTGGCGTCCGCGTTCGGCGTGATCGCCTCGTTCGACTACAACGCCCACGCCAATCTGCGCCGCTTCGAATTCCCGGTGCTGATCCTGTTCGCCACCGTCGGTATGATGCTGATGGCGTCCGCGTCCAATCTGATGACGCTGTATGTCGGTCTCGAACTGCAATCGCTGAGCATCTACGTGCTGGCCGCATTCGCGCGGGATGAACTTCGCTCCTCGGAAGCGGGCCTGAAGTATTTCGTGCTCGGCTCGCTGGCCTCGGGCCTGCTGCTCTACGGCATTTCGCTGGTCTATGGCTTCTCGGGCTCGATGCAGTTCGACCGGCTGGCTGCCGCCCTGTCGGACCCCGCCACTGCGTCACCCGGTCTGATCGTCGGCATCGTGTTTGTGGTCGCTGGTCTGGCGTTCAAGGTCTCGGCGGTGCCGTTCCATATGTGGACGCCGGATGTGTACGAAGGCGCGCCCACGCCGGTCACGCTGCTGATGGGCACGGCGCCCAAGGTGGCGGCGATGGCGCTGCTGGTGCGCGCCATGGCCACGCCGTTCGGGCATCTGCTGGTGCATTGGCAACAACTGATCGTGCTGGTCTCCATCGCCTCGATGATCCTCGGCTCGCTCGCCGCCATCGGGCAGACCAACATCAAGCGGCTGATGGCGTATTCCTCGATCGGCCATATGGGCTACGTGCTGATCGGCCTTGCGGCGGGCACCCCGGTGGGCATTCGCGGCGTGCTGATCTACCTCGTCACCTACGTGTTCATGAACGCGGGCACGTTTGCCTGCATTCTGGCCATGCGCCGCAAGGGCGTGGCGCTCGAGAAGATTTCCGACCTGTCCGGCCTGGGCAAGACTGATCCGGTGCTGGCCATGTGGCTGGCGGTGTTCATGTTCAGCATGGCGGGTATCCCGCCGTTCTCCGGCTTCTGGGGCAAATACTTCATCTTCACGGCCGCCGTGCAAAGCGGCCTGTGGGCGCTTGCCGTCATCGGCGTCCTGACCAGTGTGATCGGCGCGTTCTATTATATCCGCATCATCAAGGTGATGTATTTCGACGCCGCGGCCGAGTCCTTCGATGCGCGCCCGGCCTCGCTGTCGGTGCTGGCCGGTGTCAGTGGCCTGTTCACCACGCTGTTCTTCGTCTTCCCGGCCCCCATCGTCGGTGCCGCCGAGGCGGCAGCGAAAGTGCTGTTCGGGTGACCACCCCCCGCCAGGGGGGCTGGCGGCTGCAGGTGCATGAGGTTCTGCCCTCCACCTCCGACCTCTGCCGCAGCCTTGCGGCCGATGGGGAGGCGGAGGGGCTTGCCGTGCTCGCGCTGCGCCAGACGCAGGGGCGTGGCAGCCGGGGGCGGGACTGGCAAAGCCCGGCAGGCAATTTCTACGCCTCGATGCTGCTGCGCCCGCAGGAACGGGCGCGCGATGCCGGGCAATGGTCGCTGCTGGCCGGTGTGGCGCTGGCCGATGCGCTGGCTGCGCTGTTACCCCACCCGGCGGCGCTGCGGCTGAAATGGCCCAACGACGTGTTGCTGGGCGGGGCCAAGCTGGCCGGGATACTGGTGGACAGTGCTGCTGCCCCCGATGGATCGCTCGATTGGCTGGTGATCGGCATCGGCGTCAATCTGGCGGTCGCCCCCGGCGTGCCGGGCCGCACCGTGGCGGCGCTGGCCGATGTGGTGGTGCCACCCGCGCCGCAGGATTTCGCCGTGCGGTTGCTGGCGGCGTTGGACCACTGGCGGCAGATCAAGGCGCAGCACGGTTTCGCTGCCATCCGCGATGCGTGGCTGGCCCGCGCGCCGGATATCGGCACGGCGATGGGCTTTCGCGCAGGCGAGCGTGTGTTGTCCGGCGCGTTTGCCGGGCTCGGGCCGGATGGCACGCTGCTGCTGCAAACCACCCAGGGCGTGCGCGCCTACAGCACCGGTGAAGTGCTAACGTGAATTGTCTTACCTACTGCGTCAGGGCGGATTGACATGCTGCTCGTGGTCGATGCCGGCAATACCAATATCGTGTTCGCCATCCACGACGGCGATGGCTGGCGTGGCAGCTGGCGCATCGCCACCGAGGCGCAGCGCACGTCCGACGAATACGCCGTGTGGCTGCTGACGCTGCTGACCCATAGCGGGCTGAAGCGCGAACTGGTGACGCGCGCGGTCATCGGCACCGTGGTGCCAGCCGCGCTGTATCATCTGCGCCGCCTGTGCCGCGACTGGTTCGACGTGGAACCGCTGGTGGCGCGCTCCAACCTCGACTGGGGGTTCGACATCCGCATCGACAACCCCGATGAGGTGGGCGCCGACCGCCTGCTGAACGCGCTGGCGGCGCACCACACCTACAAGGGGCCACTCGTGGTCATCGACTTCGGCACCGCGACCACGTTCGATGTGGTGGCCGCCGATGGCGCCTATCTGGGCGGCGTGATCGCGCCCGGCATCAACCTGTCCATCGAGGCGCTGCACCGCGCCGCCGCCCGCCTGCCGCGCATCGGCATTGGCCGCCCGCAGGCGGTGATTGGCCGCTCCACGGTGCCCGCCATGCAGTCCGGCATCTACTGGGGCTATGTCGGCATGATCGAGGGATTGGTGGCGCGCATCCAGGCCGAGTTCGGCGAGCGCCTGAAAGTGATCGCCACCGGCGGTCTTGCCCCGCTTTTGGCCGAGGGCACCACGGTGATTGAACGAATTGACCCAGATATCACGTTGGACGGGCTTCGCATGTTGGCGGACCGCAACCCGGTCCCCACATTGCAGCGTGAACGCTCCCGTCTGAGCGAAAGCGACTAGGGCCACGGCGCTTCGCGCTGGCGGCGGTTATACAAAGGCACATAATGAACGTGGGATACAATGATCTGGCATTCCTGCCATTGGGCGGGACCGGCGAGATCGGGATGAACCTCAACCTCTACCGCTGCGGCGGCAAGTTTCTGGCGGTGGATTGCGGCATCGGCTTCGGCGGCGCGGCGCTGCCGGAAGTCGATGTGATGATGCCCGATCCCGCCTTCATCGCCGAACGGCGCGACCAACTGGTCGGGCTGGTGATTACCCACGCGCATGAAGACCATATCGGCGCGGTGGCGTGGCTGTGGCGGCAATTGCGCTGCCCGGTCTATTGCACCCCGTTTGCCGCCGCAGTGCTGCGCCGCAAGCTGGGTGAGGCGCAGTTGTTGGGTGAGGTGAAGATCCACGTCATCCCCCCCGGCGGCAGCTTCGACCTGCTGCCGTTCCGGCTGCAATTCCTGCGCGTGGCGCATTCCATCCCCGAGGCGCAGGCGCTGGTGATCCGCACAC
>CAIPHQ010000497.1 GCA_903864895.1 uncultured Rhodospirillales bacterium
GGGGAACTCGCCCTTGATGGTGCGCTGCAATTCCTTGAACATGATCGTGCCTTCCGGGAACACGCCGGTTTTCTGGAAAATGGCGTAGGATCCGGGTTCGATATAGACGTTGTGGTATTCCGGGAAACCGGCATGGCCCTCATTCAGGGCATCGGGTGTCAGCGGTGAGCCGACATAAATCCATTCATGGAAATTCTTCGGCAGCAGCAACTGGCCGCTGGCGGTAAACTCCGGCAGATAGCGCCCGCCCATATCGGCCCGCGCCGGAAAAGCCGGCAAAATGGCCGCGGCGGTTGCCGCAAACAGGCCCGCGCCGATGATCGCGCACATTGTTCGGTTCGTCATGTCAGCACTCCCCTCTGATGCGCGTGACCGTGTCCCGGCCCGCATTTCGTCTCGACATTAGGCGCGCTGACGTGCCATCGGGGTTCGATTGGGTGCCCTGCCGTCCGGCAATGTCATTGCAGACGGCGGCAGCAACCCGCGCGGGGTACGATGCAGTCATGAACTGGCACGACCAGACCAACCTCAACCGGTTTCTCTCGGGGCTGGACATTCGCGCACTCGCCTTTGCCACCTGCGACGTGCGCGAAGGCTGGCGGCTGGATTTCCCGGCTGCGCACGCCGCCGGTGTGCATCTGGTGCTGTCCGGCAGCGGGCGGGTTCTGGCAGGAGGCGACACGGTGAGCGTCGCCGATGGCAGCTTCGTGTTGATTCCGGCCGGGCAGACCTATGCCTTCGAACATGCGGCGGGCGGATCGCGCTACCGTCATGGCGGTTTCGAACCGCCGCCCGACGGCGACATCCTGCCCGCGATCCAGGCCGGTGACGGCAAGCCCGGGATGCTTCTTGCCTGCGGGCTGGCGAGTGCCCTGATCGGCGGCACGCTTGACGTGTTCGGGATGATCGCCAGCCTGCTGGTGCGGCGGCTGGATGGCGCTGATCTGATCGGCGCGCAATTCATCCGGCTTGGGGCGGAACTGCACCCGCCACGGGCCGGCACGCGGGCAATGATTGAAGCGCTGCTGAAGCAATGTCTGGTACTGCTGCTGCGCGACCCGGACGGCATTCCGGGGCTGCCGTGGTCGGCGGAAGCCGCCCATCCGCCACTGTGGCGGGCGTTCGCCGCGATGGCCGACAGCTTGGCCGCAGACCACACGGTGGACCGGCTTGCCACAATCGCCGGGATGAGCCGGACCGCGTTTGCCGCGCAATTTGCGGCCGCTTTCGGCCGCCCGCCCATGGCGCTGCTGCGCGAATTGCGCCTGCGCCGGGCTGCAGCGCTGCTGGCCTCGTCCAGCGTGACCATCGAGCAGGCCGCCGGGGCGGTCGGGTATTCCAGCCGCAGCCAGTTCTCCCGCGCGTTTCGGGAATTGCACGGATGCGATCCGTCGTCGTTCCGGGCCAGCAAGCAAGCGTTCAGGTAACTGCCGGGGTGCGCTCCACCACCAGTCCGAAATACGGCCGCAGCCGAATGCCCGCGCCGTTCCCGGCCATCGCGCAGACCAGCCATACCCAGCCA
>CAIPHQ010000498.1 GCA_903864895.1 uncultured Rhodospirillales bacterium
CGGCACGCTGCCGATGCCGCCCAGAATGGCGGCGGCGAACAGCGGCAGCAGCAACTCGAAGCCCATGGTGGGGCGCAACTGCACCGTCACACCCAGAAACACCCCGGCGGCAGCGGCCATCGCGCCGCCCAGCAGCCATGTAGTACGCACCACGCCCGCCACGTCGATGCCTGCCAGTTTGGCCAGATCCGGGTTTTCACTGGTGGCCCGCATGGCGCGGCCCAGCGCGGTGCGGGTCAGCAGCAGATGCATGCCCAGCATCAGCAGCGCGGCCACACCCAGCACCACCATCTGGTCCAGCGTGGCGCGCATGCCGGGCAGAATCTGCACCGTCATGGCGATGTCGCGGGAATAGTATTGCGGCTGTCCGGTGAAGCCGAATTCCAGCAGGCTGCGCAACGCCAGGGACGCACCGAAACTGGCAATCACCAGCACCATGCCGCTGCCGTGGCGGCGCAGGCGGCGGAACAGCAGCCAGTCCAGTGTCAGCGCCAGCAACGCCGTCAGCGCCATGCTGCCCAGCAGGGCTGCCACCAGATGCCAGCCGAAGGTCAGGTCGCCGATGGTATCCCCCGCGCCGCCCAGCAGCGCACCGAGCGCCGAAGCGATCACCAGCGCGAAATACGCCCCCCATGTGGCGAACTCGCCATGGGCGAAATTGGCGAAGCGCAGCAGGCCGTAGGTGAGGGTGACGCCGATAGCGCCCAGCCCGATCATCGCACCCGAGGCGATGCCATCGACAAGGATCTGCCCCCACTGCCCAGAATGGGTCATGCGCGCCGCCCCAGGTATAATGCGGCCACGGCCGGGTCGTGCAGCATGCTGGCCCCGTGGCCTTCATGCGCAATGCGCCCTTCCACCAGAATCATCGCCCGCGTGGCCACGTCCAGCGCGGCGCGGGCGTTCTGTTCCACCAGCAGCACGGCCACCCCGCTGGCCGCGACCTCACGCAGCTTGGCCATGACCGCGCCGACCAGTTTGGGCGACAGCCCCGCCGATGGTTCGTCCAGCGTCAGCACGCTCGGCCCCACGGCCAGCGCACGCGCCACCGCCAGCATTTGCCGCTGCCCGCCGGACAACCGCCCGGCGATTGCGCGGCGGGCGGCGGCCAGATCGGGGAACAGGTCCAGCATCGCGGCAATCCGCCCGGCGCGGGCAGCGCGCGGCAGGATCTGCACCGCAATGGAAAGATTGTCCGCCACGGTCATGCCCGCGAACACGTTGCCGGTTTGCGGCACGAAGGCCAGACCGTGGCGGATGCGCTCATGCGCGGGAATTCCCAGCAAGGATTGACCGCGCAAATCCACCCGGCCGGAACTCACCGAAACCAGCCCCGCCACCGCCTTGGCCAGCGTGGACTTGCCCGCGCCATTGGGGCCCAGCAGCACCAGAATCTCGCCCGCCGCCAGCGTAAACCCCGCGCCGCGCACGATGGGCAGTCCTGGCTCATAGCCGGCGACAATGGCTTCGGCGGTCAATACGCTGGGATTCGCCATACTATGTGGCGTCGCGTGGCTGGTAGCGCTTCACGTCGAACTCGGCGGAGCGGCGTCGCATCGCGGTGGCGTCGTGCCACGCCTGCATCCGTAGCAGCGTTTCCATATCCACGCCGAAGGCCTTTTCCAGCCGCAGCGCCATTTCCGGCGACAGTGCGGCGTGGCCGTTCAGCAGGTCGGACAGGGTGGCCCGGCGCACGCCGAGCGCCTCGGCGCATTGGGCGACGGTCAGACCCAGTTCGTCGAGAATCTCGTCGCGGATGAACTCGCGCGGGTGCGGCGGCATCATCCCGATGGTCCGGGGCTGCACGGCGGCTTGGGGTTTGGCCATCAGTGGTAGTCCTCCAGATCGAGATTGCGGATTTCGCCCTGCTCCAGATCAAAGGTCAGCCGCCAGTTGCCGCTGACCGAAATGCTCCATGTTCCTGCCGGGCCGCCCTTCAGTTGGTGGATACGCCATCCCGGCGGCCCGCTGACACCGTCCATGGTGCGCGCGGCAATCAGCGCCGCGAGGATGTTGCGCAGTCGCCGCACCAGATCGGGCCGCAGTTCCCGGGCATCATTGTCCTCGATGAACAGCAACAGCCCGCGATGCCGCACACTGCGGATGATCACAGATTGGATGTACGGTCAAACCGTACGCCGGTCAATCCATGAAGTTCCCGCAACACGCTCACGCCGCCCCGCCCAGATAGGCGTCCACCACGCGGGCATCGGCCGTCACGTCGTCCGGGGTGCCGCTGATCAGCAGTTTGCCCGCCGCCATCACATGCACCGTGCTGCACAGCCGGGCGATCATGTCCAGATTGTGCTCCACGATCAGAAAGCTCAGGCCGCGCGCGTGCAGCGCCTGAATGCGGTCGATGATGGTCTCCAGCAATGTTGGGTTCACGCCCGCCGCCGGTTCGTCCAGCAATACCAATTTCGGCTCGGCCATCAGCACGCGGGCCAATTCCAGCAATTTGCGCTGGCCGCCCGACAGCGTGGCGGCGGGTGAGGACACAAGGCGGGTGAGGGCGAGGAATTCTATGATCTCGCGCGCCCGTTCGGCATTGCGCCGCTCCTGCCGCGCCACGGCGGCGGGTTGCAGCCAATTGGCGAACGGGCGTTCGCCGCGCTGGCCTTGCGCTGCCAGCAGCACGTTTTCCAGCACCGTCATGGCCGCAAACGGGCGCGGAATCTGGAACGTACGTGCAAGCCCGCTGGCCAGCCTGCGATGCGCGGGCGCACCCGCGATGTCGCGGCCCTCCAGCACAATCCGCCCGGCACTCGGCGCGAGGCTTCCGGCGATCAGGTTGAACAGTGTGGTCTTGCCCGCGCCGTTCGGCCCGATCAGCCCGGTGATGGCCCCGCCCGCCACGTGCAGCGACACATCGTCCACCGCCCGCGCGCCGCCGAAGCTGCGCGAGACGCCGATCAGGTCGAGCATGGGGGTGGAGTCACATGGGGCATTGCAAGTGCTGCCACGGTATGCACGATCCTGCGGCGCGCCAAGCGGTTTCCCGCGGCGCAGGAACAGGGGCAGGCGTGCGCAGCATCCGTATTCGTGAAGACCGCTCGGGACTGGACGCAACGGCGGTGTTGCTGGACGACCGCGCGCCCGCCAATGCAGGCTTCCTGTGGGATCTGTGCGCCACGCCGCGCGGCATTCCGGCGATCCACGCCATGTGGACTGGCCCCGAGATCTCCGCCCCGGTGCCGGATGCGTGGCTGGAGGCGGCCACGCGTGAGGCCGGTTTGCCGCTGGAAAACAGCACCATCATGCCGCAACCCGGTGAGATCGTGCTGACCTTCCTGCCGCCGCGCGTGTGGGGCGGCGGGCCTGCGCCGGTGTTTGATATCGGGCTGTATTACGGCCCGCAGGCGCGCCTGCTGTTCCCCATCGGCTGGCAACCGGGCAGCGTGGCCGCCCGCATCGCCGCCGCCGATGTGCCGGAACTGGCCGCCGCCTGTGGCCGCATCCGGCAATCGGGCGCCTGCATTCTGACGTTCTCGCGCGCCGATGGCTGAGGATTTCTTCGACCTCTACGACCTGCGCGTGGAAGCGGTCATCCCGGATGGTGCCCGCGTGATGTGCGGTGCCAGGCCCGGCGACTATTTCGAACTGCACGGCGAGATGCTGCACATGCCGCCGGGGCAGGCGATGTCGATCTACTCCATCGCGTCCGTCATCCCGTTCCTCGCCGCCAAGCAGCGCCAGACGCATCCGGCGGACTGGATGACCACCGACACCGAGATCGCCTGCCCGGACCCGAACTGCCCAAGCCGCCTGCGCATTGTGCGCCTTGGCCTGCGCCGGTTCCGCCATGCCGACACAACCGTGGTGCCGATGACCAAGGGGGACGCATGAACGTCGCCACCACCGAACTCGCCCCCGGCTACCGCATCGCCCGCCTGATCAAGGGCGGCTGGCAACTCGCGGGCGGCCACGGCAGCATCGAACACGCAGCCGCAATTGCCGATATGGCGGCCTATGTGGACGCAGGGCTGACCACGTTCGACTGTGCGGACATCTACACCGGCGTCGAGGACCTGATCGGCGCATTCCGCCGCACCCTGCCCGCCGAGGCCAGCGCGCGGCTGAAGGTGCACACCAAATTCGTGCCCGATCTGGACGTGCTGCCGCACATCACCAAGGCGCATGTGGACGGCATCATCGCGCGCTCCGCCGCGAGGCTGGCGCAGCAGCGCATCGACCTCGTGCAGTTCCACTGGTGGGACTACGCGCAGCCGCGCTGGCTGGAAACCGCGCTGTGGCTGCGGGATTTGCAGACCGAAGGCCGGATTGATCTGGTCGGCGGCACCAATTTCGACACCGCCCACACACAGGCGATGCTGGACGCTGGCGTGAAACTCGCCAGCCTGCAGGTGCAGTATTCGCTGCTGGATGACCGCCCGTCGCGCGGAATGGCGGCACTTTGCGCGCAATACGGCCTGAAACTGCTGTGCTACGGCACGCTGGCCGGCGGGTTTTTCAGTGAGCGCTGGCTGGGGGCAGCCGAACCTGCCGAGCTGTTCGAAAACCGCTCGCTGGTGAAATACAAACTCATCATCGACGATGCGGGCGGCTGGGACTGGTTTCAGGCCCTGCTGCGCGCCTTGGCCGATGTGGCCGCACGCCATGGCACCGGCATCGGTGCCATTGCCAGCCGCTGCGTGCTGGATTTTCCGCATGCCGCCGCCGCCATCGTGGGTGTGCGCAACCGCGCGCATCTGGCTGACCATGTGCGGCTCTGCGGCATTGCGCTGACACCGGCGGACCACGCGCAGATCGGCGCGGTGCTGGCGCAGCGCACACCGCTGGACGGCGACGTCTATACGCTTGAGCGCGACCGGGCCGGGCGGCACGGGCGCATCATGAAATACAATCTTGGCAACAGCTAACTCAGGGGATTCGAACCATGACCAAACACATGCTGGCCGGTACTGCGCTCGCGGCATTGCTGGCCGCCGGTGCCACACAACCGGCGCTGGCCGACTGCACCACCACCATCGGCGTGGTGATGTCGCTCACCGGCCCGGCGGGTCCGTATGGGCAAGCCGGTGCGAAGTCGGTGGAAATGGCGTTCCGTGACATCAACGCAGCCGGCGGCGTGCTCGGCTGCAAGCTGGTCACCGAAACCCGTGACGCGCAAAGCCAGGGCACGGTGGCCGTTGATGGCGCCAAGCAACTCGTGGAAATCACCCATGTGCCCGCCATCATCGGCGGCATCATCTCGTCCGTGTCGATCCCGATGCTGACCGCCGTCACCGCGCCCGCGCATGTGGTGCAGGTCTCGCCCGCCTCGTCCTCGCCCACGCTGACCACGCTGGGCATGGAAGGCAAGACCAACGGCATGTTCTTCCGCACCATCACGTCCGACGCGCTGCAAAGTGTCGCCGCGGCGCGCTACGCGGTGGATCTCGGCCTGAAGAAAGTCGCCATCATTCACGTCAACAACGATTTCGGCGTGAACATGGCGCGCGAGTTCACCGCCGCCTACAAGGCGCTCGGCGGCACCGTCACCTCCACCACGCGCTACAACGAAAAAAGCGCCAACTACGACGCCGAAGTCACCTCGGCGATGGAAGGCAGCCCGGACGCGCTGTATCTGATGAGCTATCCCATCGACGGTGCCACCATTGCGCGCGCGTGGATTTCCAAGGGCGGGCCGCGCAAGTTCCTGCTGACCGACGGCATGAACAGCGCGGACTTCATCGACGCGGTCGGTGCCAAATACCTCAATGAAGCCTATGGCACCTCCTCGGGCACCGAAGACGGGCCAAGCACCGCGTATTTCAACGCCAACTACAAGGCGTTCAGCAACCTCGACCCCGGCTCACCCGCCGCCGTGCAGGCGTATGACGCGGGCGCCATCGTGGGCCTCGCGGTCGCGGCCGGCGGCGCTGCCACCTCTGCTGCGATCCGTGACGGCATCTACAAGGTCACCGACCCGAAGGGTGAAGTGGTCTATGCCGGTGAGTTCAAGAAGGCGCTGGATCTGCTGAAGGCGGGCAAGCCGATCCGCTATGTCGGCGTGATCGGCCCGATCAGCTTCGACCAGTACGGCGACATCACCGGCCAGTTCCGCGAATGGGCGATCGAGGACGGCAAGATCGTCACCAAGGGCCAGTTGACCACCGCCGACGTGGACAAGATCAAGGCAACGATTGCCGGGAAGTAAGACGCAGGCGGGGGCCCGCACATGGCTCTCCCGCCGGACTCGCTGTCCCGCGCGCTGTGGTTCCACACCGCGCCACCGCTGCCGCCGTCCGCGCCGCTGATGGGCGCTGCGGTGGCGGATGTGGCGGTCATCGGGGCCGGGATTCTGGGCCTGTCCACCGCGCTGGCGCTGGCGCAATCCGGCGTGCGGGTGGTGGTGCTGGAAGCCGCAACGGTGGGGGCGGGGGCCTCGGGCCGCAATGGCGGTTTGGTGGTGCCAAGCCTGCCGCGCATCGGCCCGCCGCAGGTGCTTGCAGCCTATGGGGAAGACCGCGGCAACCGCTTGCTGGCCCTGCTGGGCACCGGGGCCGATGCGGTGTTCGGCCTGATCCGCACCCACGGCATCGCCTGCGACGCGGTGCAATCCGGCTGGCTGCAACCCGCGCACGCCGCCGTACTGGCCCCGCGCGTGGCCGCCCGCGTCGATTTGTGGCGCTCGGCGGGCGCGCGCTGCATCTGGCTCGACGCCGCCGAGACCCGTGCCCGCATGGGCAGCAACCGTTTTCACGGCGCGCTGTTCGATCCCTCCGGCGGGCACCTGGACCCGCTGGCCTACACGCGCGGACTGGCCCGCGCGGCGGTGGCGGCGGGGGCGGTGCTGCATGAATCCAGCGGCGTCACCCACGCTGAACGCACGCCGCAAGGCTGGGTGCTGCACACTGCCCAAGGCCGCCTGACCGCAGCACAAGTGCTGCAATGCACCAACCTTTCGCCCCCCGGCCTGCCGGATGCCGCCGTGCGCAACAGCGCGGTGCCATTGCTGGTCTATCAACTCGCCACCCCGGTACTGCCCGCAGCCGCGCGCCGCGCCATGCTGCCGGGCAACGAGGCGTTTTCCGACACACGCAACAATCTGCTGGCCTGCCGCTGGACCGCGCAGGGCCGCCTTGTCACCGGCGGCATGGCGGCGCTGCACACGGGCGCGATGACCCGCCTGCCCGGCAAACTCGCCGCCCGCTTGCAGGACGTGTTCCCCGCCCTCGGCCGTGTCACGTTCGAGTATGCTTGGCGCGGTGCGGCGGCCCTGACCGGGGATTTCCTGCCGCGCCTGATGCAACCGGCACCGGGCTGGCTCGCCGCCACCGCCTGCAACGGGCGCGGCATCGTGATGAACACCGTGCTCGGCCCGGTGCTTTCGGCCTACCTGCAACACGGCGATGCGGCGGCGCTGCCGTTGCCGGTCGCGCCGCCGCACCCAATCCGCTTCGCTTCACTCGCCCGTCTGGTGCCGCAACTGCTGCTGCCGCTGGGCACCTGGCAGGACCGCAAGGCCGAGCGCGCTACACCAGGCTGAAATGTGACAGCCCGAACGTCCACGGTGTCACCCCATTGGTCGTCACCAGCGCAATCTGCGTGCCGCCGCCAGTGAAGTCGCCGTTGGAGGCATAATACAGCCCGCCGGTATCCGCCTCATACAGCAGGCCGCCATGCCCACCGGTGGGCAGCACTGTGGCCAGCAGCGTGGGGTTGTCGGCCACGGACTTGATGTTGGTGTTCAGCGTCAGCGTGCCGCTGATGTCGAACACATTGCGCCCGAACGTGCCCCCCGCCGCGTCCAGCCCGATCATCTGCCCGGCGGTGCTGCTGAAATTCAGCAATGTTGCCAGATTGCCCGGTGCGGTCTGGTCCAGCACGAACACATCCGCTCCGGTATTGCCGGTGATCGAAGCCGCCCCGGTGCCGCCCACCACCGTGGCCGCCACCGATCCGGTCAGCGTCAGCACATCGGTGCCGCTGCCCAGAAACACCGTCTCGGCATTGTTCACGCTGATCGTGGTCGCGCCACTGCCCAGTGTGAGCTTGTCGGTGCCCGCGCCCAAGTCCACCGTGGCACCGCTGATGGCCGCCCCCAGCGTGATCGTATCCGCCGCCGACCCGCCGAACAGCGTTTCGGTGTTGGACACCGTCAGCGTGTTCGCCCCCGCGCCGGACAGCGTCAGCACGTCGCTGCCGCTGCCCAGATCGATGGTGCCGGACGTCTGCGCCGCCGTCAGGGTCACCACATCCGCGCCGGTGCCACCGGTGATGGTCTCGATGTTGCTGGCGTTCAGCGTGTTGGACGCCCCGCCCAGCGTCAGCGCATCGCTGCCCGACCCCAGATTGACCGACACGCCCGAGACCGCCGCCGAGAAGGTAAGGCTGTCCACCCCGGTGCCGCCGGTGATGGTCTCGATGTCATTGCCCAGCGTCAGCGTGTTGGCGCCATTGGCCAGCGTCAGGCTGTCCGCGCCTGCGCCCAGCGTGACGGACGCGCCGGACACCACCGAGGTCAGCGTGATGGCATCATTGCCGGTGCCGCCGGTGATGGTGGCGGCGTTGCCGATGCTCAGCGCGTTGATGCCGTTGGCCAGCGTCAGAATGCTGTTGCTGCCAGCACCGAAGTTGATCACCCCGCCCGACAGCGGCAGCCCGAGTGTGACGGTATCCGGCCCGGTGCTGCCGGTGATGGTCTGCGTGTTGGACACGGTGACGGTGTTGGCCCCCGCCGCCAGCGTCAGCACGTTGGTGCCGGCCCCCAGATTGATCACCGCGCCCGAGATCACCGCCCCCAGCGTGATCGTGTCATTGCCGGTGCCGCCGGTCAGCGTCTCGGTGTTGCTCACCGTCATCGCGTTCACACCGTTGGCCAGTGTCAGGATGTCGGTCCCGGTGCCAAGGTCGATGGTGCCGCCGCTCTGCGCCGCCGTCAGCGTTACCGTATCCGCGCCGGTGCCGCCGGTGAGGGTCTCGATGCCGCTGGCGCTCAGCACGTTGGTGCCGTCGAACAATGTCAGGCTGTCGCTGCCGCTGCCCAGCACCACGGAAACGCCTGAGACCACGGCCGAGAAGCTGATGGCATCGGCCCCGGTGCCGCCGGTGATGGTCTCGATGTCATTGCCCAGCGTCAGCGTGTTGATGCCGTTGGCCAATGTCAGGCTGTCGCTGCCTGCGCCCAGCGTGATCGACGCGCCGGACACCACCGAGGTCAGCGTGATGCTGTCCGCCGCCGTGCCGCCGGTGATCGTCTCGGCATTGCCGACGCTGGCGCTGTTGATGAAGTTGGCCAGCGTCAGCACGTCCACGCCCGCGCCAAGGTTGATGGTGCCGCCGGTGATGCCGGTGCTGAGCGTCACCGTGTCGTTGCCGGTGCCGCCGGTGATGGTCTCCGTACTGCCAACGGTCACGGTGTTGGCCCCGTCGGCCAGTTTCAGGCTGTCCGCCCCGGCGGCAAGGTCGATACTGGCACCCGAGATCACCGCGCCGAGCGTGATGGCATCCGCCACAGTGCCACCCGTCAGTGTCTCGGTGTTGCTGACGGTGATGGTATTGGCCCCGGCGCTGGACAGGGTCAGCACATCGGTGCCGGTGCCAAGGTCGATGGTACCGCTGGTCTGCGCGGCAGACAGTGTGACGGTATCGGCACCGGTGCCGCCGGTGATGGTCTCGATGCCGCTGGCGCTCAGCACGTTGGTGCCGTCGAACAGGGTCAGGCTGTCGGTACCGCTGCCCAGCAACACTGAAATGCCGGACACCACCGCCGAGAAACTGATGGCGTCATTGCCGCTGCCACCGGTGATGGTCTCGATGTCATTGCCCAGCGTCAGCGTGTTGGCCGCCCCGGCCAGGGTCAGCGCATCCGTCCCGGCGCCCAGCGTGACCGACGCGCCGGACACGGCGGTGGTCAGCGTGATGGTATCGTTGCCGGTGCCGCCGGTGATGGTCTCGGTGTTGCCCACCGTCACGCTGTTGGTGGCGTTGGCCAGTGTCAGCACATCGCTGCCCGCACCAAGGTCGATGCTGACACCGCTGGCCGCGACCCCCAGCGTGACCACGTCTGCGCCCGATCCGCCGGTGATGGTCTCGGCGTTGGACGCGGTGATGGTGTTGCCGCCATCAGCCAGTTTCAGCACGTCGGTGCCGCTGCCAAGGTCAATCACCGCGCCGCTGATCGCCGCCCCCAGCGTGATGCTGTCATTGCCGGTGCCGCCGGTGATGGTCTCGGTGTTGCTCACGGTCAGCGTGTTCGCCCCGCTGGCCAGTTTCAGCACGTCGGTGCCGGTGCCCAGATCAATATTGCCGCCGCTCTGCGCGGCACCCAGCGTCACGGTATCGTTGCCGGTGCCGCCGGTGATGGTCTCGATGGCCGTGGCGGTCAGCACGTTGGTGCCGTCGAACAGCGTGAGTGTGTCGTTGCCGCCAGCCAGTGACACCGACACGCCGGACACCACCGCCGAAAAGCTGATCAGGTCGTTGCCGGTGCCGCCGGCGATGGTCTCGACATCGTTGCCCAGCGTCAGCGTGTTCAACCCGCCCGCCAGCGTCAGGTTGTCGGTGCCCGCCCCCAGCGTGATGGTAGCACCCGAGACCAGGCTGGTCAGTGTCACGCTGTCATTGCCGGTGCCGCCGGTCAGCGTCTCGACATTGCCCACCGACAGGCTGTTGGCCCCGTTGGCCAGCGTCAGCACATCCGCCCCGGCCCCCAGATCGATATTTCCGCCACTGATCGGCGTCAGCAGCGTCACGGCGTCGGCACCCGTGCCGCCGGTCAGGGTTTCGGTGTTCGACACGGTGATGGTGTTGGCGCCATCGGCCAGTTTCAGGCTGTCGGTGCCGCTGCCAAGGTCGATGGACGCACCGCTGATCACCGCACCCAGCGTGATCGCGTCTGCCGCGTTGCCGCCGGTCAGCGTTTCCACGTTGCTGACAGTGAGTGTATTGGCCCCGGCGGCCAGTTTCAGCACGTCGGTGCCAGCCGCCAGATCAATCGTGCCGCCGCTTTGTGCGGCCCCCAGCGTGACCGTATCCGCACCCGCCGCGCCGGTCAGTGTCTCGGCGCTGCTCACGTTCAGCGTGTTGGTGCCGTTGAACAGCGTCAGGCTGTCCGTGCCGCTGCCCAGACTGACTGTGACTGCCGAGACCGCCGCGCCGAAGGTGATGGCATCGTTGCCGCTGCCGCCGGTGATGGTCTCGATGTCGTTGCCCAGCGTCAGCGTGTTGGCCAGACTGGCCAGTGTCAGGCTGTCATTGCCCGCGCCGAGCGTGATGGACATGCCGCTGGCCGCCGTGGTCAGCACCACGGTATCGGCGCCGGTGCCGCCGGTGATGGTGGAAGCGCCTGCCACGGTGACGGTGTTGATGGCATTGGCGAAGGTCAGCACGTCGGTGCCGCCGCCGAAGATCACGCTGCCGCCGGACAAGGCGCTGCCCAGTGTCACCAGATCCGGCCCGGTGCCGCCCAAAATCGTCTCGGTGTTGGACACGGTGACGGTGTTGCCGCCATTGGCCAGTTTCAGGCTGTCGGTGCCGATGCCAAGGTCGATCACCGCGCCACTGATCGCAGCCCCCAGCGTGATGGCGTCGTTGCCGGTGCCGCCGGTCAGCGTTTCCACGTTGCTGACCGTCAGCGTGTTGGCCCCGCTCGCCAGCAGCAGCGTGTCGGTGCCCGCGCCCAGATCCACGGTGCCGCCGCTTTGTGCCGCGCCAAGTGTGGCCTTGTCCGCGCCGGTGCCGCCGGTGACGGTTTCGGTGTTGCTGACAGTGAAGGTGTTGGCACCGTTGGCCAAGGTCAGGCTGTCCGCACCTGCGCCCAGATTGACCGACACGCCGGAGATGGCCGCCGAGACGGTGATGGTATCGGCCCCGGTGCCGCCGGTGATGGTCTCGATGTCGTTGCCCAATGTCAGCGTGTTGGCCAGATTGGCCAGTGTCAGGCTGTCAGTGCCCGCGCCGAGCGTGACGGACACACCGCTGGCTGCCGTGCTCAGCGTGACCGCATCACCGCCGGTGCCGCCGGTGATGGTGGACGCATTGGCCACCGTGACGGTGTTGGCCCCGTTGGCCAGTGTCAGCACATCGGTGCCGCTGATGAAGTTGATGGTGCCGCCGGACAGCGCCGCGCCCAGCGTGATCAAATCCGGCCCGGTGCCGCCGGTGATGGTCTCGGTGCCGGTGACCGTGACGGTGTTGCCGCCATTGGCCAGTTTCAGGCTGTCGCTGCCGCTGCCAAGGTCAATCACCGCGCCGCTGATCGCCGCCCCCAGCGTGATCGCGTCATTGCCGGTGCCGCCGGTCAGCGTCTCGACATTGCTGACCGTCAGCGCGTTGGCACCACTTGCCAGCGCCAGACTGTCCGTGCCGGTGCCAAGGTCGATGGTGCCGCCGCTCTGCGCTGCCCCGAGTGTCACCGTGTCATTGGCGGTGCCGCCGGTGATGGTCTCGGTGTTCGCCACGGTCAGCACGTTGGCGCCGTCGAACAATGTCAGGCTGTCGGTGCCCGCGCCCAGATTGACACTGATGCCGGATACCACCGCCGAGAAGGTGATGCTGTCTGACGCGGTGCCGCCGGTGACGGCCACCAGATTATTGTCCAGCGTCAGCACGTTGATGGCGTTGGCCAGCGTCAGGCTATTATTGCCCGCACCGAGCGCGATGCTGGTGCCGTTGGCCACCGTGGACAGCGTGATGGCGTCGTTGCCGGTGCCGCCGGTGATGGTTTCGGTGTTGCCCACGGTCAGCGTGTTGTTGCCGTTGGCCAGCGTCAGCACATCCGTGCCCACGCCAAGGTCAATCACGCCGCCGCTTTGCGCGGCCCCCAGCGTGACCACGTCGGCCCCCGACCCGCCGGTCAGTGT
Source organism: uncultured Rhodospirillales bacterium (assembly GCA_903864895.1). Classification (GTDB taxonomy): domain Bacteria; phylum Pseudomonadota; class Alphaproteobacteria; order Acetobacterales; family Acetobacteraceae; genus CAIPHQ01. The sequence continues at coordinate 12,810 of CAIPHQ010000498.1, forward strand.
CTCGGCGCTGGAAACCGTGATGGTGTTGCCGCCGTCGGCCAGCGTCAGGCTGTCGCTGCCGCCGCCAAGGTCGATCACCGACCCGCTCACCGTGCCGGACAGCACCACCGTGTCATTGCCCGAACCGCTGGTCAGCGTATCGAAATAGCTGAGCGTGATCTCGTTGTTGCCGTTGCCGAGTTTGATGACGACCGTCATGCGCGTGCCTTCCCGTGTTGGGCCACTGCGGCGCAGTGCCTGCGCCGGGCTCGTGGCTTGCAAAATGCAAGGGAAGGCTTAGCGGGCGGTTAAGCGCCTCAGGCAGGCGGCGATGGCGGCCACCGGCGTGACCCAGTCACCCGGCGCGGATTGCCGGAACAGGCGCATGGACGGGTACCACGGGGTTTCTGCGCCCCGCAGACCCCAGCGCCAGTCCGGCGCGTGCGGCAGCAGCAGCCACACCGGCACGCCCAGCGACCCGGCCAGATGTGCCAGCGACGTATCGACGGCCACCAGCACATCAAGCCCGGCCACATGCACCGCCGTCCCGGCCATGTCCTGCGGGGCGAACGCCGCCCCCGCCACCTCGGCGCGGCGCGGGCCGAGTTGCAGGTTGACAAAATCGATTCCGGGAAGCCGCAGAACCGGGTCCAGCGCGCCGGGTGGCAGCGACCGGTTCCGGTCGTTGGTGTGGCCGGGGTTGCCAGCCCACACCAGTCCCACGCGCATCCGCCCATCGCCGCGCGGCGGGGCGGCGGCACGCAGGCGCAGCGGCGGCGGGACCGGGCCGCCCAGCAGATGCGGCAGGCTGAGCAAGGGGGCCTGAGCATCCGCGCGCGGCGCCGTGTCACCATCGGTGATCACCATATCCGCAGTGCCGTGCAGCAATGTTTGCAACGGGCGCTGAACCAGCAGCACCACCCGCCCGGCGCGCGCACGGGCACGGGCCACGTAGCGGGCGAATTGCATGGTGTCGCCCAGCCCCTGCTCCCAGTGCAGCAGCAGCGTCGCACAAGGTATGGCCCGGCCATCCCAGCGTGGCAGACCAAAATCCCGGTACGGCGACGGAAAGCCGCGCGCCTGCCAGCGCGACTCGTAGTCCGCCCATGCCTCCGCCCAGCGCCCCAGCAGGAACAGCGCCAGCGCCCGGTTGTAGCGCAACTCCGCCTGCCCCGGATGCGCCGCCAGCGCCGCATCCAGCAGTGCCACCGCGCCCG
>CAIPHQ010000499.1 GCA_903864895.1 uncultured Rhodospirillales bacterium
CGTGGGCGCCGGCGCGGCCGGTGCCGTGCTCGCCGCCCGGCTGAGCGAGGACGCTGGCCGCCGGGTGTTGCTGCTGGAGGCGGGACCAGACTACCGCAGCGCCGAGCAGCCGCCGGAAATGGTCAGCCCCAATCCGTTCAATCTGCTGCTGCCGGCCGAGTTTCAGGCCCGCTACATGTATCCGGACCTGATGGCCCGCCGCACCGCGCGCCAGCAGCCACGCATTTACTGGCGCGGCAAAGGGGTTGGCGGCAGCACCGCGGTCAATGGGCAGATCGCCATTCGGGGTGTGCTGGATGCCTTCGACGAATGGGGGGAAATTGGCTGCGAAGGCTGGTCGGGCCGTGATGTACTGCCCTATTTCAACCGGCTGGAGGCCGATGACGTCGCAGGCGCAGCAGCGTATCACGGCGCGGCGGGGCCGATTCCGATCTACCGGGCACCGCTGGACACGTGGGGCCCGGTGGACCGGGCATTGCGCGACGGCGCAATGGGGCTGGGCTACCCGTGGTGCGACGACCTGAACGCGCCGGACGCCGATGGTGTCTGTGCCTATGCGATCAACTCGCAGAATTTCCGCCGTGTTTCCACCAACGACGCCTATCTGGAACCGGCGCGCGGGCGGGCAAACCTTACCATCGTTGGCGGTGCCGTGGTGGACAAGGTGCTGGTCGAAGGCCGCCGTGCGGTTGGCGTGGACGTGCTTCTGCCGGGCGGACGGCAGGAATTTCGCGCCGCCGAAGTGATCTTGTCAGCCGGTGCGATCCACAGCCCGGCCATTCTGCAGCGCTCCGGCATCGGCCCGGCGGCGTGGCTGACCAAGCTCGGCATTCCGGTGCTGGCGGATCTGCCGGCCGGGCGTGGATTCTTTGATCACCCGTTCATCCGCCTGGAACTCAAGCTGAGGCCGGAACTGCGGGCGACCGACGCAAGCGCGCGCCATACCAATTGCTGCGTCAAATACAGCTCCGGCTTTCCCGGTGCTGCCGGGCGGGACATGCTGCTGGTGTCGATGAATCATGGCGGCGTCGGCGTGCAGCAGGACATGGCGCAATTCGGGGAGGCGGGGTTGCACGCCATGCTGTTCGAAGCGCGCAGCCGCGGCGAGATTCGCATCACCTCGCCCGACCCGCTGGTGCAGCCGGACATTGACGAAAACATGCTGAGCGATCCGCTCGACCTTGCCCGGCTGCGCGACGGCGCGCGGCGGCTGGGTGCCATTGCCCGCACGCCTTCGGTGCAGTCGATCTGCCGCGCGGTCCAATTGGGCAACACCGGCCGTCCGCTGGACGACCTGTTCGCCATGAGCGACGGCGAGGTCGATGAGTGGCTCTACACCGACTGTTCGGATTCCCAGCATGGTGCGGGTGGATGCTGCATGGGTCTGGCCGATGTTGCAGATGGGCGCAGCGTGGTGGAACCGGATTGCCGTGTGCGCGGCATCGATGGTCTGCGCGTGGTTGATGCGTCAGTCATGCCGCTCGACTGCAAGGCGAATACCAACCTCACCACCATCATGATCGGGGAGAAGATGGCTGCCGCCATCCGTGCCGAAAAACGGCGGTAGGCAATTGAACTGCCCAATCAGCTTCGCCAGACCGACAACCCCCGTGCCGGTACGTCCGGACTGCCCATAACCGGCGGCGCCGAGAACGGCGCACACCACGCGGTGGTACCGTAGTTGAACACAAAGGAAAGCCCGCCGCGCCGGCGCATCCGCACCGCCTCCGGCAGCGACGTCACGCCCAGACCAGCCTTGCGGGCCAGCAGGGCCACAAGACCCGTCAGCGCTGCGCCATCGGGCCAGCAGGCCAGATAGTGGAAGTGGCCATTGGCGATCAGCGCCGCGCCGCCGTCGTCATCAAAGCGCGCCAGCACTTCGCCACCGGTTTCCATGTACTCGCGCCACCGCTCCGCATGGCCGGTGATGGCACCGGACAGCGCCTGGCGGACGCCGGGGCGCAGTGATGCGACTTCGAGCACGCGGCAGTCCAGCAACCGGCGCAGCGGGCCGGGCGGCAGACCGTCCGGGATGGCGAAATGCCGGGTTTTTGACCCGCTGCGCGGCCCGAATGCCACGACGCCGGGGGCCGCCGCAAACGCCTGCTCGGCGGCGTCTGACACGATGGGCAGCGATGGCACCAGCACCAGCCGGTAGCCGGCCAGCGAATCGCCGGGGGCCACGAAATCCACGTCCAGCCCCAGCCGCCGGATGGCCTCGTACCAGCGGAACGCCAGTTCGTAATAGCGGAAATCCGCCCCCTGCGGCTGGATTGCGGCAATCCAGTGCGCTTCGTAGTCATACACAATCGCCACCGGCGCCTGCTCTGACTCCGGCAGTCTGCCCAGACCGGCAAGTTCACGTGCGGCCACCGCCACCTCTCGCCCGCCCGCCGAGAGTTCCTGCAGGTTCGGCAGGTTGAGGCCCGCGTGCATCTGTTCCTGCGCGAACGGGGCCTGCCGCCAGCGGAAGTAACTCACCGTCTCCGCGCCATGCGCCAGCGCCTCGAACGTCCACAGCCGCACCATGCCGCGCGCGGGCACCGGGTTCCATGGCGCCCAGTTCACCGGGCCGGGCTGTTGCTCCATCACCCAGAACCGGCCACGCCCAACGCCGCGATACAGGTCGTGGTGGAACGGGGCGATGTCGGGGTGGGAGGTATCATGCCACGCCACCCGCTCTGCCTCGCTGAACGGAAACCGTTCGACAAAACCGATCGGGTAGGAATCCCACGATGCGAAATCGAGGTCGGGGCTGAGCGCCCAGTGGTCGAACTCGTTGAAAAACCCCATGAAGTTATGCGTGATCCAGCGGCCGGGCGAATGCTGGCGGATGATTTCGCACTGCATGCGGTTGTAACTGGCCACCTGGCTGGACTGGAAGCGCCAGAAATCCAGGCGAGCCGCCGGGTTGGGTTCGGTGACAGTCAGCGTTGGCAGCGCCACCTGGTCAAAGCTGGTGACCTCCATCGACCAGAACGCCGCCCCCCAGGCTTCATTCAGTTGGTCCGGCGACTGATACCGCTCCCGCAGCCAACCCCGGAACGCCTGCAGGTCAACCTCGCCCCAGGACAGCACGGTGTCATGGCAGCCGTATTCGTTGTCCGTCTGCCAGCCCGCCAGCCCCGGATGGGTGCCGTAGCGCTGTGCCATGGCCTGCACGATGCGGGCCGATTCCTGCCGGTAGATCGCCGAGGAAAAGCTGTAATGGCGGCGGGAGCCGAAGCCGCGCACGCGGCCATCGGCATCGTAAGGCGCGATCTCCGGGTGCTCATCCATCAGCCATTTCGGCGGGGTGGCGGTGGGTGTGCCGAGCACGATCTTCAGCCCGGCGGCCGCCAGCGTGTCCATGGCGCGGTCCAGCCAGCCCCAGTCGTACTGCCCGCGCGACGGTACCATCCGCGACCACGCGAATTCACCGATCCGCACGAAGGTGATGCCGAGTTCGCGCATCCGCCGTGCATCTTCGGCCCACCAGGCTTCCGGCCAGTGTTCCGGATAATAGCAGACGCCGAGCATCAGCGATCCAGCGTCGCGTTGAGCATGGTTTCCCCGGCTTCGTTGAACAGGTGGCAGGCATCGGCCGGCAATTGACACGTCATGGCCGAGCCTGCGGCAGCGCGGGCAAATCCGTCTGCCTTCACCGACAGGTCGCTGCCATCGGTCAGTGACAGGTAGAACATCGTCTCCGAGCCCAGATATTCGGCCAGCCGTACCGTGCCGTCCACGCTGCCCTCGCCGCCCGCCTGCACGCGCACATGCTCGGGGCGGATGCCAAGCGTGATCTTTTGGCCTTTGGATGCCCGTGCACCCTGCGACGGCAGCACAAGGCGCGCATTGCCCGGCAGCGCCAGCACAATCGACGCGGCATCGGCGCCGGCCACGGTGCCGGACAGGAAATTCATCTTCGGTGAGCCGATGAACCCGGCGACAAACATGTTGCGCGGCCGGTGGTAGAGTTCCAACGGCGAGCCAACTTGTTCAATCACGCCGGAATGCAGCACCACGATCTTGTCGGCCATCGTCATGGCCTCCACCTGATCATGCGTCACGTAAATCATTGTGGCTTTCAGGTTTTGATGCAGCTTGCCGATCTCGATGCGCATCTGTACGCGCAGCGCCGCATCGAGGTTGGACAGCGGTTCGTCAAACAGGAACACGCCCGGTTCGCGCACGATGGCCCGCCCGATGGCCACACGCTGCCGCTGCCCGCCGGAGAGTTGCGAGGGCCTGCGGTCCATCATCGCGCCGAGTTGCAGCATGTCGGCGGCAATGTTCGTCCGCCGTTCGATGTCCGCCTTCGGGTGTCCGGTCATGCGCAGCCCGAAGCCAATATTGTCGCGCACGGTCATGTGCGGGTACAGCGCATAGGACTGGAACACCATGGCCACGCCTCGATCCGCACTGGCCACCTTGGTCATGTCCCGCCCGGCAATCTTCAGTTCGCCCGCCGATATCGCTTCCAACCCGGCAATCATGCGCAGCAGCGTGGATTTGCCGCAGCCGGAGGGGCCGACAAACACGCAGAATTCGCCATCTGCCACCTCTAGGTCCACGCCCTTGATGATGCTGACAGCGCCGAACGCCTTGCGGACGTTGCGCAGACTCACGCTCGCCATGCTCAATCCCCTGCGATGCGATGAAGTTCCAGAACCACGCCGCTTTGCGGGCGCAGCATGGGAAGCCGCAATCCGGCGGCGGTGAGTGTGGCGGCCGGAAACCGCGTGCCGCCGCGCTGCAACTTCTGTTGGCTGTCAGACACACGCACGAAATCCGGCGCTTCCGGGAAGCATCCGGCAATGCGCCAGTGCCCGTCTGCCACCAGCGTCGCGGGCAGGCGCAGCGGCGGCGGCTGTTCGGCCAGCATCGTGGGGCCCTGCGCGATGCACAGCACAATCACGTCGGGCGTCGCCGAACCCCAGACATAGCGGCCATCAATGGGGTCCAGATGGAATTGGCCGTCCGCCTCGTGCAGCACCGGGCGCAGCCGTTTGTGCAGGGCGACCCAGCCCTTGAGTGCCGCAAACTCCTCGGCGTCCAGCGTGCGCGGGTCCATCTCGATACCGAAGTGATAGGCCAGCGCCACCACCGCGCGAAAGGTCAGGCTGTGCCTGCGGTGCGTCTGGTGATTGGGGGAGCCAGAGACATGCGCGCCGAGAATTTCGGGCGGATAGAACAGCCGTGCCCCGCGCTGGATTTCCAGC
>CAIPHQ010000500.1 GCA_903864895.1 uncultured Rhodospirillales bacterium
CCCAGATTGCAGCACTTCGGCTGGCCGCACTGGAAGACCCCGGCGGGGTCGCCGATCTGCGGGCGGCGCTGCGCGTGGAGTAACCGGGCTACGCCGGTTCCGGCAGCCGCTCGGCGCGCACCATCCGTCCGCCCCACTGGCGCAACAGATCCGCTTCCACGCCGTCGCGGGCAGCCGCATCACCGCCGGTGATCAGCACATCGGGGCGCAGCAGGCGCAGTAGCGGGATCGGGCCGTCGTCGTCAGCGATGATCACCACATCCACACCCGGCAACGAGGCCAGACGGGCCGCGCGGGCGGATTGTGGTTGCACTGGCTGGCCGTCAGCCCGCGGTTCGGCCTGCGAATCGGCCACCACCGCCACGACCAGCCGGTCGCAACTGGCGCGGGCCTGTTGCAGCATGTGGATATGGCCGGGCCGCAGCGCGTCGAACACGCCATAGGTGAACCCGGTGCGCCAGCCCCGCCGCCGCCAGCGTTCCACTTGCCCGGCGGCCACATCGCGGCCGGCCACCTTGCGCTGGGCGTCGCTGTCCGGGGCCAGCGCATCGAGCAAATCCTGCTCGCGCACCACGGCAGTGCCCATGCGGCCCATGGCGATCCCGGCGGCCATGCTGGCCAGCAAGGCAGCCTGTGGCAGCTTTACGCCGGCCGCGAGCGCGGCCCCGAGTGCGGCCACACCTGAATCTCCGGCGCCGGACACATCGAGTGACTCGACCACCTGCAGGCGGAAATGCTGGGTGCCCCCGGCATGGACCAGCGTCATGCCATCTTCGGCGCGGTTGACCAGCACGGCCCCGAAGCTGTGCCGTTCCCGCAGCACGGTGGCGGCGGCGGCGGCGGAGTCCTCACCATCGGTGGGCATGCCGGTGGCATCGGCCAGCACGCGCCGCGCGGTGACCACCACGTCGGCCCCGGCATAGCCGGCGAAGTCGTCGCCATGAATATCGACAATCACCGGACGGCCGGATTGCCGTGCGGCGGCGACCAGCCTGGCCCCGATATCGCCGGACATCAGGCCCTTGCGGTAATCGGACAGGATGGTGACCGAGGTGGCGGCCATGGCGTCGCGGGCGATGCGCAGCAGGCGGTCGGCGAGTTTGGGATGGATGGGCGAAGTATCCTCGCGGTCCACCCGCAGCAATTGCTGGCCCTGTGCCACCAGACGGGTTTTCGTGGTGGTGGTGCGCCCGCCCTGCACCAGCAGCCATGGCTCCACGCCCGGCTGACCGCCGATCAGACCGGTCAGGTCCGAGCCGGCCTGATCGTCACCGACCACCGAGACGAAGGCGACGGCGGCATTCAGCGCGCCGAGGTTGCGCACCACGTTGCCCGCCCCGCCCGGCATGGCCAGTTCGCGCTGGACGCCCAGCACCGGTACCGGCGCTTCCGGGCTGACGCGCTCGACCTCGCCGTAGACATAGCGGTCGAGCATCGCGTCGCCCACCACCAGCACGCTGGCCCGTGACAGGCGGCGCACTGCGGCGATCAGCACGGGGTCGCCACCGGCGGGCGCATGAGCGCCGTCGGGTGCGGAGGCGGCCGGGGTGGTGCTGTCAGTGGACTGCATACTGTTACGCCCTAGAGAAGCGGCACCCCGGTGACAAGAACATAGATCAAACGCGGTGGCCGAATCAGGCGCGAAGCACGCCGATCCGGTCTTCTTCCAGCACCACGCAACTCAACATGCCGCCCATCACCGCCCCGGTATCCACGCCGATCCGGTTGACGCGGCGGACCACGTCGCGGCCCGGCGTGTGGCCGTGCACCACCACGGCGGGCAGTTCGCCCTTGAAGGACAGGAACGGCTCGCGGATCCACAGCAGATCGGCGCGGGTTTGCGCGTCCAGAGCCTTGGCCGGATGCAGCCCGGCATGCACGAACAGGTAGCCGCCGAGACGGTGGGTCAGCGTCAGGCCGCGCAGCAAGGCGATATGCGCGGCGGGGATGTAGCTAGGCCAGTTCTGCGGCTCGGTGCGGCGTGGCACACCCCAACTGGCCAGCGTGTCCGATCCGCCATTGGACAGCCAATGCAACACCGCATCGCGGTCACCGCTATCCAGCGCCGACAGCATCATCTCCTCGTGATTGCCCATCAGATGCACGGCCGCGAGCCCGGGCGCCGGAGGGGCTGCGAGCAGACGGTCGAGCACGGCGGCGCTGGCGTCGCCCCGGTCGATATAGTCGCCGAGATGGATCAGCGTGGCTTCGGCAATCGGGCGTTCTGCCAGGTCGGCCGCGATGAGTGCGTGCAGCGCGGCCAGTTTGCCGTCGCAGCCATGGATGTCGCCAATGGCATAGACGCGCTGGCCTTCGGGCAGGGTGGCGGGGGCGGCGGAGAGGGAGATCATGCGGACAGCCTAGCGGGCGGTGTGGCCGGGTTCGAGACGTTTCGAGATGTTTCAGTGGCTATTTTGCCGGGACCGGATGATGGCCGCTGAGTTCGCTGCCCGCATGGCGCGGCATCAGCAGCGTGGCAGGCGCACAGGCCAGTGCAATCAGGCCGATCGCCAGAAAGGCGGCGGAAAAATCCGCCGTCTCGGGGCTGGCATGACCGCTGAGCGTCATGGTGAGTTCCAGCACTGCGGCCCCGGTGGTGACGCCGAGCGTGAGCGAGAGTTGCTGCAGCGTGGCGTACAGGCTGGTCGCCCCGCTCATCCGGTGCGGCGGGATGTCGCCATAGGCCACCGTGTTGTAGGCGGTGAATTGCAGGGAGCGGAAAAACCCGCCCAGCAGCAGCGCCGCGTACAGCAGCACGGCAGGCCAGGACGGGGTGAAGGCGGCGCAGATGCCGATGAACAGCGCCGAGAGGACGCCGTTGACCAGCAGCGTGTCGCGGAAGCCGAAGCGGCGCAGCGCGAAGGTGGTGGCAGGCTTCATGACGATGGCACCAGCGGAACTGGCCAGCGTGAGCAATCCGCTGCGCAGCGCCGTTTGCCCGAAGCCCAGTTGCAGCATCAGCGGCAGCAGGAACGGCATGGCGCCGACGCCGATGCGGAACAGTGAGCCGCCCAGCACCGAGACCAGAAAGGTCGGGATCCGCAGCAGCGACAGATCCAGCAGCGGGGCGGCGTGGCGGCGTGCGTGCAGCGCGTAGAGCAACGCCGACAGACAGCCGGTGGCCGCCATGCTCCAGCTGGCCCAAGGTGCCACGACGCCGCGCCCGATGGTCTCCACCGCGAACATGATGCCGGACAGGGCGAGGCCGCACAGCACCAGCCCGATGGCATCCAGTTTTGCCGCGCCCGGCTGCTTGATCTCGGGCACATACAGCGTGACCAGCGCGATGCCGAGCAGACCGATTGGCACGTTGATGTCGAAGATCCAGCGCCACGACGCGTAAGTGACCAGCAGGCCGCCCAGCGGCGGGCCGATCACCGGGCCGATCAGCGCGGGGGCGGACAGCCACGCCATCGCACCGACCAGTTCGTGCTTCGGCGTGGTGCGCAGCATCACCAGCCGCCCGACCGGGACCATCATGGCGCCGCCGATGCCCTGAAATATCCGGGCCAGCACCAGAAACGGCACCGAGTCGGCCCGACCGCACAGCACCGAGCCAAGCGTGAAAATGGCAATGGCGGCACGGAACACGGTACGCGCGCCGAAGCGGTCGGCGGTCCAGCCGCTGGCCGGGATGAACACCGCGAGGCTGAGCAGATACGCGGTCAGCGCCACGTTCATGTGGATCGGGTCCGCGCCGAAGTCGCGCGCCATCGCGGGCAGTGCAGTGGCGATCACCGTGCCATCCAGATTCTGCATGAACAGCGCGCAGGCGACGATGAGCGCAGTCAGCCGCGGGCTGCCCGGCATGCGCGGGGCGGCTTCGGCGGGTGGGACAGCGCTCATCTTTGCTGCCCCGGCGCGCTTGGCCGGGGCAGGGTACGGGGGCGGGGCGTCGTGCGGGTTCCCGGCTTGGAGCGTTGGGCTTGGAGCGTTGGGCTTGGAGCTTTGGGCTTGGAGCTTTGGGCTTAGGGCAGCAGCACCGTGCTGCCGGTGGTGCGGCGCGCTTCCAGCGCCCGGTGGGCCTCGGCGGCCTCGGACAGCGGGAAGGTCTGGTTGACGCGGATGGTCACGGCACCGTCGAGCACCACCTTGAACAGGTCGGCGCAGGTGGCTTCCAGATCGGCACGCTTGGCGGTGTAGGTGGCCAGGCTCGGGCGGGTCAGGAACAGGCTGCCCTTGGCGGCGAGCATCCCGACATCGATGGCCCCGACCGGGCCGGAGGAGTTGCCGTAGCTGACCATCATGCCCAGCGGGGCGAGGCAGTCGATGCTGGCCATGAACGTGTCCTTGCCGACGCTGTCATAGACCACCGGCACCATGGCCCCGCCGGTGATGCGCTTCACCTCGGCGGGCAGATCGGCGTAGCCGACCAGCACATGCGCGGCCCCGTTGGCGCGCGCCAGATCGGCCTTGTCCGGGGTGGACACGACGCCGATGACGGTGGCGCCCAGATGTTTGGCCCACTGGCACAGGATCAGCCCGACGCCGCCGGCCGCCGCATGGACCAGGATGGTGTCGCCCGGCTGCACCCGGTAGGTGCGGCGCAGCAGGTATTGCGCGGTCATGCCTTGCAGCATCATCGCGGCACCGGTGTTGAAGTCGATGCCGCCGGGCAGGCGCACGAGGCGGTCGGCGGCGATGGTGCGCTCGGTAGCGTAGGCTCCTATTGGGGCCGAGGCATAGGCCACGCGGTCGCCGGGGGCGACGGCGGTGACGCCATCACCAACGGCGATGACAGTGCCGGAGGCTTCCATGCCGATGGTGGCGGGCAGTGGCGACTTGTAGAGGCCGGTGCGGAAATACACGTCGATATAGTTCAGCCCGACGGCGGCGTGCCGCACCAGCGCCTCACCGGGGCCGGGTTCGGGCGTGGGCACGTCCTCCCAATGCATCACCTCGGGGCCGCCATGGGCGTGAATGCGGATGGCTTTCGTCATCGGTGTTCCATCGTGTTGGGGCGTGGGCGGGTCAGTCAGCGGTACCGGCGGGCTTTGGCCGTTCGGCAAGGGCGAGTAGTCCATCCGCGGCGCGGGATTCAAGTGCCAGCAACAGGCGTTTGGTCTCCAGCCCCTCGCCGCCGGAATAGCCGCCCAGCCCGCCGGTGGCCAGCACGCGATGGCAGGGGATCAGGATCGGGATCGGGTTGGCGCCGTTTGCTCCACCGACAGACCGCGCGCTGCCGCCGGCGGCGAGGGCGATTTCGGCGTAGGTGCGGGTGGCGCCATAGGGGATACGTTGCAGGGCTTCCCAGACGCGCTGGCGGTAGGCGCTGCCCTGCGGTGCCAGCGGCAGGTTGAATTCGGTGAGG
>CAIPHQ010000501.1 GCA_903864895.1 uncultured Rhodospirillales bacterium
AGCATCTGGCGCGAGGTGCGCACGATCTTGTTGATCGTCTCGATCATGTGCACCGGAATGCGGATGGTGCGCGCCTGATCGGCGATGCTGCGGGTGATGGCCTGCCGGATCCACCACGTGGCATAGGTGCTGAACTTGTAGCCGCGGCGGTACTCGAACTTGTCCACCGCCTTCATCAGGCCGATATTGCCTTCCTGAATAAGATCAAGGAATTGCAGGCCGCGATTGGTGTATTTCTTGGCAATCGAGATCACCAGCCGCAGGTTCGCCTCGATCATTTCCTTCTTGGCGCGCGCGCTGTCGCGCTCACCACGGCTGACCGTCATGTAAACCCGGCGGAACTCACTGATCGGCAGCCCGGCATCGGTGGCCACCGCCGAAATCTGGCCGCGCACCTTGGCCACTTCGTCGAAGTGCTTCACCGCGAACATTTTCCACGCCTTGCCCGGCAGGCTGGCAACGCGCTCCATCCAGTTCGGGTCAAGCTCGTGGTTGCGGTACTGGTGCAGGAACTCGTCGCGCGGCACCTTCACCGATTCGGCCATGCGAAGAAGCTGGCCTTCCATGCCGTTCAGCCGCTGATTCAGCTGCTTCAACTGCATCACCAGTTCTTCGATGCGGTTGTTGTGCAGCCGTACCTGCTCGACCTTGCTGACCAGTTCCTCGCGCAGCTTCTCGTAGGATTTTTCCGAGCGCTGGTTGACTTCCTCGCCCGAGGTCATGCTTTCCAGCCGCTTGGACTGCATCTTGTGCAGTTTCTTGTACAGGCCCTCGATTTCCTCGAAGGTGGCCAGCACTTCCGGCTTCAGCTTTTCTTCCAGCGCCGACAGCGACATCCCGGCGCCCTCGCCTTCCTCGCCGTCGTCTTCCTCAACCGGCGGCGGCTCGAAGGCATCCGGGGCGCCTTCGGCGGCGGCATCGCCTTCCACCACGGCCGGCGGCGGGCCACCCTGCGTGGCTTCCAGATCGATGATGTCGCGCAGCAGCATCCGCCCGCCCTTCAGCGCGTCGTGCCAGGCGATGATGGCGCGGAAGGTCAGCGGGCTTTCGCACAGCCCGCCGATCATCATGTCGCGCCCGGCTTCGATGCGCTTGGCGATGGCGATTTCGCCTTCGCGGGACAGCAACTCCACGCTGCCCATCTCACGCAGATACATCCGCACCGGGTCGTCGGTGCGGCCCAGGCTTTCCTCGTCAACGTTGCCGGTGGTCTCGCCTTCTTCGGCTTCCTCGGACTTCTCGACCTTGGCGGCGACCGGGTCGCCTTCCTCGCCTTCCTCACCCTCGACGACCTGAATGCCCATCTCGGACAGGTTGGCCATCACGTCTTCGATCTGCTCGGAACTGGTCTGTTCCGGTGACAGCACGACGTTCAGTTCATCGAAGGTGATGTAGCCACGCTCCTTGCCCCGCGCGATCAGCCGCTTCACGGCGGCCGACTGCACGTCCAGCAAGGTGTTGTCGCCGTCCGGCTCGGCAGTGGCGGCATCGGCGGTTGCAGCGGGCTTGGTCGCCATCGATCTCGATACTCCGGCAAGGCAAATCGGTTGAAAGGGGCACGCCGCCGGGCGTTCGGCGGCGGCTTGGCAGGTCTTGTCTCAGTCCGGGCCGGCGTCGCCGCCCTGCTCGCCCCGGCGCAGGGCCTCACGAGCAGTGCAGAGCGCAATCAACCGGCGCTGGGCGGCGTCATCATCCGGGCGGGAAGCAAACGCGCGACTGGCCGCCACGACTTCCTCCTCCAGACGGCCGCGATGCATCAGACCGAAGATATGCCACCAGCCCGCCTCGGCCTCCGCCGGTTGGGCACCGGGCAAAGCGAAGGCAGGCAGGGGGTACACTCCGGCGGCGACGACACGCGCCACATCGGCCGCAAAACCGGCTTGTGCGAGGTGGGGAATCAGGGCGGTAGAGTCAAGCACTTCGGCTGACGTGCTCCATTGCAGAATTGCGCCGCGCAGCCCCGCCAGCGGCGGCGGCAGGTCCAGCGCGCCCAGGGCTTCCTCCACATCATGCAACAAGGCGGGGTGATGCAGCAGCACCGCAATCAGAATGGCGGCCCGCTCGGCGGCGGTGGCGGACTCGGCGGGCACCGGGCGCACCAGCGCCATTGGCCGCACCACGGCCTTGCCGCCCCCGTTGCGGCGGCTTGCGGTGGTGGCGGCGCGGCGGGCGAAATAGCGGTCCAGCAGCGCGCGGCGGTATTCGGCGGACAGCGCCTTGTCACGAATGCGCCCGGCGGCCTCCTCCAGCCGCCCGCGCAGCGCCGCCCGCTGTTCGGGTGTCGCTTCACCGGCACTTTCGCGCACCAGATCGAACAACGCTTCCGACAGGGACCGCGCCGATTCCAGCACCGCCTGAAATGCAGCGTTGCCGGAGCGGCGCACCAGCGTGTCGGGGTCTTCGCCCGCAGGCAGGGCGGCAAAGCGCAGCGTGCGTTCCGGGGTCAGGAACGGCAACGCCAGTTCCGCCGCACGCGCCGCCGCCCGCCCGCCTGCCGCGTCACCGTCAAAACACAGCACCGGGGCCGGCGACAGCCGCCACAACTCCTCAAGCTGCTCCTCCGTCAGCGCGGTGCCCAGCGGTGCCACGGCCCCGGCGAACCCCGCCTGATGCAGCGCGATCACGTCCATGTAGCCTTCCACCGCCACCACCGCCGCCCCGCCGCGCGCCGCCTCTCGCGCGGCATCCAGCCCGAACAGCGTGCGCCGCTTGGAAAACACCGGAGTTTCCGGGCCATTGAGGTATTTCGGCTGCCCGTCGCCCAGAATGCGCCCGCCGAAACTGATGATCCGCCCGCGCCGGTCGCGGATGGGAAACATCACCCGGTTGAAGAAGAACTCGCGCTGCGAGCGCCCCTCACCGGGGTCGGTCAGCAGCCCGGCCTGCAACAGCATGTCCGGCCGGATCTCGTCCTGCGCCAGGATGGCGGCCAGCGCGCCGCGCCCCTCGCCGGACCAGCCCAGCCCGAAACGGGTGATGGTCTCGTCACTCAGGCCGCGCCCGCGCAGATAGGCCAGCGCCCGCGCGCCTTCCGGCTCGAACAGCTTGCGGCGGAACACGGCCCCTGCGGCTTCCAGCACAGTGTGCAGGTCATGCCGCCGCCGCTCGGCCTCGGCGGCCTGCGGGGTAGGTTTGGGCACGTCCAGCCCGGCTTCGGAGGCGAGTTGTTCCACCGCCTCGACAAAGCCCGAGCCCTGCGACTGCATCACGAAGCTGACGGCATCGCCGTGCGCGCCGCCGCCGAAGCAGTGGTAGTGGTCCTCATACACATAGAAGCTCGGCGTCTTTTCGCCGTGGAACGGGCAGCAGCCCTTCCACTGGCGGCCGGAGCGCGTAAGCTTCACCCGCCGCCCGATCACCGCTGGCAGCGGCGTGCGGGCGCGCAGTTCGTCGAGGAATTCCGGCGGAAGCGCCATCAGCCGCCCAGCTTCGCCTTCACCACCGGGCCGACCTTGCCCATGTCCATGCTGGCGGCATGTTTGGCTTTCAGCACTGCCATCACCTTGCCCATGTCCTTCAGGCTGGCCGCGCCGGCTTCGGCAATCGCCGCAACTACGGCGGCTTCGGTGGCGGCGGCGTCCATCTGCTGCGGCAGGAAGCTTTCGATCAGCGTGATTTCGGCCTCTTCCTTGGCGGCGAGATCCTCGCGCTTGCCCTGCCGGTACATCTCCACGCTCTCGCGCCGCGACTTGGCCATGCCCCGCAGCATCGCCACGATCTGCTCGTCCGGCACCTTGTCCAGCGCCGGGCGGGCGGCGATGTCGGTGTCTTTCAGCTTGGCGGTGATCATGCGCAGCGCGGACACGCTGGCCGCGTCCCCCGCGATCATCGCGGTCTTCAGTCGTGCGGTGAACTCGTCGCGCAAAGCCATCCCGGCCCCCTGATCCAAAAAAATCCCTCTATACTATGCGGCACATCCGCGCACCTCGCACCAGAGCTGCGGAGGAAATTTCCCACCCATCGGGCGCGGCGGTTGCCGTGGGAAATTTTTTCCGGCAGACTGTGCCCATGCCAAGTTCCGTGGACCACATCATCGACCGCCTCGGCGGCGCCGAGGCCGCCGCGCGCCGCCTGGGCGTCGGCACCGAGGCGCTGCGCAAATGGCGGCAGAACGGCGCCATTCCCACCCGCCATTGGCCCGCCGTGATTCAGGCCACCGGCCTTGCGCTGGCCGACATGCCCGGCACCGCGCCGCAGGAGCCCCACATCATGACCGATGCCGCAATCACCCCGCCCCCCGGCGCCACCGCGTGCCTTGTGCTGGCCGACGGCGCGGTGTTCTGGGGCCGCGGCTTCGGCGCGCACAGCGCGGGCACGCCCGCCGAGGTGTGCTTCAACACCGGCATGACCGGCTATCAGGAGACGCTCACCGATCCGTCCTACGCCGGGCAGATCATCACCTTCACATTCCCGCATATCGGCAATGTGGGCACGAACAGTGAGGATATCGAGGCCACCACCATCGCCGCGCGCGGATTGGTGGTGAAGCAGGACATCACCGAGCCTGCCAACTGGCGCAGCACGCAGACGTTGCAGGCCTGGTTGCAGGCGCAGGGCATTGCCGGGGTCAGCGGCGTGGACACCCGCGCCGTGACCATCCGCATCCGTGACGGCGGGCCGCCCAGCGGCCTGCTCGCCTACCCCGCCGATGGCCGCTTCGACATCCCGGCGCTGGTGGCGCAGGCCAAGGCGTGGCCGGGGCTGGAGGGCATGGATCTGGCCAAACAGGTCTCCTGCACCCAGTCCTATGCGTGGGATGAAACCACATGGGCGTGGCCCGCAGGCACCGGGCGGCAGACCGCGCCCGTGCGCCACGTGGTGGCCGTGGATTACGGCGCGAAACGCAACATCCTGCGCTGCCTCGCCGCCGCCGGATGCCGCGTGACCGTGGTGCCCGCGACCGCCACCGCCGAGGACATTTTGCGCCACAACCCGGACGGCGTGTTCCTGTCCAACGGCCCCGGCGACCCGGCGGCGACCGGCGTCTATGCCGTGCCCGCCATTCAGGGCGTGCTGGCGGCGGGCAAGCCGCTGTTCGGCATCTGCCTCGGCCATCAGTTGCTGGCGCTGGCGCTGGGCGGGCGCACCTACAAACTCGCCAAGGGCCATCGCGGCGCGAACCAGCCGGTGAAGGATCTGGCCACCGGGCGCGTGGAGATCACCAGCCAGAACCACGGGTTTGCGGTGGACATCGCGTCACTGCCGCCAAGCGTGCAGCCCACCCATGTATCGCTGTTCGACGGCAGTAACGAGGGTCTCGCCTGCCCCGAAAAGCGCTGCTTCAGCGTGCAATACCACCCCGAGGCCAGCCCCGGCCCCACCGACAGCCACCATCTGTTCCATCGCTTCACGGCGATGATGAACGGTGCCGGAGTCTGACATGCCCAAACGCACAGACATCAAGTCGATCCTCATCATCGGCGCCGGTCCGATCGTCATCGGGCAGGCCTGCGAGTTCGACTATTCCGGCGCGCAGGCCTGCAAGGCTTTGAAGGCCGAGGGCTACCGCGTCATTCTGGTCAACTCCAACCCGGCCACGATCATGACCGATCCGGGGCTGGCGGACGCGACCTATATCGAGCCGATCACGCCGGATTTCGTCGAGCGCATCATCGCGCGCGAACGCCCGGATGCGCTGCTGCCCACCATGGGCGGGCAGACTGCGCTGAACACCGCGATGAAACTCGCGGCCAGCGGCGTGCTGGAGAAATACGGCGTGGAGATGATCGGCGCGAAAGCCGATGTGATCGACCGCGCCGAGGACCGGCTGAAATTCCGCGACGCGATGGCCGAAATCGGCATCGCCAGCCCGCGCAGCGCCATTGCGCACACGATGGAAGAAGCCCGCGCGGCGCTGGCCGAGGTGGGCCTGCCCGCCGTGATCCGGCCCAGTTTCACGCTCGGCGGCACCGGCGGCGGCATCGCCTATAACCGCGAGGAATTCGAGCACATCGTCGGCACCGGGCTGGAAGCCTCGCCCACCAGCGAAGTGCTGGTGGAAGAATCCGTGCTCGGCTGGAAGGAATTCGAGATGGAGGTGGTCCGCGACAGCGCGGACAACTGCATCATCGTCTGCGCCATCGAGAACGTGGACCCGATGGGCATCCACACCGGCGATTCGGTCACCGTGGCCCCGGCGCTGACGCTGACCGACAAAGAATACCAGATCATGCGCGACGCCTCGATCGCCTGCCTGCGCAAGATCGGCGTGGATACCGGCGGATCGAACGTGCAGTTCGGCCTCAATCCCGCCGATGGCCGCATGGTGGTGATCGAGATGAACCCGCGCGTGTCGCGGTCCTCGGCGCTGGCCTCCAAGGCCACCGGCTTCCCGATTGCCAAGATCGCCGCCAAACTGGCAGTGGGCTACACGCTGGACGAGTTGGCCAACGACATCACCCGTGTGACGCCCGCGAGTTTCGAGCCCACCATCGACTATGTGGTGGTGAAAATCCCGCGCTTCACCTTCGAAAAATTCCCCGGCACGCCCGCCATGCTGACCACCAGCATGAAGTCGGTTGGTGAGGCCATGGCCATTGGCCGCACCTTCGCCGAAGCGCTGCAAAAGGGCCTGCGCAGCATGGAAACCGGCCTGTCGGGTCTCGACCCGGTGGAAGCGCCGGGCGGTGGCGGGGCGGATGCGTTCCGGGCCGCGCTGTCGCAACCGAAGCCGGATCGTCTGCTGATGGCGGCACAGGCGCTGCGCGCGGGCGTGAGCGTGGAAGAAATCCACGACGCCTGCAAATTCGACCCGTGGTTTCTGCGCGAACTGCAACGCATCGTCGATGCCGAGCGTGTGGTGGCCGCCAGCGGCCTGCCGCAGGACGCCATCCAGATGCGCCAGTTGAAGGCGCTGGGCTTTTCGGACCGGCAGCTGGCTTCGCTGTCAGGCCGCCCGGAAACCGAAGTCGCAGCCCTGCGCGGCAAACTCGGCGTGACCCCGGTGTACAAGCGCATCGACACCTGTGCCGGTGAATTCGCCTCCGCCACGCCGTACATGTACTCCACGTACGAAGGCGGCTTCGGCGTGCCGCATTGCGAATCAGCGCCGACGGATCGTGAGAAGATCATCATCCTCGGCGGCGGGCCGAACCGCATCGGCCAGGGCATCGAGTTCGACTATTGCTGCGTCCACGCCGCCTACGCGCTGCGTGAGGCCGGGTTCGAGACCATCATGGTCAACTGCAACCCGGAAACCGTCAGCACGGACTACGACACGTCGGACCGGCTGTATTTCGAGCCGCTGACGGCGGAAGACGTGATCGCCCTCGTCCGCCGCGAGCAGTCGAACGGCAAGGTGCTCGGCTGCATCGTGCAGTATGGCGGGCAGACGCCGCTGAAACTGTCGCAGTCGCTGCACAAGGCCGGGATTCCGGTGCTGGGCACCACGGCGGATGCGATTGACGTGGCCGAGGACCGTGAGCGGTTTCAGGTGCTGTTGCAGAAACTCGGCCTGCGCCAGCCGGAAAACGGCATTGCACGCTCCGCCGAACAGGCCGAGGCGATCACCGACCGCATCGGTTTTCCGGTGGTGATCCGCCCGAGTTACGTGCTGGGCGGCCGCGCGATGGAAATCGTCTACGACCGCACGTCGCTGCACCGCTACATGCGCGAAGCCGTGCGCGTGTCGGGCGACAATCCGGTGCTGATCGACCGCTATCTGAACGACGCCATCGAAGTGGATGTGGACTGCATCGCCGATGGCGAGACGGTCTATGTGGCGGGCGTGATGGAGCATATCGAGGAAGCCGGCATCCACTCCGGTGATTCCGCCTGCGCGTTGCCGCCGTACACGCTGTCACCGTCGATGGTGACAGAACTGAAGGCGGAAACCGAAGCGCTGGCCAAGGGGCTTGGCGTCGTCGGCCTGATGAACGTGCAATACGCCATCAAGGACGATGAAGTGTTCGTGCTGGAGGTCAATCCGCGCGCCTCGCGCACGGTGCCGTTCGTCGCCAAGGCCACCGGCGTGCCGGTGGCCAAGATCGGCGCGCGGGTGATGGCAGGTGCCCGACTGTCGGACTTCAAACTGGACGATGAGTCGGTGGCACCGCATGTCGCGGTGAAGGAAGCCGTGTTCCCGTTCAACCGCTTCCCCAATGTCGATACGATCCTTGGCCCCGAGATGAAGTCCACCGGCGAAGTGATGGGGCTGGATTCGAGCTTCGAGCGGGCGTTTGCCAAAAGCCAGTTGGGCGCGGGCGTCAAACTGCCGGACAGCGGCGGCGTGTTCCTGTCGGTGCGCGATTCCGACAAGGGAGCGGCGGTCGGCGTGGCGCGGCGGTTGATCGACCTCGGCTTCACCATCGCCGCCACGCGCGGCACGGCGGCGCGGCTGCGCGAGGCAGGGCTGGCGGTAACCGTGGTCAACAAGGTGCTGGAAGGCCGCCCGCACTGCGTGGACGCGATCAAGTCCGGCGACGTGCAACTGGTCATCAACACCGCGGCGGGCGCGCAGTCGGTCAGCGACAGCTTCGACATCCGCCGCAGCGCACTCACCCATGGCGTGCCGCACTACACCACCATCGCGGGCGCGCGGGCGGCGGCGCACGCTATCGCGGCAATGCGGGCGGGCACTCTTGAAGTTGCGCCGCTGCAGGCTTATTTTCGCGGTTCGTTCTAACGCCCCCGTCGCGGCAGGGTCTTTTTGCGCTGGTCCGCCCTGGATCACGCCGGGAGACTTCACCGCGGCGGTTGCGTTTCCGCTGTATGGCGGTGACACTCTCCGCCCTGTTCACTCTCTAGACGCGCCGAGGTTGCGACCGTGCAGAAGTTCCCCATGACCGCCCCTGGCCTGCAGCGGTTGGAGGATGAACTCCGGATGCTGAAAAGCACCGAGCGTCCTGCCGTGATTCGCGCCATTGCCGAGGCGCGCACCCATGGCGACCTTTCGGAAAATGCCGAGTACCACGCCGCGCGCGAACGGCAGAGTTTCATCGAGGGGCGCATTGCCGAACTCGAAGAAATCGTCTCCGCCGTCGAGGTGATCGACCCGGCGGCGCTGTCCGGCGACAACATCAAGTTCGGCGCCCATGTGCGCCTGCTGGATGAGGAAACCGAAAAAGAAGCGACCTATCAGATCGTTGGCGTGCATGAGGCCGACATCAAGGCGTCGCGCCTGTCGATCTCCTCGCCACTGGCCAAGGCGCTGATCGGCAAGAAAGTCGGCGACACCATTTCCGTCCCCGCGCCCGGCGGCGACCGCACCTACGAGATTCTGGCGCTGCGGTTCGGCTGACCCGGCGATGAGCATGATCGGGCTGGCCGATATCCGCGCGGCGGCGGCGCGGATCCACGGGCGCGTGCTACGCACCCCCACGCTGCCCAGCGATGCCGTCTCCCGCGCCACCGGCGCAGAGGTGTGGCTGAAGCTCGACAACCTGCAGGCCACCGGCGCGTTCAAGGAACGCGGGGCCGCCAACCGCCTGGCATTGCTGACCGAAGCCGAGCGGCGCGCGGGCGTGGTGGCGATGTCGGCGGGCAATCACGCGCAGGCGGTGGCGCGCCATGCCAGCCTGCTGGGCATTTCGGCCGTGATCGTGATGCCGAAATTCACTCCGCTGACCAAGGTCACCCGCACCGCCGCGTGGGGCGCCCGCGTGGTGCTGCACGGCGAGATGCTGGCCGAAGCCGCCGAGCACGCGCAGATGCTGGCGCAAACCGAAGGCCGGGTATTCGTCCACCCATATGACGACCCCGCCGTGATGGCCGGGCAAGGCACGCTGGCGCTGGAAATGCTGGAGGACGCGCCCGATCTGGATGCGCTGGTGATTCCGGTCGGCGGCGGCGGGTTGATCGCCGGGTGCGCGGTGGCGGCCACTGCCATCAAGCCGGGCATCGAGGTGATCGGCGTGGAAGTCGCCGCCTATGCCGCGCTGGCGCAACGTCTGGCAGGCCAGCCGGTCTCGGTCGGCGGGGCGACCATCGCCGAGGGTATCGCGGTACGCGACATCGGCGTGGCGCCGCTCGCGGTGATCCGCGCGCATGTGGCAGACGTGGTGGTGGTACCGGAACGCGCGGTGGAAGAAGCCATCGCGCTGCTGGCAGAAAGCTGCAAGACCGTGGCCGAAGGTGCCGGTGCCGCCGGTGTGGCCGCGCTGCTGGCGTTCCCGGAGCGCTTCGCGGGCCGCAAGATCGGTATTCCCATCTGCGGCGGCAATATCGACGCGCGCATTCTGGCCAACGTGCTGCTGCGCAACCTGCTGCG
>CAIPHQ010000502.1 GCA_903864895.1 uncultured Rhodospirillales bacterium
CCGCCGCACCGCCCTCCAGCCCGCCCACCAGCAGGGCCGACACCACGGTGCCGTCCGCCTGCAACTGATAGGGCAGGGCGCGCGCCGGGCGGCTGCCGGTTTCCTGCACCGGGACGGTCTGCGTGGCCGGCACCGGGGGCACATAGCTGGCATAGGTCTTGTTGCCGCTGATATCGGCGGCGGGCGGCGCGTAGCTGGCCGTGGCGGGCAGCACGGGCACGGTGGCGTCAGCCGCAGAGAAATCGAACGCTGCCGTCAGGTCGCCGCTGACCGCGCGGCGCCACGGGGTGATGTTCGGCTCCAGCACGCCGAAGCGGGCTTCGATGAAGCGGATGATCGAGGTGTGGTCGAAGGTCTGCGAGCAGACATAACCGCCCTTGCTCCACGGCGAGATCACCAGCATCGGCACCCGCGCACCCATCCCATACGGACCCGCCGGGAAGGACGCACCCTTGCCCGGATAGATCTCGTTGACGGTGGACACAGTGGACAGGCCCTGCGCCGCCGAGGCGGGCGGGCTGGGGGCGACCAGATGGTCGAAGAAGCCGTCGTTCTCGTCAAAGCAGTACAGCAGCACGGTGCTGGCCCACACGGCGGGGTTGGCGGTCAGCGCGGCCAGCACATTGGCCACGTACCACGCGCCGTAGCTGGACGGCCAGTTGCCATGCTCGGAATAGGCTTCCGGTGCAGAAATCCAGCTGACCTGCGGCAGCGTGTTGGCCAGCACATCGGCCTTCAGCAGGTCGAACAGCGTGCCGTTGTTGAAGCTGTTGGCCGAGACATTGGTGCCTGTGAGCGCGCGGTTGTACAGCGCGCTGCCCGCCACCGCCGTCCGGTAGCTGTTGAAATACAGTACGGCGGTATCGCCGTAATTGCCGATATAGTGGTTGCTGGTCCAGCCCCAGGAATTTGTGGCGCTCAGCGACGTGCCGCCCATGTCCTGATAGATCTTCCAGCTGATCCCGGCCGCCTGCAACCGCTCGGGGTAGGTGATCCAGCTATAGCCCTGCTCGGCATTGGTAATCACCGGTCCGCCGGGCGTGGCACCATTGCCGTTGGTCTGCAACGTGAAGCTGCCCGCAGTGGCACCCGGCGTTTGCGTGGTCAGCGTGTCCGGCTGCGTGCCGTTCTGCCCCACCCAGCCGGTCCACGCGTAATAGCGGTTCGGGTCTGTGGAAGACATGATCGAGCAATGATAGGCGTCACAGATGGTGAACGCATCGGCCAGCGCGTAGTGGAATGGAATGTCGCTGCGGGTATTATAGACCATGCTGGCCGAGGTCTTGTACGGCACCCAACGGTCATTGTTGCCGCTGTTCCATGCCGAATGCGCGTCTGACCAGCCATGCGCCAGATCTTCCAGAAAGCTCACGCCCAGCGTGGTGTTCGGATGATACGGCAGGATATAGGCCGGGCTGAGTTGCTTGCCCGCAGTGTTGACATTCGGCTGATAGAACACCGTGTTGCCGGTGGACAGTGTGACCGCGCGGGGGTCGCTGAAGCCGCGCACGCCGCGCAGCGTGCCGAAATAATGGTCGAACGAGCGGTTTTCCTGCATCAGCACCACGATGTGCTGCACGTCCTGCAGCGTGCCGGTCACCACGTTCGGCTGAATGGCCAGCGCCTGACGGATGCTGTCCGGCAGGGCTGCGGCGGCTGCGGCGGCGGTCAGCCCCCGCAGGACGGTGCGGCGTTCCAAGGTCATCGTGCTTTCCCCCAAAACCGAGTCGATTTCGGGCCGGACGTTCGCAGCGGCACCGTGGCGCTGCGATGCCGGTTTCATGACAGAATGCGGATAATCTTGCGTCTTGTCCGCCGTCCGTCCCGGCGGGGTGGCGCGGGCAAATGCGATGTGGCATCCATCCTCTCACTGGCAGACGGGGACGATGCGCGTGGAGCAGGCGGAACAACCAGCGCGCGGCGCGCCCCCGCTGCCGTTTCGCGACATCGACGGCGCCGACCGGCTGGGCACGCTGGACGTGCCGCATCGTCTGCCGTTCGGCGCGCCGGTGCGCAGCCGCCCGCCCGGACGGTTGTTCCGCCCGGAAAGTCTGCCGCAGCCGGTGATCGGCGAACACAACGCCCGCGCGCCGGTGGCGGGTGGCGAGTATCTGGCGCTGCCGGGCTACCAGATGGGCAGCGTGGGGCTGTTGCAGCGCGACGGGGAGATGTTTCTGCACGGGCGCGTGCTGGTGGATGCGATGATCGGCAAGTTGCAATCGGCCCAGCCGCCGCCGCACTGGATACGCGGCCTGCTGCGGCCCGACGCACGGATTGTCGAGACGGCCAGTCTGGTGGGCGCAGGGCTGAACCCGCACATCAACTGGGGGCACTTTCTGTTCGAAATGTGGGGCCGCGTGCATCTTCTGGCCACGCTGCGCAATCTCGGCGCGCCGGTGAAGCTGGCTGTGCCGGAGGATGTGCCCGCATGGATGAAAGGCTTCGTCAGCCTGTATTTCCCGCCCGAGGAAACCATTTCCTACCACTCGGTCAATGACCGGGTGCAGGCGCCCTGCTTCATTGCGGCGGGCATGATGGCCAACAACTACCATCTGCACCCGTATTACAATGTGATCGTGGAGGATCTGCTGCACCGCATTCCGGTGCTGCCCGTGCAGGACACGTCCCGGCTGCTGTATCTCTCGCGCAGCCGCCATAGCAGTTGGCACGCCATCAGCAATGAGGCCGAGGTGGAGCGGGCCATGCAGGACATGGGCTTCACTGTGGTGCATCCGCAGGAACTGACCCTGCCCGAACAACTGGCACTGTATCGCGGCGCTTCCTGCATCGCGGGGCAGTATGGCTCGGCGCTGCACAACACCTTGTTCGCGCCACTCGGGTCGGCGGTGTTCTGCATTGGCTGGATGAATGCCTTGCAGTCCCGCATTGCCGCATTGCGCGGGCAGACGCTGGGCTATCAGGCGGCGCGCGGCGGGGCGCTGGAATACCCGCAGAAGGCGCATGAAAGCGGCGGCTACCGGTTCGAGGTGGATTGCCGCGATCTGGCCCGCACGGTGCCGGAATTTCTGGACTTCGCCGGGGTCCGCCAGACCGCGCAAGCTGCCCCCGCCGCCGCGCCGGATGGGCCGGACATCTGGATTCCCGCGGATTAGGCCGGAACCGCCTTGCACAGCCTCAACCGAGGCGCACATCTTTGCACGTCCCAGGAGACGTCATGGCCCAGCCCAACCCGATCTTCCCCAACACCACGCTGCGCCGCCTGCGCGGCGGCAACGTGGCGCTGGGCTTCGGCGTGCATCATCTGCGCTCTGCCGCCACCGCCATGCTGGCCCATGCGGCGGGGTATGACTGGCTGTTCATCGACATGGAGCACGGCGCGTTCAGCGTGCAGGAGGCCACGCAGTTATGCCTCACGGCGCTGCCGATGGGGATCACGCCGGTGGTACGCATCTGCGCCGACGCGCTGGACGAGGGCACCCGGGCGCTGGACAATGGCGCACAGGGCATCGTGGTGCCGCACGTGGACACGCCGGAACAGGCCCGGCGCATCGCGGAGGCGTTCCGCTTTCCGCCGCAGGGCCATCGTAGCTGGGGCGGCCCGCCCTATGCCTACGGCTTGCGCGCGCCGGGCGCGGCCGAGGCACAGGCGGAGATCAACCGTGAAGTGCTGATCGTGGCAATGATCGAAACGCCGGAAGCGGTGGCCAATGCCGGTGCCATTGCGGCGGTGCAGGGCATTGATGCGCTGCTGTTCGGCACCTCCGATCTGACCGCCGCGATGGGCATTCCCGGCCAGATCGGCCACCCCAACGTGCAGCAGGCCTACGCCGATGTGGCGGCCGTTTGCCAGAAACACGGCAAGGTGCTGGGCATGGGCGGCGTGTATGACGAGATTTACGCCCGCGCGTATATCCGGCTCGGCGCGCGGCTGGTGCTGGGCGGCAACGACCACCAGTTTCTGCTGGAGGCCGCCACAGCGCGCGCAGGCTTCCTGCGCGCGCTGAGCTAGACCCGCGATCAGACGAAGCGGTTGACGAGGTTTTCCAGATACTCCTGACGGCCCGACACCGGGGTGGGGGCAGGGGCATCGGCAGCGGCGGCGGCGATGTCGGCCAGCGACAGCTTGCCCGCCAGCATGTCCGCCCCCGCGCCCTTGCCCCAGCCGGCGTAGCGGTTGGCAGTGAAGGCGTCGAACGTGCCGTCCTCGATCAGCGCAGCGGCGGCCAGCAACGCGCGGGCGCACACGTCCATGGCACCGACATGGCCGTGGAACAGATCCACCGGGTCAATCGACTGGCGGCGGATTTTCGCATCGAAGTTGAACCCGCCATTGCCAAGGCCGCCCGCCTTCAGGATCTGGTACACGGCCAGAGTCCAGTCCGCCACCGAGTTGGGGAACTGGTCGGTATCCCAGCCGTTCTGCGGGTCGCCGCGATTGACGTCGATGCTGCCCAACAGCCCCTGTGAGGCGGCAAACGCCAGTTCATGCTCGAACGTGTGGCCCGCCAGCGTGGCGTGGTTGACCTCCACATTGAGTTTGACTTCCTTTTCCAGCCCGTATTTGCGCAGGAACCCGGCCACCGCAGCGCTGTCGTAGTCGTACTGGTGCTTGGTGGGCTCACAGGGCTTGGGTTCGATCAGGATGGTGCCCGTGAAGCCGATCTTGTGCTTGTGCTCCACCACAAGGCTGATGAACCGGCCCAACTGGTCCAGTTCATGGCCGATATTGGTGTTCAGCAGCGTGTCATACCCCTCACGCCCGCCCCACAACACATAGTTGGTGCCGCCCAGGCGGTGCGTGGCTTCCAGCACCTGCTTCACCTGCCCGGCGGCATAGGCGAATACGGCGGGGTCCGGGTTGGTGGCGGCCCCGGCCAGATAGCGCGGGTGGCTGAACAGGTTGGCGGTGCCCCACAGCAGCTTCACGCCGGTCTGCTGCATCTTGCCCGCAATCAGGTCGGCCATGCGGTCAAGGTTGGACCAGCCTTCGCGCAGCGTCTCGCCCAGCGGCACCACATCGACATCGTGGAAGCAGAAGAACGGCGCACCGAGTTTGGTAAAGAACTCGAACGCCACGTCCAGCTTGGCCGCGGCCATTTCGAACGTGTCGGCCGCCTGCCAGTGGCGGTGGAAGGTGCCGGGGCCGAACATGTCGCTGCCCGGCCAGCACAGCGTGTGCCAGTAACACACGGCGAAGCGGAAATGCTCCTCCATGGTCTTGCCCGCCACAACCCGCTTCGGGTCGTAATAGCGGAACGCCAGCGGGTTGCGGCTGTCGGGTCCAGCGTACTGGATGGGGCCGATACCGGGGAAAAACTCGGACATGGGGCGGTTTCCTAGATTTTTGTCCAGCCCGCATTGGCGCGGCTGGAAGCAACTGCGGCGGTGATGAAGCGCATGCCGCGCACACCGGCCTCGATCCCCGGCGTCATCAGGCTCAGCGGGTCCGGCGCGCGGCCTTCCAGCCGTGCGGTGATCTGCTCGGCAAAGTCGCGGTAGAGCTGCGCGAAGGCTTCCAGATAGCCCTCCGGGTGCCCGGCGGGCACGCGGGTGGCGTAGCCCGCCACGGCGTCTGACCCGCTGCCGCCGCGGCGGATGGTCTGCGGTGGCTGGCCAAGCACGGAATAGGTCAGCCAGTTCGGCTGTTCCTGCCACCAATCCAGACTGGCCTTCGAGCCAAAGACCCGCAGGCGCACGTTGTTCTCGTTGCCCACCGCCACCTGACTGGCCCACAGCATCCCGCGCGCGCCGGAGGCGAAGCGCAGCAGCATCCCGGCGTTGTCATCCAGCACCCGGCCTTCGACCATCGAGGACAGGTCAGCCGCCAGCGCCTCCACCTTCTGCCCGGTCACGAACTCGGCGAGGTTGAAGGCGTGCGTGCCGATGTCGCCCACCGACCCGGCCGCACCGCTGCGCGCCGGGTCCGTGCGCCACGCCGCCTGTTTCTGGCCGCTGTCTTCCAGCTTGGTCGCCAGCCAGTCCTGCGGGTATTCCACCTGCACCACGCGGATGTCGCCCAGATCGCCATTGGCCACCATCGCGCGCGCCTGGCGCACCATCGGGTGCGCGGTGTAATTATGCGTCAGCCCGAAGAACAGGCCGCTGGAAGCGACCAGTTGCTCCAGCGCCAGCGCATCGTCCAGCGTGCTGGTCAGCGGCTTGTCGCAGATCACATTGATCCCGGCGTCCAGAAACGCCTTGGCCGGGCCGAAATGCATGTGGTTGGGTGTCACAATCGCCACTGCATCAATCTTGTCCGCCCGCTTGGCTTCGGCTTCGGCCATCTCCTGATAGCTGCCGTAAGCGCGGTCCGCCGGGATATGCAGGTCAGCCGCCGAGGCCACCGCGCGGTCCGGGTCGGCCGAAAGTGCCCCCGCCACCAGTTCCCAGCGGTCGTCCATGCGCGCGGCAAGGCGATGCACCGCGCCGATGAACGCGCCGCGCCCGCCGCCGACCATGCCGAGGCGCAGCCTGCGCGCCACGGTGCCGTCCTTGCTGCCTTCTATGGCCATGGTTCAGAGCCCCAGCAATTTGCGGTTGGCCGCGTCATCCACGCCGGAGGCGGCGAAGTCGTCAAACGCGCGCTTGGCGGTGGTGATGATGTGGCTGGCAATGAACGGCGCGCCCTCGGCGGCGCCCTGTTCGCTGTCCTTGATGCAGCATTCCCACTCCAGCACCGCCCAGCCATCGAAGCCGTACTGCGTGAGTTTGGAGAAGATGCCGGAGAAATCCACCTGTCCGTCGCCCAGCGACCGGAACCGGCCCGCGCGGTTGGCCCAACTCTGGAAGCCGCCATACACGCCGCCGCGCCCGGTGGCGTTGAACTCGGCGTCCTTGACGTGGAAGGCGCGGATGCGCGTGTGGTAGATGTCAATATATTCCAGATAATCAAGGCATTGCAGCACGAAGTGGCTCGGGTCGTACAGCAGGCAGGCGCGGACATGATTGTTCACCCGCTCCAGAAACATCTCATAGCTGGCGCCGTCGTGCAGATCCTCGCCGGGGTGGATTTCGTAGCACACATCCACGCCGTGCGCGTCGAACGCGTTCAGAATCGGCGTCCAGCGCCGCGCCAGTTCATCGAACGCCAGTTCCACCAGCCCCGCCGGGCGCTGCGGCCACGGATACACGAACGGCCAAGCCAGCGCGCCGGAGAAGGTGGCGTGCGCGGTCAGGCCGAGATTGCGGGAGGCTGCGGCGGCATAGTGCAGTTGCTGCACCGCCCATTCGGTGCGCGCCGCCGCGTTGCCGCGGACTTCCGGGGGCGCAAAGCCGTCGAACGCGGGGTCATAGGCCGGATGCACGGCCACCAACTGGCCTTGCAGATGGGTGGACAGTTCGGTGATCGCGACTCCGGCCTCGGCGCAGATGCCCGCCACTTCATCGGCGTAGGTCTTGCTCTCGGCGGCGCGCTTCAGGTCGAACAGCCGCCCGTCCCATGACGGGATCTGGATGCCCTTGTAGCCGTGGCCTGCGGCCCATTTGGCCATGCCGGCAAGGCTGTTGTAGGGCGCTGCGTCACCGGCGAACTGGGCAAGGAAGATCGCCGGGCCCTTGATGGTTTTCATCGGAATTTCCTCTGCCGTGGACGCCGCCGGACCGTTTGCGGCCGTTTCTGGCGGCATCCTTTTGCGAGTGCTGCCACGAGTCAAGGCAGCGGGTCTTGCCACTCGGGACGCGGGCTTTTATCGTTCCTTTACGGTTCGCTGCCAAAAAGTGCTGCGGATCGCTTTGGGAGGATATGGATGGTTAAGTTCGCAACGCGGGCCCTCGTGGCCGGCGCTGTCGCGCTGGCAATCGCCGGTGCGGCTCAGGCTCAGGAAGTGAAGTCGGCGACCAAATACGGCAACATGAACACGGTCACCCAAGACCTCATGAACCGTTCCGCTGATGACGGGAACAACTTCCTGCACACGAACGGCAATTACCAGCAGACGCGGTTCTATCCGAACAAGCAGATCAACACTGCCAACGTGTCCAAGTTGCACCCGGCGTGGGTGTTCCAGACCGAAGTCAAGGACTCGCTGGAAACCTCGCCGATCGTGGTCAATGGCGTGATGTATGTCACCACGTCTTTCGACCATGTGTATGCGCTGAACGCCCGCACCGGCGAAGAACTGTGGCATTACAAGCAGAAGCTTGGCCCGGTCAGCACCTATTGCTGCGGCCCGAACAACCGCGGCGTGGCCGTGTATGGCGACATGGTCTATCTCGCCACGCTCGACGCCAAGCTGGTGGCGCTGAACGCCAAGACCGGCGCGCAGGTGTGGTCCACCGATGTGGCCGATCCGGAACTGGGCTACAGCGAAACGATGGCCCCGACCGTGATCAACGGCAAGGTGCTGCTGGGCACCAACGGCGGCGAATACGGCATCCGCGGCTTCGTGAAGGCGTTTGACGCGAAGTCCGGCAAGCTGCTGTGGACGTTCAACACGATCCCTGAGAACTCGCAGGGCGTGTGGGCCACCACGGACGCGACCGGCCGCGACATGCATCGCGACATCGCCGCCGAAAAGGCCGCCTACGCGAAGAACGGCGACCCGTACAAGACGCTCGGCGGCGGCGTGTGGCAGAACCCGTCCTACGACCCGGCCACCAACCGCATCTTCTTCGTGGTCGGCAACCCGTCGCCGGACCTCGACGGCGCGGTGCGCCCCGGTGACAACCTGTACACCGACAGCATGGTCTCGATCGACCTGGATACCGGCAAGTATTCCTGCCACTTCCAGTACATCGCCCATGACGTGTGGGATCTGGACGCCGTCAGCCCGACCGTGCTGGTGGATGTGAAGGATGCGAGCGGTGCGACCGTTCCGGGCGTGCTGCACGCCGGCAAGACCGGCCACATCTACGTGCACAACCGCAAGGACTGCAGCCTGATCCGCTTCTCCGAGGCGATGGTGCCGCAGGAGAACATGTGGGTGCTGCCGACCAAGGACGGCGCGCGCATGCTGCCGGGCGCCAACGGCGGTGTGGAGTGGTCGCCGATCGCCACCGACCCGTCGCAGGGCATGGCCTATGCCATCAACCTGCACCAGCCGATGACCTACCATGTCGAGAACGCCGCTTACCCGTCGGGCAAGCTGTGGCTCGGCGGCGCGTTCAAGGTGATCCCGACGGAAGAGCAGTGGGGCAACATCACCGCCGTGAACTACAACAGCGGCAAGATCGCGTGGCAGGTGAAGACCGAGCAGCCGATGATCGGCGGCATTCTGGCGACGGCCGGCGGTCTGGTGTTCACGGGCGAGCCGAACGGCACGTTCGAGGCGCTGGACAGCGCGACCGGTGCGAAGCTGTGGTCGTTCCAAGCCGGTGCCGGCGTGAACGCGCCGCCGTCGTCCTACACGGTTGAGGGCAAGCAGTATGTGGTGGTCGGCGCGGGCGGTAACGCCCAGATCGACGCCAAGCGCGGCAACGCCATCATCTCGTTCACGGTTGACTGATCTGTCTGCCTGAACCACACGTCAGGGGCGGGGCCGTCTTGCGGCCCCGCCCTTTGTTCATATGTCCGACTCCTCAAGCGGACGTGAGTGCGGAAAAACCATGCGAATCAAAAGCCTGATTGCCGCGACCCTGGCGATGGCCGCCGTGGCCGCCATTGCGGCCCCTGCCGCCCGTGCCGACGATATCGAGGAAACCGCCGCCGTCTGCAGCGCCTGCCACGGCGAAGCCGGTGTGCCGGTGGACAAGTCGATTCCGGCCATCTGGGGCCAGAATGAAGGCTACCTGTATCTGCAATTGCGCGACTTCAAAGTCGGCAACCGCAAGAACGTGAACATGAGCGAGATCGCCGCCGGGATGGAAAAGCCGGTGATGAAGGCACTCGCGGCCTATTTTTCGGCCAAGCCGTGGCCGAACCTGCAGGAGCCAAGTGCGCCGCACGACGTGGCCGTGCATGCCGAGAACATCAACAACTCGGCCGGCTGCAAGGGCTGCCATCTGGAAAACTGGCAGGGCGACAGCGTCACCCCGCGCGTCGGCGGGCAGGGCATTCAGTATCTGCGTGAGACGATGGCGCAATTCCGCAGTGGTGAGCGCGCCAACAACCCGTGGATGGCAGCCCTGCTGAAAACCTACACCGACGCCGATATCGACGCGCTGGCGCGTTATCTGGCCGGGTACTAGCGCCGCCACGCGCGGCACAAATCATGCTGCGCGTTTTCGCCGCCCCGCTGTTCGTGCTGATCTGGTCCACCGGCTTCGTGGTGGCCCGGGCCGTGCGCGGCGGGATCGACCCGGAATTGTTCCTGACCGCCCGCTTCGGGCTGACCGGCGTGATGTTTGTCGGCATCGCGCTGGCCATGGGCGTTCCGTGGCCGCGCGGGCGCGACATGTGGCGGCATGCGCTGGCGGGCGTGTTCCTGAACGGCCTGTATCTCGGCCCCAGCTATTGGGCCGTGGCCAACGGCCTGCCTGCCGCCGTGATGGCACTGCTGGGCGCGCTGCAACCGCTGCTGGTGGCACTCGCCGCCCGCGCCTTTCTGGCCGAACGCGTCACCGGGCGCACATGGCTCGGCCTGCTGATCGGTGTGGGCGGGGCTGCGCTGGTGATCGGCCCGCGTCTGGCCGCAGGTGATGGCAGCCTCGGCACGCCGCTGGTGGTGGCGGTGTCACTGACCGGCATCTTCAGCATGACGCTGGGCACGCTGCTGCAAAAAACCGCCATGGCCAGTGCGGATCTGCGCGCCAGCAGTGCGCTGCAGAATTTCGGCGGCGCGGCCGCCACCCTCGTGCTGGCGCTGCTGCTGGGCGAGCAGCACTGGACCAGCGGGCCAAAGCAATGGGCGTCGCTGGCATGGGCGGTGCTGGTGCTGTCCGGCATGGGCACCACGCTGCTGGTGTGGATGGTGCGCGGCGGCAACGCCACCCGCGCCAGCGCCCTGCTGCTGCTGGTGCCGCCGCTGGTGGCGCTGGAAACCTATTTCCTGTTCGGCGAAACCCTGACGCTGGTGCAGGTGGCGGGTTTCGCCGTGGCGCTGGCCGGGGTGCGGCTGGCGCGGCGGTAAGCTAACCCGCGCCCAGCGCCGCCTTCGTCGCGGCATCCGCCGCCAGATCCAGCGCCGACTTGCCCTCCTTGTCCTTCGCCGCCGCGTTGGCGCCCTTGGCCAGCAGCAGCGCCGCAATTCCGGCATGGCCGCGCTCGGCGGCGATCATCAGCGCGGTGCGGCCCCGGTTGTCCGCATCCTCAATCCGCGCGCCATGCGCCAGCAACGTGGTCACCGCCGCCAACCCCGCCGCATCCGGCACACCATCGGTGTGGCCCGCCGCCCACATCAGCGCGGTCAGGTCGTTCTGGTAGCGCGCATTGGCGTCCACGCCTGCGGCCAGCAGGGCATCGATCATGCCCGCCGAGGCATTGCCCGCCGCATAGACCATCGGCGTCTTGCCGGTCTTGTCGGCGGTTTTCACGTCCGCCCCGTGCGCAATCAACGCGCTGGCCACAGCGTCCAGCCCGGTGAACGCGGCGGCGGCCAGCGGCGTGGCGCCGGAGCGCCCGGCCAGATTGGGGTTGGCGCCGTGTTCAATCAGGAACAGCGCTGCTTCGGGGTGCTTGCGCTCGATGGCCACGAACAGCGCGGATGAGCCTGCAATGTTCTGGTAGTCGATCTGCGCGCCGTGGCTCAGCAGCAACGCGATCATGCCCACCTGACCCTCCCGCGCCGCATGGCCCAGCGGTTCGTTGCCCAGCCGGTCCTTGGCCTCGATCAGCGCGCCGGCCGCAAGCAGCGTTTCGGCCACTTTCGGGCAGCCCTTGTCAGCGGCGCTGAACAGCAGCGCGCTGATCTGCGGGGTCTGCAATTCGGCCTTGGTCGATTCCCACTTCGCCGCCAGATCGGCGCAAACCTGCGACTGGGCGTGCGCGCCCTGGGCAAACGCCAGCAGGCCAGCCAGTGCTGTGGCGGTGAACAGCAAGTGTCGCATCGTGTGGTTCCCTCAATGCGCGGCGTGGTGGCCGCTATCCGGTTGCTGCCGCTACCCGGCAGGACTGCGCCGGTGGAATACCCCTGCTTGGCCCCGCTGGGCTAGGGTGCCCTCCCGGTCAGGAGAGTGCGATGAATCAATCAGCGTTGCGCAACGACTATGCGGCGGGCCAGGCCGATTCGCGCCCGTGGGGCGACTGGGCCGTCGTAGACGCCGGGCCGGGCTTCTGCGTCAAACGCATCCGCGTGGTGCCGGGCGGCATCCTTTCATTGCAACGCCACCAGCACCGCGCCGAGCAATGGACCGTGGTGCAAGGCCGCGCCCGGGTAACGCGCAACACTGACAGCATCGAGTTGCTGGCCGGTGAATCGATCGGCATCGGCCTCGGCGACATCCACCGCATCCAGAACCCCGGCAGCACCGACATGGTGTTCATCGAGGTGCAGACCGGGGCAGAGTTGCGCGAGGATGATATCGAGCGGCTGGAAGATAGTTACGGGCGCACCTGATCCAGCACCCCCAGCACCTCCGCCGCCGCCGCCGCCGAGGGCAAGCCA
The DNA here is from genome assembly GCA_903864895.1 of uncultured Rhodospirillales bacterium. Classification (GTDB taxonomy): domain Bacteria; phylum Pseudomonadota; class Alphaproteobacteria; order Acetobacterales; family Acetobacteraceae; genus CAIPHQ01. Next base: position 12,441 of record CAIPHQ010000502.1, read on the forward strand.
TGCGGCGGGGCGAGGCTCGCCATCACGGCGGCAAACGCGTCGCGCTGCGCCTGTGCGGCGGCCCTGTCGCCCAACAGCCCGGCCAGTGTTGCGGCCAGTTTCGCGCCGGTGCAGTCCTGTTGCAGCAACTCCGGCACCACCAGCCGCCCGGCGAGCAGGTTCACCATGGCCACATGCGGCACGCGGATCATGCGCCGGGCGATTGCCGCCGTAACCGGGTTCACGCGGTAGGTCACCGCCATCGGCACCCCAGCCAAGGCCAGTTCCAGCGTGGAGGTGCCGGATTTGGTCAGCGCGGCACTCGCGGCGGCATAGGCGTCGTGCTTGTCGTCCAACTCGGTCACGATGATCGGCGGCACCGGCCAGCGCGCGGCGGCGTGGCGCACCGTGGCGGCCACGGCGGCGGCGGCGGGCACCACCGGCACCACACCGGGATGGGTGGCGGCCAGATGGCGCAGCATGTCGCCGAAGACCGGCAGCAGGCGCGGCACCTCACTGCGGCGGCTGCCGGGCATCAGCACAACCACCTTCGCATCGGCGGCGATGCCGTGCGTGGCGCGGAAGCGCGCGGCGTTGCCGTGGTTGGCACCCGATTCCAGCACCGGATGCCCCACGAAACGTGTGGGCAGGCCGTGGCGGTCGAAAAACGC
>CAIPHQ010000503.1 GCA_903864895.1 uncultured Rhodospirillales bacterium
AATATCGCATATGTTCATTGACCCGGAGGGTGGACGGACCTTCGATCTCGGATCATCAACGGGGAAGATCCTAAGTCACCGCTTTTGTGTGGTATTTGACGCCATTCTACTCCGCTTGGGCGAACCCCCTCACTCCCACTCAATCGTGCCTGGCGGCTTGCTGGTAATATCGTACGTCACCCGGTTGATGCCGCGCACCTCATTCACAATCCGGCTCGCCACACGGTTCAGGAACCCCATGTCGAACGGATACACGTCCGCCGTCATGCCATCGGTGCTGGTCACGGCGCGCAGCGCGCAGGCCTGGTCGTAGGTTCGCCCGTCGCCCATCACGCCCACGGTGCGCACCGGCAGCAGCACCGCAAACGCCTGCCAGATGGCGTCGTACAGCCCCGCCGCGCGGATTTCCTCCAGATAGATCGCATCCGCCTTGCGCAGAATCGCCAGCCGTTCGCGGGTGATGTCGCCGGGGATGCGGATGGCAAGACCGGGGCCGGGGAACGGGTGGCGGCCGACGATGTCGTCGGGGATGCCGAGTTCGCGGCCGAGTTTGCGCACTTCGTCCTTGAACAACTCGCGCAGCGGTTCCACCAGACGCATCCGCATCCGCTCGGGCAGACCGCCTACATTGTGGTGGGACTTGATGGTCACGCTCGGCCCGCCGGTGACGCTCACGCTTTCAATCACGTCCGGGTACAGCGTGCCCTGCGCGAGAAAATCCGCGCCGCCCAGCTTGGCGGCTTCTTCCTCGAACACCTCGATGAACAGGCGGCCGATGGTCTTGCGCTTGGTCTCGGGGTCCGTCACGCCCGCCAACTGGCCCAGAAACAGGTCTGACGCGTCGCGGTGCACCAGATGGATGTTGAAGCGGTCGCGGAAGGTTGCCACCACCTGTTCGGCCTCACCGGCGCGCAGCAGGCCGTGATCGACGAAGATGCAGGTCAGTTGCGCGCCGATAGCCTCATGGATCAGCACGGCGGCGACCGAGGAATCCACGCCGCCGGACAGGCCGCAGATGACCCGCCCGGTGCCCACCTGCGCGCGGATGCGGGCGATTTCGGCGGTGCGGAACCCGGCCATCGTCCAACTGGCGGACAGGCCCGCCACTTCGTGGACGAAATTGCGCAGCAACTGCGCGCCGTGCGGTGTGTGCACCACTTCCGGGTGGAACATCACGCCGTAGAAGCGGCGGCGGTCGTCGGCCACGGCGGCAAACGGGGCCCCCTCGCTCACCGCCACGGCGCGGAAGCCCGGCGGCAGCGCAGTCACCCGGTCGCCATGGCTCATCCACACCTGCTCGCGCGCGCCCGGTGCCCAAAGTCCGCGGAACAGCGCGCACGGTTCGATCACGTCAACAAAGGCGCGGCCAAACTCGCGATGGTCGGACCCCTGCACTTCGCCGCCCAACTGCGCGCACATGGTCTGGAAGCCGTAGCAGATGCCCAGCACCGGCACCCCGGCCTCGAACACTTCATCCGGGGCGCGCGGGCTGTCCGCATCCAGCGTACTGGCTGGGCCGCCCGACAGGATGATGGCGGCAGGCTCGAACGCCCGAATTCGCTCGGCATTGGCGGAATACGGCCAGATCTCGCAATACACGCCGCTCTCACGCAGCCGCCGGGCGATCAGTTGGGTCACCTGACTGCCGAAATCCAGAATCAGAACGCGTTCGGTGGCGGCATGGGTCATGGCATGTTCCTGTCAGAAAGGCGCGCCGCTACGGCGCAGCCGAAGCCGCCTGCACCAGTCTGGTGATGGGCGACCACACGTAAGCGGTTTGCACAACGGGCCGTCCGGCCACTTCAATCTCCGCCTCCGCCGCCACGCGGCCGCCGAGGCGTTCGTAAAACCAGCGGCTCTGGTTCTGCCGCAGCACCCACACGAAGGCGGAGGTGCAGCCAGACCCGGCCAGATCGGCGGCGGCAGCCTGCATCAGCTTGCGGCCCAGCCCCCGCTCCCGCCAGTCATCCAGCACATACAGCGTCTCGATCTCGCCATCGGCCGGCGGTTTGATGCCGCGCACCGGGCGCGCCGGACCGGCGGTGACAAACCCCACCACGCGGGCGGGCGCGCCATCCGCCCCGGCATCGCGGCCGGACGCGGTGGCGACATGCACCCAGCCGGCGAGGCTGCGAATGGTGCGGTCATAGAACGCCGCCTGCCGTGCGGCCGACAGGCTGGCCAGATACGTATCCGGCAATATGCCCGGATAGGCGCTGCGCCACGCCGCCACATGCACCGCGCCGATGGACGCCGCGTCCGCCGCATGGGCCCGGCGCACCACAATCACGCTGCGGCCTCGGCGGGTGGGTCTCCGGCTGGGGCAGCGGCGGCACGGCGTTGCAGCACGGCGGTGAAGAACCCGTCCGTGCCGTGGCGGCGCGGCGTGAGCGACAAATACGGGCCGGGGCACGGCAGCGGCGCTGCCAGCGTCCAGACCTGCGCCAGCGGCACCACGCTGAAATCCGGGTGTGATGCCAGAAACGCCTCGACCTGCGCCTCGTTTTCCTCAGCCAGCATTGAGCAGGTGGCGTACACCAGCCACCCGCCCGGCCGCACCAGCCGGGATGCGTCGGCCAGAATGGCCGCCTGCTTGGGCTGCAACTCGGCCAGATCCTGTTCGGCCAGCCGCAGCCTTGCGTCCGGGTTGCGCCGCCAGGTGCCGGTGCCGGTACAGGGCGCATCGACCAGCACGCGGTCGAACGTGCCCGCACGGCGCTTCAGCCACTTGTCGCCCGCCTCGGTCAGATGCTGTTCCACATTATGCACACCCGCGCGGCGCAAGCGGCGGACAGCACCTTCCAGCCGCACTTTGGACACGTCGCACGCGGCGATATGGCCACGATTGCCCATGAGCATTGCCAGCGCCAGCGTTTTGCCGCCCGCGCCCGCGCACCAGTCGGCCACCCGCATCTCGGGCTTGGCCCCCACCATGGCGGCGACAAGTTGGCTGCCCTCGTCCTGAATTTCGACCAGCCCGTCCTGAAACGCCTTGCCGGATGTCACGGGCCGCCGCCCGGCCAGCCGCAGGCCCCAGGGTGAGAGCTTGGTGGGCTCCGCCTCCAGCCCCTCCAGCGCCAGCGCGGCGCGGGCGGTGTCCAGATCGGCTTTCAGCAGGTTCACGCGCAGGTCGAGCGGCGCAGGCTCGCTCATTGCAGCCATCTCGGCTTCCAGTTCGCCCCCGAAGCGCGCGCGCAGCAGCGGCAGCACCCAGAACGGCACTTCCATCCGCACGTCGTCCGGCATGTCCGGATGCTCGGGGGTATGCCCCTCGATGCCCCGCAGTCCGCCGAGTTCGGCGCGGCTGAGCGAGGTGGGGCCGTACTGCCCGCCGGAGTAGGATTGCGCCACCCCGTCCAGCGTCCAGCCCTGCACCAGCAAGGATGCCGCCACCAGCATGCGCGGGTTGGGCGCCTGCCCGCCGCGGTCCAGCCACCATGTCAGCCGCCGTTTGGCGCGCAACACGCCCCACGCGCGTTCCGAGATCGCGCGCCGGTCGCCCGCGCCGATGAAGCGGCGGGCGCGGAAATAGTCGCTGGCCGCCGCATCGGCCGGTTTGCGCGGGTTCGATTCAACGGCGGCCAGTAGTTCGATGGCCGCCAGCAGGCGGGCGGCGGGGGTCACGCGTTGGGCAAGGCGTCAGCCTTCCTGTCGATAGTTCGGGGCTTCGCGGGTAATCGCCACATCATGTACATGGCTTTCACGCAGACCCGCGCCGGTGATGCGGCGGAAGCGGGCCTTGGTTTGCAAGTCACTCAGGTTGGCGCTGCCGGTATAGCCCATGCCCGCGCGCAGGCCGCCCACCAACTGGTGCAGCACGCCCGAGACCGGACCCTTGTAGCCCACGCGGCCTTCAATGCCTTCCGGCACCAGCTTCAGCGTGTCGCGGATTTCCTGCTGGAAATACCGGTCCGCCGAGCCGCGCGCCATGGCACCCAGACTGCCCATGCCGCGATAGGATTTGTAGCTGCGGCCCTGATACAGAAACACCTCGCCGGGCGCTTCGTCAGTGCCCGCCAGCAAACTGCCGATCATCACGCAGTCCGCGCCCGCACCGATGGCTTTCACCACGTCACCGCTGGTGCGGATGCCACCATCGGCAATCGCGGGCACGCCCGCCTCCCGGCAGACAGCCGCGGTTTCCATCACGGCGGAGAATTGCGGCACGCCCACGCCTGCCACCACGCGCGTGGTGCAGATGCTGCCCGGGCCGATGCCGATCTTCACTGCATCAGCGCCCGCCGCGATCAACGCCGCCGCCCCTTCCGGGGTCGCCACATTGCCAGCAATCACCTGCACGAAGTTGGAGAGTTGCTTGATGCGTTCCACCGCCGCCAGCACACCCGCCGAGTGGCCATGCGCGGTATCGACCACAATCACGTCCACTTCGGCATCCACCAGCAGGCGGGCGCGGAGCAACCCGTCCTCACCCACGCCGGTGGCGGCGGCGACGCGCAGGCGGCCCAAATCGTCCTTGATGGCGACCGGATGGGTTTCCGCCTTGTCCATGTCTTTCACAGTGATCAGGCCGACGCAGCGATAGGCGTCGTCCACCACCAGCAGTTTCTCGATGCGATGCCGGTGCAGCAGCCGCCGCGCCTCCACCGGGCCGACATCCGAGCCGACGGTGACGAGGTTTTCCCGCGTCATCAGTTCGTACACCTTCAGCGTCGGGTCGGTGGCGAAGCGCACGTCACGGTTGGTCAGAATGCCCACCAGCCGCCCGGTGCCGCGTTCCACCACCGGAATGCCGCTGATGCGGTACTGGCCCATCAGCGCGCGCGCATCGGCCAAGGTCTGGTCGGGGTGGATGGTGACCGGGTTGATCACCATGCCCGACTCGAACTTCTTGACCATCCGAACCTGTGCCGCCTGATCCTCCGGCGTCAGATTCTTGTGGATCACGCCGATGCCGCCGTGCTGCGCCATGGCAATCGCCATGCCGCTTTCGGTCACCGTGTCCATGGCCGAGGACGCCATGGGAATGTTCAGCCGGATTGTGCGCGTCAGGCGCGTGGTGGTGTCCGTCTTGTTGGGCAGCACTTCCGAGTAGGCCGGTTCCAGCAAAACGTCGTCAAACGCCAGCGCCTCAACGATGCGTCCGGCGCGGTCGCCGCGCCGCATCGCGAAATCCGCGTGCGTGTCAGCCTGCATATCCTGGGGAGCCATGGCCGAACCTTTGCGTAGCCTTGGCGCGCCCGCTTACTCTTTCGCACTGCGGCATGCAAGCTTGGCAGGGTTGCAACCCTGCTCTCACACAAGCGCCATTGAAATCGCGCGGAACCGCAACCGGTCCGTCACCATCGTTTTGCTGAACGATCATGCCGCGCTGGCGGCGGCCGTGATTGAACCGGCGCTCCGCGGCGCGCCCGTGGAATCCGCTGTGAAAAAATAATTGGAGTCCCAGCCATGCAATCCCGCCATCTGCTGCTTCTGGCCGCTGCCACGGCCGCCGCGCTTGCGAGCAGCGCGCACGCCGCCGAACTGGCCGGCCGCGCCGTTCTGCCGGCTGCCACCTTCGCGCCCGGCCCGACCTCCGGCCAGTTCATCACCGGCGCGAATGGCGTGAGCGTGCCGTTCACCGGCCAGCAGACCGTGCAGGGCTTCTCCGGCGTGGTGCCGGGCCCGGTGCCCGGCACGTTCGACTTCATCATCGACAACGGCTTCGGTGCCAAGTCGAACTCGGCCGATTCGCTGCTGCGTGTGTTCTCGCTGCGCCCGGACTTCACCACCGGCACCGTGACGCCGGTGAACTTCAAGACCGGCAAGCCGAGCCAGTTCAGCAACACCGACTGGTACATCACGCTGCGTGATGCCAATACCAGCCAGACCGGCTTCACCAATGTCTACAAGGGCAATTTCTACCCGAACGGCGCGCAGAATATTGCGGTCGATCCGGCCATCCAGAACGGCCACCTGCTGACCGGTTCGGATTTCGACGTCGAAGGCATCGTGCGCGCCAAGGACGGCAGCTTCTATTTCGGCGAAGAGTTCGGCCCGTTCGTCTTCCACACCACCAAGGAAGGCAAGCTGATCCACGAACCCTGGGCGGTGCGCAACCTGACCGGGGTTGGCAGCAACCCGTGGATTCAAAGCCCCGACTACCCCACCCCACTGCCCGGCAGCCACCTGCCGCCGGTGAGCACGTCCAACGCCAAGGGCTCGGGCGGTTTCGAGGGTTTCACCATCAATCCGGACGGGACCAAGATCTACACGCTGCTGGAAAAATCGTTGACCGGCGACACCGATGCGACCCGCCGGATCATCAACGTGTTCGACATCGCCGCCAGCAAGTTCTCCAAGACCGAATGGTTCGCCTACAAGGTTGGCGACCCGAACGGCAACAATGCCGGTATCGACCCGACGAGCAACTCGATCGGTGACATGAACATGATCAACGATCATCAGATCGTGGTCATCGAGCGTGACCAGAATCAGGGCAGCGCCGCAAAGTTCAAGCGCCTGTATCTGGCCGATCTGAGTGTGGTGGACAGCAGCGGCTTCGTGCAGAAGACCCTGCTCGCCGACCTGATGAACCTTGCGGACCCCAGCAATCTGGGCGGCAACGGCACCACCGGTGGCGTGTTCACCATGCCGTTCGTGACAATCGAAGACGTGATCGCCGTCAGCGCCGACACGGTTCTGGTGGCCAATGACAACAACTATCCGTTCAGCTCGGGCCGCACCCCGGGCCTGCCGGACGACAACGAGATCGTGCTGATCAAGCTGGATCAGACGCTCGACGTTGTGTGCAGCCCGGTCAACACGGTGCCCTGCGCCCCGTAAGTTCGACGTGCGTCCGGCGGACAGCGCTGCTGTCCGCCGGATTGCTCAGCTGCCGCGAAACCCGGTGGCGACCACATACAACTCACTGGAATCCTTGCGGCTGGCGGGCGGCTTGGCATGGCGCACGGTGGTGAACACCTTCTTCATCGGGGCCAGCAACTGCTTCTCCGATCCGCCCTGAAACACCTTGGCCACGAACGCGCCGCCCGGCGCCAGCGTCTGGATGGCGAAATCCAGCGCCAGTTCGGCGAGTGCGACAATCCGCAGATGGTCGGTCGGCCCATGGCCGGTGGTGTTCGGCGCGATGTCGGACAGCACCAGATCGGCCTTGCCGCCCATCAACGCCATCAGGCGGGCGGGCATGTCCGCGTCGTGGAAATCGCCTTGCAGGAAGGTCACGCCCTCCAGCGGGTCGATGGCCAGCAGGTCCATTGCCACCACCTGCCCCACGCCGCGCTGCACCGCCACCTGGCTCCAGCCGCCGGGGGCCGCACCCAGATCGACCACGCGCATGCCGGGGCGCAGCAACGTGTATTTCTCGTCCAGTTCGATCAGCTTGAACGCGGCGCGGGAGCGCCAGCCCTGCGACTGGGCTGCGGCCACGTAGGGGTCGTTCAGCTGCCGCTCCAGCCAGCGCTGGCTGGCCGGGCTGCGCTTGTTGGCGGTGCGCAGGCTGACGCGCAGGCCGCGCGTGGTGGCGGCGCTGGCGGACGCCTTTTCGCCCGGCTTGCGGGGTCCAGGGGGCTTGGTCATGCGGCTTGGCTTTCAGACGGCGTAGGGCAGACCCGGAGCGGCCCAGTTGCGCGGCCGGCGCGCCGCGCGCTGCCGCTCACTGTGCATCATACGCAGCAACATGCCTTCACGCAGCCCGCGATCTGCCACCACCACCTGCTCGGCGGGCCACATGCGGTGAATGGCCGCGAAAATCGCACAGCCCGGCAGCACGAAATCCGCCCGGTCCGGCCCCACGCACGGGTGCGCGGCCAGCCCGTCACGGCCCATCGCGCGCAGCTTGGTCACCGCGGCCGTGGCTTCGTCCGAGGTCAGCACCGCGCCATCCACACGCGGGCGGGAGTAGCGCGGCAAATCCAGCACCAGCCCGGCCAGCGTGGTCACGGTGCCCGAGGTGCCGAGCAGGAACACGCCGCCCTGCCGCATTTCGTGGCCGATGCAATGCACCTGCTCGAACGGCTGCAACCGCGTGTGAACTTCTTCCACCATCATGCGAAACCCGTCGGCGGTGAACCCGGCCGTGGCGCAGCGTTCGGCCAGCGTCACCACACCGACCGGCATCGAGACATAACCGATCAGTTCCGGCCGCGCGTCACCGGGCGGCAGCCGGATCCATGCCAGTTCGGTGGAGCCGCCGCCGATGTCGAACAGCAGCGCCCGCCGCCCGGCGCGGCGCAGCAGCGGCGCGCAGGATTCCACGGCAAGCTCGGCTTCCTCGCGGCTGGAGATCACGTCGATCGGCAGCCCGGTCTCACGCCGCACCCGGTCCAGAAACTCGGCCCCGTTCACCGCGCGGCGGCATGCTTCGGTGGCGATGGCCCGCACCGCACGCAGCGGGCGGCGCGACAGCCGCGCCGCGCAGCCATGCAGCGCCAGCATTGCCCGGTCCATGGCGCTCTCACTGAGGCGGCCAGACTGCTGCAAGCCTTCGCCGAGGCGGACAATGCGGCTGAAACTGTCCAGCACGCGAAACCCGTCGCCGGTGGGGGCGCCCACCAACAGGCGGCAATTGTTGGTGCCGAGGTCAAGCGCAGCGAACGCCGGCGGCGGGGGCCGCAGCTTATCGTCCGCATACGTTGTGACACACTCCGCCATTCACCGCCTGCAATGGTTAACGTGATATCTTCGGCGGGCAGAACCGGCAGGGCAAGGCCCGATTTGCCATTTTCTCCGCCCGTGGCTGCCGCTGCGGTTGCACGCCCGCAGCGCCTATGTTAGGTGCCACGCCCCGCGCAGGCAGCCCCGCATGGCTGCCCGGCGTATGGTGTGGCTGGTCCGGCAAAGTAACCCGGCTGGCTGCAATGAGTATGGTTTGACAAGGCGGCGCGGCACGACTAGGACGGCAAGTATCCCGCTGGGGGATCGTTCAACGGCAGGACAAACGACTCTGACTCGTTTTATCTAGGTTCGAATCCTAGTCCCCCAACCATCACCGGCACTGGCCGGACCGCAGAAAACGCCCGGCCTTGTGCCGGGCGTTTTTGCGTGTGGGGCGTCAGATCACTTCAATCAGCGTCTCGCCGCGCTCAAGCGCCAACAAAATATCGGGCAGCACCGTCTCGAACCATGCCAACAATGGCCGGCGCCGCGTGTTGGGCAAACGAATCCAGACGAGCCGTGGCCCATTGTCCTGCATCGATTTTCGCTGCGCGAAATCCTCATCCTTGAATGATGAGCACGACGCTTCGCGGCTCGGCCAAGGTCCAGATTTCAGCATCCGTCGTGGCCCTGCGCTGCAAGCCATCGGGCCAATGCCGGAGGCAATTGCGCATCCACGATGAAGCGCATCAGGCGACGCGCAACACCGGATGGTCGCTTTGCCGGGCCGCAAACGCCAGCGCAGCCGTAATATCACCAGCTTCAAGCAGCGGAAAATCTTGCAGAATGTCCACGCGGCTCGCCCCTGCTGCCAGCAGGTCGAGCACGTCCTTGACCCGGATGCGCAAGCCCCGCAGGCACGGCCGCCCGTCATATTGCTGCGGATCGACCGTGATGCGGTGTGTCTCGCTCATGCCAGCCTCCTACCCGCCGCTTGCCGCCACCTTCGCCCACGTATCGCGCAATCCCACGGTCCGATTGAAGACGAGCTTCTCACCGGTGCTGTCCGGGTCCATGCGGAAATAGCCCTGCCGCTCGAACTGATAGGTTTCGGGCTCTAACCGGGCTGACTTCCTGTTTATCACTTCGCCTAGCAGATCGGACTCCACCACGGCGCCGGACAGCACTTCCAGCGACTCCGGGTTCAGGTCAGCCATGATGTCGCCGTCGGCCCCCGGGTCGGGGCGGGTGAACAGGTGGTTGATCAGGCGGATTTCGGCGGGCACAGCATCTGCCGTTGCGACCCAGTGCAGCGTGGCCTTCACCTTGCGCCCGTCTGGCGCGTTGCCGCCTCGGGTCTCGGGGTCGTAGGTGCAGCGCAGTTCCACCACCTCCCCCGCTGCGTCCTTCACCACGCTGCGGCAGGTGACCAGATAGGCGTAGCGCAGGCGCACCTCGCGGCCCGGGGACAGGCGGAAGAAGCCCTTTGCGGGCACTTCCATGAAGTCCTCACGCTCCACATAAATCTCCCGCCCGAACGTCACCTCGCGGGTGCCTGCCTCCGGCTTGTCGGGGTGGTTGATCGCGGTCAGCGCCTCGGTCTGACCTTCGGGGTAGTTCTCGATCACCAGTTTCAGCGGCCGCAGCACGGCCATGCGCCGCTGGGCGCTGGCGTTCAGATGTTCGCGCACCGTGAAGTCGAACAGCGCGATGTCCACCACGCTGGCTGCACGCGCCATGCCGATCTTGCGCACGAACTCGCGCAGCGCCTCCGGCGGCACGCCGCGGCGGCGCAAACCGGCGATGGTCGGCATCCGTGGGTCATCCCAGCCACGCACCTTCTGCTGGCGCACCAGTTCAGTCAGCGTGCGCTTGGACAGCACGGTGTAGGCGATGTTGAGCCGCGCGAACTCGTACTGCCTCGGGCGTGAAGGCACCGGCAGATTGTCCAGAAACCAGTCGTACAGCGGCCGGTGATCTTCGAACTCCAGCGTGCACAGCGAGTGCGTCACGTGCTCGATGGCGTCGGACTGGCCATGCGCGAAGTCGTAGTTCGGGTAGATGCACCACGCGGTGCCGGTGCGCGGATGCTCGGTGTGCAGGATGCGGTACAGCACCGGGTCGCGCAGGTTCATGTTGCCCGCGGCCATGTCGATTTTCGCGCGCAGCACCCTTGCCCCGTTGGGGAACTCGCCCGCCCGCATCCGTGCGAACAGGTCCAGATTCTCGTCCACGCTGCGATTGCGATACGGGCTGTCGCGGCCCGGTTCGGTCAGCGTGCCGCGCATGGCGCGCATCTCGTCCACCGGCAGATCGTCCACGTAGGCGCAGCCGGTGCGGATCAGATGCACCGCCCAGTCATACAATTGCTCAAAATAATCTGACGCATGGTACAGGTGCACGCCCCAGTCGAAGCCGAGCCAGCGCACATCGCGCATGATCGCGTCAATGAACGCCTGCTCTTCCTTGGCCGGGTTGGTATCATCGAATCTCAGATGGCAGCGCCCGCCGAATTCCTCGGCCACACCGAAATTCAGGCAGATCGACTTGGCGTGCCCGATATGCAGATAGCCATTCGGCTCCGGCGGAAAGCGCGTGACCAGACCCTGCACCCGCCCGGCGTCCAGGTCGGACTGAATGATGTCGCGGATGAAATCCCGCCCCGCGTCGGTTGCCGCCGTATCGCTTGCCACGATGCCTCTCGAAAAATTCGTCTGGGTAAGTGACGGTCTGAACGCCCTCGGGGCGCTGATGTCAACCGCGCGGTGACACGCAGACCGCGTTGATCAGATCCTTGACGGCCAGAACCTCGGGCCGGCTGACTTCATGGCCGCGCCCCGGATAGATGTGCAAATCCACACTGGCCCCGGCCCGGGTGAAAAATTCGGCGGTTTCACGGGCGCGTTCCTCGGGGATGAACTCATCCACATTGCTGCCGGTGATCAACACCGGCATGCCACCAAGCCCGCCCACATCCGGCCAGACCGTGCCCGGGCGCCCAATCAGCCCGCCGGTCAGCACCACAAGCCCGCCATAGCGGCGCGGGTGGCGGCGCACCTGTTCGGTGGCCACGCAGGCGCCCTGCGAGAAACCAAGGATCACGATGCGCCCGGCAGGCATGCCGCCCGCAATCGCACCCGCGACAATCGCCTCCACCCGTTCGATGGTCTGGCTCAACCACGGCTCATTTTCGGCCGGCGGCGCCATGAAGCGTTTGGGATACCACGTGCGATCGGGCGCCGCTGGCAGCACGCAGCGCAGATCGGGGCGCGTCGCCGGGCGGGTATTGAGTGCGATGGATTTCGGCGTTTGGCCGCGCCCATGCAGCATGACCGCCAGCGCGCTCGCATCCGCGAGGCTTGGGCCGAGTGTGACGTGTTCTTCCATATGCGCTCGCGCGGCCGGACGGATTGGCCCCGCCCGGCGCGGTCCTTCAGTCTGTTCAGCCGCCAGCGTAATGCGGGACGCGGATCGGCTCCAAGGGGGCGATGATCTCGGCCCGGCGCGGCTCGAACCACGGCGGCAGCAGCAGTTTCTCGCCCAGATGCTCCTTCGGCTCATCGATGGCGAAGCCGATGTCGGACGTGGCGATTTCCACCAGCACCCCGCCCGGAGAACGGCAGTAGATGGAGTGGAAGTAGTTGCGATCCTTGATCTCGGACACGTCGGTGAAGCCCATGCCCTCCAGATGCGCCTTGATGGCGGTCTGCTCGGTCTCGGTGGGCACCGCCAACGCCACGTGATGCACCAGGCCCTGCGCGAACCGCCACGAACCCTGCGGCATGTCCGGCTGTTCGACGATGTCCAGCAGTTTGGCGGCCCCGCCGCCCGCGATGGCGTAGCGCGTCACGGCCCCCTCGGTGCCGACATTGCTGAAGCCCAGACCGTCCGTCAGGAAGCGGCCCATCTCCTCGCCCTCACGTACGGCCATGGAGACGCTGTGGAAGCCGCGCGCAGCAACGTCTGCCGAGATGTCCGCGGTGGTCCACGGCGCACGGCTGTCGGCGGCATCCTCGATCACCTCAAACCCCAGCCCCGCCGGATGGGTGAACGCCAGCCGTTTCTGGCCGAACCGCTCGCCCGCCACCCCGTCCGAGCAGCCCATGCGCTTGAACCGCTCGGCCCAGAACGCTGCCGCGCCCTTGGGCACCGAAAACGCAGTGTTCTGCACCTGCCCGGAGCCGCGCTTGCCGGTCAGCCCGGCCTGCCGGAACGGGAACGTGGTCATCACGCTGCCGATCTCGGCGTTCGCGTTGGCGTAGTACAGGTGGTAGATCGGCGCGGTGCCGTCAAACAGCACGGTCTGCTTGACCATGCGCAGCCCCACCGCCTGCGTGAAGAAGTCGATATCCTCCTGCGCGCCCGCCACACCGCTGGTGACGTGATGAAGGCCGGTGATGCCAAAATCCATGTTGCGTTCTCCTGCCCGAGGTATCAGGTGGGCACTGGCCGCCCGCCGGGTTTTGTGTTTGTGGCGCTAAGGTTCGACAATGAACAATGATGGACGGCCACACGCGCCTGTCAATGTCCTTCCCCGCCGCATCAGCCTCAGTTTCGACAACGGCCCCGAACCGGGCGTGACCGGCGCTGTGCTGGACATATTACGTGCCCGCGGCGTACCTGCGGCATTCTTTGTGATCGGCCGCAAACTCGCGGCACACGGCGGGCGGGATCTGGTGGCGCGGGCGCGGGCGGAGGGGCATGTGGTGGGCAACCACACGCTGACCCATTCCACGCCGCTGGGCCTGCTGCCACACGCCGAATCGGTGGCCGAAATCGCCGAGACCCAGACGCTGCTGGGACCGCTGGCACCGGAGCGTCTGTTCCGCCCCTACGGCGTGCAGGGCCGAATTGGGCCGCATTTGCTCAGCCCGGCGGCGCGCGACCATCTGCGGGCCACGGGTGCGACCTGCGTGCTGTGGAACGCGCTGCCGCGTGACTGGCTGGACCCGGAGGGCTGGGTCGCCACGGCGCTGGCGCAGTGCGAGGCCTCGCCCTGGCCGTTGATGGTGCTGCACGACATTCCCGGCGGGGCCATGCGGCATCTGCCGCTGTTTCTGGACACGCTGCTGGCGCAGGGCTGGCGCTTTACGCAGCACCTGCCGCCCGATTGCCTGCCCATCCGCGCGGGCGTGGCCCAACCCGGGCTGGAAGCTTTTGTGAGCGAGCCAGCCCATGACTGACCCGGCGCGCAATATTCTGATCTACCGCGACGATCTGCTGCCGAAATCGGAAGTGGAGTTCATGCGGCGGCAATACATGTCGTTTGACGCGCTGCGCCCGCTTTGGGTGGGGCGGCGGGTGCGCCCGTGGCTGGACCAGACGGCATTTCCCATCGGCGCGCAGTTTGCGGGCATGGCCGGGCTTGGCTTCAAACTGACCGGCCATGTGCCCGGTCTGGCCGGGCTGCGCGCGCTCTCACCGGCGCTGGTCCATGCCCAGTTTGGCCGTGGCGGCGCGCTGGCACTGCCGCTGGCCGAACGGTTGGGCGTGCCTTTGGCGGTCACGTTTCACGGCGGCGATGTCTACAAGGGCTCGCACTACCGCAGCTTCCCCATCCCTGCCCTGTTCCGGCTGCGGATGGCGCGGCTGATGGATTATGCCGGGCTGTTCATCTGTGTGTCCGAAGCGGTGCGCCGCAAACTGGTGGCGCGCGGCTTCCCGGAAGCCAAAACGGTCGTGGTGCATATCGGCGCGGACCGGATTGAACCGGCACCGCGCGGCGATGCCGGGGCAGGCGTGTTGTTTGTGGGCCGCTTTGTGGAAATGAAGGGGCTGGACGTGCTGGCCGATGCCATCATCCGCCTACGCGCAGGCGGATCGGCGGAGCGATTCACACTGATCGGCCATGGCCCGGACCACGCGCGCGTGGCCGCCCGGCTTGCGGGCATCCAAGGCGTGGACCTGCCGGGCTGGCAGGCCCCGGAGGCGGTACGTGCCGCGATGCGGGCGGCGCGCATGGTGGTGATCCCGAGCATCATCGCCCGCTCGGGTGAGGCTGAGGGGCTGCCATCGGTGGCTGTCGAGGCCATGGGGCAAGGCGTTCCTGTCATCGCCTCCAGCGACGCAGGTCTGGACGGCGTGATTGCATCGGGCCGCAACGGGCTTTTGTTCCAATCCCGGCATGACACCGAACTTGCGGGCCATATCGCGGCGCTGTCGGCTGACCCGGCACAGGCAATGGCGTTGGGCGAGGCCGGGCGGCAGACGGCGGCAGCCGATTTCAATGCGGCGCGGCAATCGGCGCAGTTACAGCGCCTGCTGTTGAACATGAATCGAAATTGAACGCATCCGAGTCGCAGCCATTCATCGCGAATTTCACCCGGGCAGGCGCAAAACACCGAATTGCGGTTGTGGAGTCAGGTCTCCGATGCGCCTGCTATGCTGATTGGTCCGTCAATATCCGCTGCTTGTGGCGATGCAACATGCTGATGCAGATTGGAACGCCCGCCGAAATGCCAAATACCCCCGACCCGTATCGGCAAAATCCCCACCACATTGACGAAATTTTTGCGCTGAAACTTTTTGTTATCGGGAAATGATTGCATGGATTTCATCACCAGATCACGCATTAGTGCTTGCGCTGACATGGTATCGGCGGTTTGTTTCGCGCCGTGCCGCCGCTCACCATCGTCATCCCGAATTTTCGCAACAACTTTGGACTTGGCAAGGCTTTGTTAAGCCTGTATCGCACGAATCGCGCTGGGGCAAATTACTTGCCAGCGCGTTCCCTCGCCAACTCCGCCGCCATCGCGCGAAGGATTCGGCCTGCGGCGCGTTGCCCGTCTTGCCCGTCACACATGCAATATCGGAACACAAGCTTGACCGAAAGACAGCAGATGCCGCAAGGAGAAGACAATTCTTCTGAGTCCGCTCAGACAGATCCCGGGTCGTTGCACGACGCCGAACGCAAGATGCGGGAGGCACTTCTGGGAATGGGCGGCCGGCGGGAAACGGCAGCGCCCCGCCAGCACAGCGATAGCCCGCGCCAGACCTCACACCGCCAGAGCGGTGAGCGCGCCTCGGCCTCCGGCTCGGGTCACCGGCACCGTTTCGTGCAGGATGGCGAAGTACCTGTGGTGATGGTCACCAATACCAATGCCGCCAGCAGCCCCACCGGAGCCGCCCGCGCCAGCGAAACCCGCGCCAGCCGTCAGGCCCCCACCGCCGCCGACCTGAATGCCGAACGCGGTGCGCGGGAGCGGACAGAACGCGCATTGCAACAGGCGCAGGCCGTGATCCGCGATCTGGAAACCAAGCTCGCGCACGCCGAAATGGCCCGCACGGACGCCCAGAACGCCGCCAAGACCGCCAAGGAAGGTCTTGCCACGCTGCGCGCCCAATCGGTCAACGAAGTCGCCCGGTTGAACGGGTTGCTGGCCGACGAACGCAGCGCGCGGCAGAAGCTGGAACTGCGGATTGAACGCGCGCAGGGCAGCACAACGGCCAGCGTGGCGGCGCCAGCCGCCGAGCCGCGTGTGAAGCGCGCCTATACCAAGCGCAAGCGCTACCCGCTGGCGGACGCCACCGAAATGGCGGGCGGCATCGTGCAGACCACACCGGCCGCGCAGAAGCTGACCGAGACGGTGGCCGAGCCGGTGGACGAACTCGTCACCGATGACGTGGCCGAATTTGTGGCACCTGCGCCGCGCCAGCCCCGCGCCAAGCGCGTGGCCGAACCGAAGCCGCCCAAGGTGAAGCGTGAGCCGGAGCCGAAGCCTGTGAAGTGGTGGGTCAAGCCGCGCACGTAATCTTCGCCACCGATGCCTCGTGTTGCGCTGTTCGTAACCTGTCTGGTTGACGCGATGCGCCCGCAAATTGGTTTTGCGGCGCTCGCGTTACTGGAACAGGCCGGTTGTACCGTCGAAGTTCCGGCGGTGCAGACCTGTTGCGGCCAGCCTGCCGCCAATGCGGGCGATGCCGGCGGCGCGCGGCGGATTGCCCGGCAGGTCATCACCGCGTTCGAGGGCTTCGACTACGTTGTCGCCCCGTCCGGGTCCTGCGCTGCCACCATCAAGGTGCAGTATCCCGAGTTGTTTGCCCGCGAACCGGCCATGCACGCCAGCGCCATGGCGCTGGCGGGCAAGACCCATGAATTGCTGAGTTTCCTGTGGGACATCCGGCACTGGCAGCCACAGGGCGTGGCGCTGGCTGCCAGTGCGGCCTACCACGATTCCTGCTCGGGCCTGCGCGAACTGGGCATTCAGGCGCAACCGCGCCGGATGCTGGGCAAGGTCGATGGGCTGGAACTCCGCCCGCTGGAGGGCAGCACCGTCTGCTGCGGTTTCGGCGGCACGTTCTGCGTGAAATACCCTGCCATTTCCAACGCCATCGCCGATGACAAGGCGCGCGCCATCGAAGCCACCGGGGCGGAAATTCTGCTGGGCGGCGATCTTGGCTGCCTGATGAACATGGCGGGCAAACTGCACCGGCGCGGGGCCGCCACGCGCAGTTTCCATGCCGCCGAAGTGCTGGCCGGCATGGCGGACGGCCCGGCCATCGGTGAGACTGCCTGAATGCGCCCCAATCTGCCGCCGTTTCAGGAGCGCGCCGGGGCGGCGCTGCGCGACAAGACGCTGAAACTGGCCATCGACCGCACCACCGGCACCGCCGAGCGCAACCGCGCGGTGGCGGTGGCGGCATGGCCCGAGTTTCAATCCGCCCGCGACCTTGGCCGCGATATCCGCGCGCATGTGGTCAACAATATCGACCATTATCTTGTCGAATTCGAACGCAACGCCGTGGCCTCCGGCGCCGCCGTGCATTGGGCGGCCACGGCGGATGAAGCCTGCCAGATCGTCGTCGAAATCTGCCGCAAGGCCGGGGCAAAATCCGTCACGCGGTCAAAATCGATGCTGGGTGAGGAAATCGGCCTGCCGCACGCGCTGGAAGCAGCGAAGATCGAACGCGTGGAAACCGATCTGGCCGAGCACATCATCCAGTTGGCGGGCGACCCGCCGAGCCACATCGTCTGGCCCGCGCTGCACAAGACCCGCGAGCAGGTGAAGGAATTATTCGCCGCCAGCCACCGCGACCCCGGTGCGATGGAAGACGTGGAGGCGATGGTGCAGGCCGCGCGGCGGGAGTTGCGGGCCAAGTTCATGGCCGCCGATGTTGGAATATCGGGGGCCAATTTTCTGGTGGCCGACACCGGCTCGGTCTGCACCGTGACCAACGAGGGCAACGCCGAACTCACCACCACGCCGCCGCGCGTGCATATCGTCACCGCCGGCATCGAAAAGCTGGTGCCCAGCACCGCGCATGCCATGGCCCTGCTGCGCCTGCTGGTGCGCTCGGCCACCGGGGCGGAACTGACGCAGTACACGACGTTCCACACCGGCCCGAAACGGCCCGGCGACCGGGACGGGCCGGACGAATTTCATATCGTATTAGTCGATAACGGCCGCACCAAAATGCTCGGGGACGGGCTGGCCGAGATGCTGCGCTGCATCCGCTGCGGCGCGTGCCTCAACCATTGCGTGGTGTACCGGCATATCGGCGGCCACGCCTATGGTGGCACCTATCCCGGCCCGATGGGCTCGGTGCTGACCCCTTCGCTGGACGGCCTGCCCGCCTCGCGCGATCTGGCACATGCCTGCACGCTGAACGGCAGTTGTCAGGAAGTCTGCCCGGTGAAAATCCCGCTGCCCACGCTGTTGCGCGGCTGGCGCGACCGCAGTTGGCGTGAGGGGCTGGAACCGCGCTCGGTGCGCCGCGCGCTATGGGCATGGAAGTTCGTCGCCACCCGCCCGGCGCTGTATCGCGCCGTCAGCGCATTCGCGGTGCTGGGCATGCAACTGTTTGCCAAGCGCGGCTGGATTGAATCGATGCCGCTGGCCGGGGGCTGGACCGCGCATCGCGGCCTGCCCGCACCGGCTTCCAGCACGTTCATGCAGCAATATCAGGCGCGCAAGCGCGCTGCCAAATGAGCCGCGAGCGCATCCTCGCCGCCGCCCGCGCCGCCCTGGGCCGTACCGCGCCGCCCGATGCGGCCGCCATCCGTGCCGAGGCCGCAACCCTGCTGGCCGGGCCGGATCGCGGCCGCCCGCCGCGCACCGGCACACTCACCGAGCGGTTCATCGAGCGCCTGACCCACCCCAAGGTGGGCGGCACCGTGGAGCAGGTGGCAATGCTGACCGATCTGCCGCGCGCGGTGCGCGCCTATTTGTCCACCAACGCCCTGCCCGCCCGCATCGCCGTGCAGCCCGAACCGCGCTTGCAGGCGCTGGACTGGTCCGGGATCGCCACGCATGACGGCGTGGCAACGGATGAAATTCTGGCCGTGGCGCTGGCCGATTGCGGCATCGCCGAATCCGGCTCGCTGGTGTTCCACTCCGCCCCCACCTCGCCCACGCTGTTCTCGTTCCTGCCGCTGCATCACATCGTGGCGTTGGATACAAGCAAGTTGCTGGAATGGCTGGAGGATTACGCCACCGCCTACACCGCAGCCGGGCAGGCGCAGCCGCGCAACGTGAACATCATCACGGGGGCCAGCGGCACCACCGACATCGAAGGCCGCCTTGTGCGCGGGGCGCATGGGCCGGGGTTCCTGCACGTGGTGCTGTTTGGCGGCTGAACCCGCCACCCATTCATCCGGCCCCCCTGCCGCAGACGCCCGGGCACGCCATGTGGCATGGTGCAGCGCCGCGCGGTGGAGAAGCTTTCAGTGACAACACAAAACCCGGTTCCGGTCCGCGCCAAGCTCGGCTCACTGCGCCTCGTGTTCCCCTATTTGCGCGCCTATGCGTCGCGGGTGGCGGGGGCTGCGGTGGCGCTGGTGGTGGCCGCCGGGTTGGTGCTGGGGCTGGGCCAGGGCGTGCGCCGGCTGATTGATGACGGGTTCGCCAGCGGCGGCGCGGCGCAACTGGACCACGCGGCACTGGCCATGTTCGGCATCGTCGCGGCCTTGGCCTTCGCCACCTGTGCCCGCTACTACCTTGTTTCATGGCTGGGCGAGCGCGTGGCCGCCGATATCCGCCGCGACGTGTTCAACCGCGTGATTGCGCTGTCCCCCGCCTATTTCGAAACCGCGCGCACCGGCGACATCCTGTCACGCCTGACCGCCGATATCTCGGTGCTGCAAGCCCTTGTGGGCTCGGCCATTTCGCAGGGCGTGCGCAACGCGCTGATGCTGGCGGGATCGTTCGGCATGCTGGTGTTCACCAGCGCCAAGCTGGCCGGAATTATCGCCATCGTGCTGCCCATCGTGATCGGCCCGCTGATCTGGTTCGGGCGGCGGGAAAAGCGCCAATCGCGCGCCGCACAGGACCGCGTGGCCGATCTGGGCGCCTATGCCGAGGAGACCATCACCGGGCTGCGCACCGTGCAGGCGTTCACGCATGAACCGGTGGACCGGGCGAAGTTCAGCGAGACGGTCGAGCGCTCGGTGGGCACCGCGTTGCAGCGGGTGCGTACGCGGGCAACGCTGATTTTGGTGGTGATCCTGCTGGGCTTCGGGGCGGTGACCTTCGCGCTGTGGGTCGGCGGGCGGGATGTGATCGGCGGGCGGATGACCGGCGGCGAACTCTCGGCCTTCGTGCTGTACGCGGTCATTCTCGCCACCAACGGGGCGACCATGAGCGAGATTTGGGGCGACGTGCAGCGCGCCGCCGGGGCCGCCGAGCGGTTGCTGGAATTGCTGCACGAGACCCCGAGCATCACCGCCCCCGCCGTCCCCGCCCGGCTGGCACGCCCGGTGCGCGGGCGGATTGCCTTCGAGGACGTGACCTTCGAATACCCCACCCGCCCCGGGCACAGCGCGCTGGACGGCATGACCCTGACCGTCGAGCCAGGTGAGACAGTGGCACTGGTTGGGCCATCCGGCGCGGGCAAAACCACGGTGCTGGGGTTGCTGCTGCGCTTCTACGACCCGAAATCCGGCACCATCCGGCTGGACGGCACAAATATCGCCACGCTGGACCCCGCCGAGTTGCGCGGCTGCCTTGGGCTGGTGCCGCAGGACCCGATGATCTTCAGCGCCAATGCGTGGGACAACATCCGCTTCGGCCGGCCGGACGCGACCGACGCCGAGGTGCGCGCAGCGGCGGAAGCGGCGGCGGCGGCGGGGTTCCTTGATGAACTGCCAAACGGGTTCGGCACATTTCTGGGTGCCAAGGGCGTGATGCTGTCGGGCGGCCAGCGCCAGCGCGTGGCGATTGCCCGCGCCATCCTGCGCGACCCGCGCGTGCTGCTGCTGGATGAGGCCACCAGTGCGCTGGATGCGGAATCCGAACAGGCGGTGCAGCAGGCACTGGCGACGCTGGCGAAAGGCCGCACCACGCTGGTGGTGGCGCACCGGCTTGCCACCGTGCGCCGTGCCGACCGCATTGTGGTGCTGGACCGCGGGCGGATTGTCGCCACCGGCACGCATGACGCGCTGTCGCGGGAAGACGGGCTGTATGCCCGTCTCGCCACACTGCAATTCGGTGCGGTGGTCTGAGCGTGGCGGCGCTGCCGAATCAGGCCCGGTTCACCACCGGGTCCACCATGCGCCACGTGATGGTGATGGCCAGCACAGGCGCGGTGGGGCTGGTGGCGGTGTTTGGGGTTGACCTGATCAACCTGTTCTACATCTCGCTGCTGGGCGAAAAGCCGATTGCCGCCGCCGTGGGTTTCGCGGGCGTGGTGGGGTTCCTGCAAGCCTCGATGGCCATCGGCATGATGATCGGCGTGGGCGCGGTGGTCTCGCGGGAGATCGGGGCGGGCCGGATGGAAGATGCGCGGCGCATCGCCACCGCGAGCCTCGTGGTGCTGGCCGCCATCATGGCGGTGATTGCAGCCGTCACGCTCACCTTCCTCAACCCGTTGCTGGACGCGCTGGGTGCCCATGGCGAAACCCGCGCGCTGGCGGCCGGATTTCTGCACATCGCGGTGCCGTCGGTGCCGCTGATGTCGGCGGGCATGTGCTGCTCGGCATTGCTGCGCTCGGTGGGCGACGCGCGGCGGGCGATGAACGTCACGCTGTTTGCAGCCCTTGCCACCGCGATTCTGGACCCGATCCTGATCTTCGGGCTGCACCTGAACCTGACCGGGGCGGCGATCAGCACCGTGCTGTCGCGCTGCATGCTGGCCTATGTGGGCTGGCGCGGCGTGGCCGGGGTGCATGACCTGCTGGGCCGCTTCACACCATCCGCGCTGGCGGGTGACATGCGCCGGGTGTTCGCGGTGGCGGGCCCGGCGGTGCTGTCCAATCTGGCGACCCCGGTGGGGGCGGCGTTCGTGACCAGCAGCATGGCTGCGTTCGGCCCGGCGGCGATTGCCGGGCAGGCCACCATCGACCGGCTGTCACCAGTGGCGTTCGGGCTGGTCTATGCGCTGAGCGGCTCGGTGGGGCCGATTCTGGCGCAAAATCTGGGCGCGGGCCGCACCGACCGGGTGCGCGGGGCGCTGCGCGACGCCATGCTGTTCATGGTGGCCGCCGTGGTGACGGCTTGGCTGATTCTGGCCGCCGCGCAATCGCTGATCGTATGGGCGTTCCATGCCGAGGGGGTCAGTGCGGACCTGATCCGGCTGTGGTGTTCGTGGCTGGCGGGATCGTTCCTGTTCACCGGGGCGCTGTTTGTGGGCAACGCGGTGTTCAACAATCTCGGCTACCCGCTGCTGTCCACCCTGTTCAACTGGGGCCGCGCCACGCTGGGCACAATTCCGCTGGTGTACTGGGGCGCGCAATACGGCCCGCTGGGCGTGATCAGCGGGCAGGCGGCGGGCTCGGCGGTGTTTGGCATCGCGGCGGCCATCACCGCGTTCACGCTGGTGCGGCGGATGGATCTGCGCGCAATCCAAGCGCATGAAGGCGCGGTGCCGGTGGTCGGCGGCTCGGGTCAGGCGGCCATGGCGGTCATGGCAGGGCGGCCAATGTCGCCGCCGCACGAGCGCCCGTAAGCGGGGCGAAAGCGGCGCGATAGCCGTCTTCCAGATCCTCGATGACGCGCTGGCCGTGGGTCAGCAGGAAACTGCGCAGCCTTGAGTGCACCGGCAACAGCGGCATGGTGCGGCGATGCGCCACGAACCAGCTTCGCATCAGTGGCAACCCCTCCACAGGCACCACCCGCATCAACCCCAGCGCCAGTTCCAGCCCCACCGTGTGGCGTGACAGCATGGCCATGCCCATGCCCGCCATCACCGCCTGCTTGATGGTCTCGTTGCTGCTGCTGGTCATGGCGATGCGCAGCGGCAGACCGGCATCGCGGAAATACTGCTCCATCAGCTTGCGCGTGCCCGAGCCATCCTCCCGGACAATGAAGCGCTCACCGCGCAGGGCGGCAGGTGGATGCAGCCCGTCTTCGGCCAGTTTGTGGCCAGGCGGGGCCACCAATACGGTGGGGTGCGGCGCGAAGACCTCGGCGGTCAGATCGGTGCCGTCCGGCGGGCGGCCAGTTACCGCAAGTTCAATCTCGCCCCGCTCCAGCGCCTCGGTGATCTCGCTGCGGTTGCCGTCACGCAGATGGATGGAGATACCGGGCGATTCGGCCTGAAATCGCGCCAGAATATGCGGCACGATGTATTTGGCCGTAGAGATCAGCCCGATGGTGATCCGCCCGCCGGTGGCCCCGCGCAGCGCGGTGAGTGACTGGTCGGCATCGTGCAGCGCCTGCAACACGGTACGCGCATAGCCCAAAAGCGCGGTGCCGGCATCGGACAGCACCACGGTGCGCCCGGTGCGCTCGAACAGCGCAAAGCCGCTCATGCTCTCGATCTGCTTGATCTGAAAGGAAATCGCCGCGGGGGAGATGCGCAACCGTTCGGCCGCGCGCACGAAGGACTGGCCCTCCGCAGCTTCGACGAAGATTTGCAACTGGCGGAAGGTGACGTTGCGCATGGGGGCCTTTCGCGGCGGCAGGACCGAGGGATGCCCGACCAACAAGCAATCCCTTGTCAATCACCCAAACATATTTTGCTTTTTCTTGATATGTCCAGACCCTAGCAATGGCCCAAGCCAAGATTGGCGGATGGCTCGCGGGAGGGCTCCCCTTGAACAAGATCAGTGACGTCAAAATCACCGACATGAAAGAACGCTACAAGTCGGGCGTTCTGAAATACAAGCAAATGGGCTATTGGGAGCCCGATTACGAACCCAAACCCACCGACATTCTGGCCGTGTTCCGCATCACGCCGCAGGACGGCGTGGACCCGGAAGAGGCTGCCGCCGCCGTGGCCGGTGAATCCTCCACCGCGACTTGGACCGTGGTCTGGACCGACCGTCTGACCGACAGCGAATACTACCGTGCCAAGGCCTACCGGGTGGACCCTGTGCCGGGCACGCCGGGGCAGTTCTTCGCCTTCATCGCCTATGATCTGGACCTGTTCGAGGAAGGCTCGATTGCCAACCTCACGGCGTCGATCATCGGCAATGTGTTCGGCTTCAAGCCGTTGAAGGCGCTGCGTCTGGAAGACATGCGGATTCCGCCGCATTACCTGAAGACATTCCAGGGCCCTGCCACCGGCATCGTCGCCGAGCGTGAGCGCATGAACGTCTATGGCCGCCCGCTGTTGGGGGCCACGATGAAGCCGAAACTCGGCCTGTCGGGGCGCAACTATGGCCGCGTGGTGTATGAGGCGCTGAAGGGCGGGCTGGATTTCACCAAGGACGACGAGAACATCAACTCGCAGCCGTTCATGCATTGGCGCGACCGTTTCCTGTACTGCATGGAAGGCGTCAACAAGGCGATGGCCGAAACCGGTGAGGTGAAAGGCACCTACCTGAACGTCACCGCCGGCACGATGGAAGACATGTACGAGCGCGCGGAATTCGCCCGCGACCTCGGCAGCGTCATCATCATGATCGATCTGGTGATCGGCTACACCGCCATTCAGTCGATGGCGAAATGGGCCCGCCGCAACGACATGATTCTGCATCTGCACCGCGCCGGGCACTCCACCTACACGCGCCAGAAGAACCATGGCGTCAGCTTCCGCGTGATTGCCAAGTGGATGCGCATGGCGGGCGTGGACCACATCCATGCCGGCACCGTGGTGGGCAAGCTGGAAGGCGACCCGAACGTGATTCGCGGCATCTACGACACCTGCCGCGAAAACTACACGCCGCAGAACCTGCAGCACGGCCTGTTCTTCGATCAGGATTGGGCCAGCCTGAAGAAGATGATGCCGGTGGCCTCGGGCGGCATTCATGCCGGGCAGATGCACCAGTTGCTGACCTATCTGAACGACGACGTGGTGCTGCAATTCGGCGGCGGCACCATCGGCCATCCGCAGGGTATTCAGGCCGGTGCCATCGCCAATCGCGTGGCGCTGGAATGCATGGTCAAGGCGCGCAACGAAGGCCGCGACATCTGGAACGAAGGCCCGCAGGTACTGTCCGAAGCCGCCCGCTGGTGCACCCCGCTGCGCGCGGCGCTGGATACGTGGAAGGACGTGACCTTCGACTACGCCAGTACCGACAGCGTCGACTACGTCCCCACCCCCACGGCCAGCTGAGCGGGAGCGCCACCATGAAAGTCACCCAGGGCCAGTTTTCGTTTCTGCCCGATCTGACCGACGCCGACATCGCCAAACAGGTTGAATACGCGCTGGAAAAAGGCTGGGCGGTGGCGGTGGAATACACCACCGACCCGCACCCGCGGAACACCTACTGGACGATGTGGGGCAACCCGATGTTCGACCTGAAGGACCCGGCCGGCGTGATGATGGAAATCACCGCCTGCCGCCGCGAACACGGCGGCAAATACATCCGCGTGCTGGCGTTCGACAGCAAGAAGGGCTGGGAGTCGATCCGGATGAATTTCATGATCAACCGCCCGGAATACGAACCCGGCTTCGAACTGGTGCGCGCAGAAGGGCCGGGCCGCACGGTGCGCTACACGCTGCGCAGCCACAGCACTGCCGCCTATCCGGCGGCAAGCTGAACGGCTGATACGGCCGGGAGGAACGACCATGAAAAAATACCGCATCGCCCCGTCAATCCTCTCGGCCGACTTCGCCCGTCTAGGCGAGGAAGTCACAAGCGTGCTGGCTGACGGCGCGGACGTGATCCATTTCGACGTGATGGACAATCACTATGTGCCGAACCTGACCTTCGGCCCGATGATCCTGCAAGCCATCCGCGGCCTGACCAAAGCGCCGATGGATGTGCACCTGATGGTCAAGCCGGTGGATGCGCTGGTGCCGATGTTCGCCAAGGCGGGAGCCGACATCATCAGCTTCCACCCCGAAGCCAGCGAGCATATCGACCGCACCTTGTCGCTGATCCGCGACCATGGCTGCCGCGCAGGGCTTGTGCTGAACCCGGCGACCCCGGTGCATGTGCTGGACCATGTGATGGACCGGCTGGATCTGATTCTGCTGATGAGCGTCAATCCCGGCTTCGGCGGGCAGACATTCATTCCCGAGACGCTGCGCAAGGCGGCCGCCGTGCGGGCGCGCATCGACGCGCATGTCAAAGCCAATGGCAGGCCGATCTGGCTTGAGATCGACGGCGGTGTCACAGCCGACAATATCGGCGCCATCGCGGCCGCCGGGGTGGACACATTCGTGGCCGGATCGTCGATCTTCGGCAAGCGCGGTGCCGATGGCAGCTACACGCAGGCCATCAGCGCGCTGCGCCAAGGGCTCGGCGATGCCGCCAACGGGCGGAGGGCAGCATGAACGGCGCCGTTGAATCCATCGATCTTGCAGCACTGTATCAGTCCAGCAACATCCACGCGACGATGCACGCGCTTGATTCCGATCTGGTGGGGCTGACCCCCGTCAAGACGCGGATTCGGGAAATCTCGGCCCTGCTTCTGGTCGAAAGTGCGCGGCGGCAACTCGGGTTGCAGGCCGAACCGCCATCGCTGCACATGTGCTTCACCGGCAATCCGGGCACCGGCAAGACCACGGTGGCCGGGCGCATTGCCGAAATTCTGCACCAACTGGGCTATATCCGCCGCAACCATGTGGTGGCGGTCACGCGCGATGATCTGGTGGGGCAATATATCGGCCACACCGCGCCCAAGACCAAGGAAGTGCTGAAAAAGGCGATGGGCGGCGTGCTGTTCATCGACGAGGCGTATTACCTGTACCGTCCGGAAAACGAGCGCGACTACGGGCAGGAAGCCATCGAGATCATGCTGCAGGTGATGGAAGACCGGCGCGACGACCTGGTGGTGGTGCTGGCGGGCTACAAGGACCGCATGGACACGTTCTTCAAGTCCAACCCCGGCATGGCCAGCCGCATCGCCCACCACATCGACTTCCCCGATTACGCGCCGGACGAACTGGTGCAGATTGCAACCCTGATGGTGGAGAAGATGAATTACCGCTTCTCCGACTCCGGGCAGGAGGCGATGCGCGACTACATCATCCGCCGCATGCAGCAGCCGCGCTTTTCCAATGCGCGGTCGATCCGCAACGCGCTGGACCGCGCCCGGCTGCGGCAGGCCAACCGGCTGTTTGCCGGGCGGGATGTGCCGGTCAGCCGCGCGGATTTGCAGACCATCGACGGTGCGGATATTCGCGCCAGCCGCGTGTTCACGCAGTAATATCAACGGCACGACTGACTGGAGCCGCCGATGCCGTACCGCCGCACGACTTTCAGCAAGTTCATCATCGAAAGCCTGCGCCGCCGCGCCGGCTCCGACCCCGAACTGGCAGCCCTGCTGAACGACGTGATGACCGCGAGCAAGCTGGTGGCCGCCGCCGTGGCGCGCGGTTCGGCCGAAACGCGCACGCAACCATCGGGTGGTGAGGAAGCGCGCAACCTCGACAAGCTGGCCAGCGAGATCATGCTGGGCACCTGCGATTTCGGCGGCCAACTCTGCGGCATGTTGTCGGGCGGCATGGCGCACCCGTACGCCATTCCGCAAGGCTATCCGCGCGGGCGCTACATGCTGGCGTTCGAACCGCTGGACAGCACGTCCAACCTCGATGTGAACATGCCACTCGGCACCGTGTTCTCCATCCTGCGCGCACCCGATGGCGTGACCGATGCGCGGGAGGCAGATTTTCTGCAACCTGGCACACAACAAGTGGCGGCCGGCTACGCGCTGTATGGGCCGAGCGCGTTGCTGGTCATCACGCTGGGCGACGGCGTTTACGGCTTCCGGCTGGATCGTGAGATCGGCGCTTACATGCTGGCGCATCCACGCATGACAGTGGCGGACTCCACACAGGAATTCGCCGTCAATGCCTCCAACGCGCGCTTCTGGGAACCGCCGGTGCGCCGCTATGTGGAGGAGACCACCGAGGGGGCGGAAGGCCCGCGCGGAGAGGAATTCACCACGCGCTGGAGCGCCTCGATTGTCGCCGAAGTCCATCGCATCCTGATCCGTGGCGGGCTGTTCATGAACCCGCGCGACACGCGGGACACTTCGGTGCCGGGCCACATCCGGCTGCTGACCGTGGCCAATCCGCTGGCGATGATTGTGGAACAGGCGGGCGGTGCCGCCTCCACCGGGCGCACGCGGCTGCTGGACTTGCAGCCCTCCACCATCAGCCAGAGCGTACCGGTGATTCTGGGGTCGCGGCGGGAAGTGGAACGGCTGGTGGAGTATCACGCCGCCTATGATCGCGGTGAGCCGATCCGCTTCGAATCGCCGCTGTTCAAGACCCGTTCGCTGTTCCGCACCGTGTAGGACCGGAAGACCAAGCCATGTCCACCAAACATCCGATTATCGCCATTACCGGCAGTTCTGGCGCGGGCACCACCACGGTGATGACCACGTTCCAGCAAATCTTCCGCCGCGAGGGTGTTACCGCCGCCGTGGTGGAAGGCGATGCCTTCCACCGTTACGACCGTGCCGAGATGCGCGTGCGGATGGCCGAGGAGCAGGCCAATGGCAACCAGCATTTCAGCCATTTCGGCCCGG
This sequence comes from uncultured Rhodospirillales bacterium, assembly GCA_903864895.1. GTDB lineage: Bacteria > Pseudomonadota > Alphaproteobacteria > Acetobacterales > Acetobacteraceae > CAIPHQ01. Next base: position 28,359 of record CAIPHQ010000503.1, read on the forward strand.
ACACCAACCTGTTCGAGGATCTGGAACTGCTGTTCCGCCAATACGGCGAAAGCGGATTCGGCCGCGTGCGCAAATACCTGCACGACGACCAGGAAGCCGCGCCCTACAACCAGAAGCCCGGCACGTTCACCCCGTGGGAAGACATCACCGCACGCACCGACCTGCTGTTTTATGAGGGCCTGCACGGCGGCGTGAAAACCGATACCGTGAATGTGGCCAAGCATGTCGATCTGCTGATCGGCGTGGTGCCGATCATCAATCTGGAATGGATCCAGAAGCTGCATCGCGACAAGCGCACGCGCGGCCATTCGCATGAGGCGGTGGTGGACACCATTCTGCGCCGGATGCCCGATTACGTGAACTACATCTGCCCGCAATTTGCCGAAACGCACGTGAACTTCCAGCGCGTGCCCACGGTGGACACCTCCAACCCGTTCATCGCCCGCGACATTCCCAGCCCCGACGAAAGCATGCTGGTCATCCGCTTCCGCAACCCCAAGGGCATCGACTTCCCATATCTGTTGTCGATGCTGAGCGGCAGTTTCATGTCGCGCGCCAACACCATTGTGTGCGAGGGCGGCAAGATGGCACTTGCGATGCAGTTGATTTTCACGCCGATGATCTGGCAATTGATGGACCGCAAGAAGCGCGCGTTCTAGTCCAATACAAGGAGAAAATAGACATGGCCCTTGTCGCGATGCGGCAGTTGCTGGACCACGCCGCCGAGCACGGCTACGGTCTACCCGCGTTCAATATCAACAACATGGAACAGATCCAGGCGATCATGCAGGCTGCCGATGCAGTCGGCGCTCCGGTGATCCTGCAAGGCTCGGCCGGGGCGCGCAAATACGCCGGTGAGCCGTTCCTGCGCCACATGGTGCAGGCGGCGGTGGAAATGTGGCCGCATATTCCGGTGGCCATGCATCAGGACCACGGCGCCAGCCCCGCCGTGTGCCTGCGCGCCATGCGCTCGGGCTTCACCAGCGTGATGATGGATGGCTCGCTGATGGAGGACATGAAAACCCCCTCAAGCTACGAGTACAACATCGAAGTCACGCGCACCGTGGTGGGCATGGCGCATGCCATCGGCGTATCGGTGGAAGGCGAACTCGGCTGCCTCGGCTCGCTGGAAACCGGCGAAGCGGGGGAAGAAGACGGCTCCGGCGCCGAGGGCAAGCTCACCCACGACCAGTTGCTGACCGACCCGGATCAGGCGGCGGACTTCGTGGCGAAAACCGGCGTGGATGCGCTGGCCATTGCCATCGGCACCAGCCATGGCGCCTACAAGTTCTCGCGCAAACCCACCGGTGAGACGCTGGCGATTTCGCGCATCCGTGAAATTCACGCGCGCCTGCCGAACACGCATCTGGTGATGCACGGCTCCTCCAGCGTGCCGCAGGAATGGCTGGAAACCATTCGCGAATACGGCGGCAAGATCAAGGAAACCTATGGCGTGCCGGTGGCCGAAATTCAGGAAGGCATCCGCAACGGCGTGCGCAAGGTGAATATCGACACCGATATCCGTCTGGCGATGACGGGTGCCATGCGCCGTGCCATGGGCAAGAACCCGGAGGAATTCGACCCGCGCAAGTTCCTTACCGCCGCCACCAAGGCGGCCAAGGAATTGTGCCAGGAGCGGTTCGTGTCGTTCGGTTGCGCCGGACAGGCACAGAAGATCAAGCCGATGGCGCTGGAGGCGATGGCGTTGCGCTACGCGGCGTAGCCTCTCGCACAAGGCACGGGGCGGTGGCAGGGTGCGCGCACCATGTCACCGCCCCTGCCCTACGACACCATCATCCTCGGCGCCGGTGCCGCCGGGCTGATGTGCGCCATCACCGCAGGCCAGCGCGGCAAGCGTGTGCTGCTGCTGGACCACGCCGATGAGGCGGGCAAGAAAATCCTGATTTCCGGTGGCGGGCGCTGCAATTTCACCAATCTTGGCATCGCGCCGGACCGCTTCATTTCCGCCAACCGGCATTTCTGCAAATCCGCACTGGCACGCTACACGCAGCAGGATTTCGTGGCCCTCGTGCGCCGCCACGGCATTGCATTTCACGAAAAGACGCTGGGCCAGTTGTTCTGCGACGGCTCGGCCCGGCAAATCGTGGCGATGCTGCTGGCCGAGGCGCAAGCGGCCGGCGTGGACATCCGGCTGGGCCACCACATCAGCAATGTCACGCGCGCCGATGCATTCACTGTCACCACCGATCACGGCAATTTCATCGCACCCGCCCTGGTGCTGGCCACCGGCGGGCTGTCGATCCCGAAAATGGGGGCCACCGGCTTCGCCCACGGCCTCGCCAGGCGCTTCGGCCTGCCGCTCACCGAAATTCGCCCCGGTCTGGTGCCGCTGACCTTCGCCGCCGCCGATCTGGCGCTGATGCAGCCGCTCAGCGGTGTGGCACTGGAATCCGTCGCCAGCCTTGGCAAGCGGCAGTTCCGCGAGGCGTTGCTGTTCACCCATCGCGGCCTGTCCGGCCCGGCGATCCTGCAAATCTCGTCCTACTGGCGCGACGGCGCAACGCTGCGGCTGGACCTGATGCCCGGCCAGAACGCGGCGGTGTGGCTGCGCGAGCGCAAGCGCGGCCGCGCCAAGGCGGAGCCAAAAACCATTCTGGGCGAAGCACTGCCGCACCGCTTGGCCGACGCGCTGGCCGCCGCCCATCTGCCGCCCGGTCCCATCGGCAACCAGCGCGACGCCGATCTGGACCGGCTCGCCGCGCTGCTGAACGGCTGGGCGCTCACGCCCAGCGGCACCGAGGGCTACGCCAAGGCCGAAGTCACGCTGGGCGGCATCGACACGGCTGCGCTGTCGTCGCAGACCATGATGGCAACTACCGTGCCCGGCCTGTTCGCCATCGGTGAAGCGGTGGACGTGACGGGATGGCTCGGCGGCTATAACTTCCAGTGGGCGTGGTCGAGCGGCTGGGTGGCCGGCATGTCTGTCTGAACGCCAAGGGGAACACCAGGATGATCCATGATGCACCGATTCTGCGCGTACGCCGGGGCTTCCCCCGCCCCACGCCCGAAATTCTGGCCAAATTTGCCGGCATTCCAGCCGGTTTCGTGGTGGACGCCATGGGCGGCAGCGGCTGCATGGATTACCGCATCAAGCCACTCACCCCGCCGGACGCGCCGATACTGGGCGTGGCCATCACCTGCCACGCCGGGCCTTCGGACAATCTGGCGCTGTTCGGCGCACTGGAAGCGGCCAAGCCGGGCGATTTCATCATCGCCTGCACCGAAGGCTTTCTGGGAGCAGCCATCACCGGCGACCTTGTGCTGGGCATGGCACGCAATCGCGGCGTGGTGGGCTTCGCCACCGATGGCGTGGTGCGCGACATCGTCGGCCTGCTGAATGTCGGCCTGCCCTGCTACAGCATGGGCGTCACCGCCAACTCCCCCGCCCGCAACGGCCCCGGCACGGCAGGCCTGCCGGTCATCGTCGGCGGCGTGCGGGTGTGCAGCGGCGACATCATCATTGCCGACCGCGACGGCGTGGTGGTGGTGCCGCTGGAACAGGCCGAAGCCGTGCTGGTGGCGCTGGAAGCCGTGAAGGCTGCAGAAGCCAGCATGGAAGCGAAGGTCAAGGGCGGGCTGCAGGTGCCGGACCATTACCGCGCGCTACTGGCCTCCGGCCGGGTGGAAGAATTGCCCTGAGGCGCCCCGGCGGCGCCGGGCCGAAGTGGCTCAGCGCCGCCGGACCAGATCACGAATCGCGGCACTGGCCGCGTCGTCACCGCCCGCCATCTTTGCCACGCGCGACGCCGCGCGCCCGGCTTGCTGGGCGCGGTCAAAAATCTGCTCGGCCGATTGAATGCGCTGCTCGGCTTCAAGAATGAGCAAGAACTCGTGCGTACTCACCTCGACGATGCGTGTGCGATCCCGCACGACGATGCGCTTCAGCTCGGCGGGCGTCGGTGCTCGCTGTTCGTCGCGAATTTCCGCCAGCGCCTCCAGCGCTGCACGGTTCCGCGCGAATCGAACCTTGGGCGTTCCGCCCGCTATGCGTTCGGGGTCATCAATGTGGAAATTTGGGCGAGATGGGGCCGGGACGGGCTCATGCTCTCGGGCTCCATCATCAGCCAGTCGCTCCTTGCCTCCGCCTCCGCGTCCCCCATCGGCATCCCCGCTTGGATGTACTGGTTCTTCGCTTGGTAGCGTTTCCGATCGAGGACGAACGCCAGCTTCGCCGCCAGATTCTCCGCCATCAGTTTCTGGTACATGAGCGGGCGGTGGCGTTTCCAGAACTTCAGGATTTCCGTTTCCCTTGGACTCCCCGGAACCATCCCCTCCATCCGGTACTTCGCCGTCTCCGCCTCCACCCACCGGGTGAATTTCTGGTCCACTTTCCGCCTCCGCAAGCAACTTGTGCAGTTCGCTTTTGACCGTCTCCACGGCGTCCATATCGGACACATCAAGCCCGCGGTCATCCATCATAGCGTGAGCGCTCAGATACCACCCACGCAATTCTTGCCGCAATTCTTGGACGGTCACGCCAAGATCGGCGGCGATTGCCTTGGCAAACTGAGTGAATTTTCGCGCGCCGCGCTCAATGTGATAGACCGCCAACTCGGCGCCAATCATCATCAATTCTGGGTCAAGCCCAGAATTTAGCCGGGCTCGCAACTTCTCTTTGATTACAGCCGACTCCTCGCACAACAGCACGCCGCGTTCATCACCAATCAGGCGGCCGGGCTCTTCAATCACTTCGACGGCGGCACGTTCGCCAAGGTTGGGCTC
>CAIPHQ010000504.1 GCA_903864895.1 uncultured Rhodospirillales bacterium
CCGGAAGTCTAGCGGCGGATTGCCGCGGCAGGCCAGAGGGCGGTTCCAGAGGGCGGTGCCAGAGGGCGGTGCCAAAGGGCGTGCGGCGTGCGGCGATTGCGCCGCGCCCCGCCGCGTGGCAATGCCAGCCCAGCCGGAGGCCCCCCGATGCTGCAACGCCTGTATCGCCGTGTGATCGCCCTGTCCGCCCATCCGTATGCGCCGCTGTGGCTGGCGATCATCAGCTTCGCGGAGAGCAGTTTCTTTCCCATTCCGCCGGATGCGCTGCTGATTCCAATGGCGCTGTCCCGCCCGCGCGCGGCATGGCGGCTGGCGACGATCTGCACGCTGGCCAGCGTGGCGGGCGGGGCGTTGGGCTATGCCATCGGCTTCTATGTGTTCAACGAACTGGCCCAGCCGTTGCTGCAATTCTACCATTACGACGCGGCGTTCGCCCGCTTTCAGGCCACCTATGCCGAGTACGGGCTGTGGGTGATTCTGGTCAAAGGGCTGACGCCGATCCCGTACAAGATCGTCACCATCGCCTCGGGTGCTGCGCATTTCGATTTTGCGGTGTTCATGGCGGCCAGTCTGCTCACGCGCGGCGCGCGCTTCTTTCTGGTGGCCGCCCTGCTGCGCCGCTTCGGCGACCCGGTGCGCGACTTCATCGAAAGGCGGCTGACACTGGTGACCACGGTGCTGGCGGCCAGCATCATCGGCGGGTTCGTGATCCTGCGGTATGTCTGAGGGCACGCACAGCCACCGCGCGTGACAGGTTTGTCCGGACAGTGTACGTATTGGGCCTGACGTAGCAGCGTTATCCAAGGCCCATCCGATGCCCGAAGCCCGTTCCGAGCGCGTCGATCTGCGCATGACCCAGGCCGCCAAGCGGACGCTGCAACACGCGGCCGCCGTGTCCAACAAGACGCTGACCGAGTTCCTGCTGGACAGCGGGCTGACCGCTGCGGCCGATGCGCTGTCCGACCGGCGGGTGTTTCTGCTGGATGAGGCGCAGTGGGACGCGTTTCACGCGGCACTGGATGCCCCGCCGCGTGACAATCCGGCCTTGCGGGCGTTGCTGGCGCGAAAGCCGGTCTGGGAGGCGTGAGCGGCCGCTGGGCCGGGCAGGGGTCCTTCAGCGCCCCCGAACCGCTTGCCCCGGCACACGACCTGCCGGCCTTCAACTCCGGTGTGGCGGCTTTGGACGACTGGCTGCGTCTGCACGCGCGGCAGAACGAGGCCGCTGGCGGGTCGCGCACCTTCGTGGCCTGCGCCGCAGACCGCGTGGCCGGATATTACAGCCTTGCCGCCGGATCTGTGCTCCCCTCCATCGCCACCGGGCGCGTGCGCCGCAACATGCCAAGCCCGGTCCCGGTGGTGTTGCTGGGCCGCCTTGCGGTGGATCGCGCCTTTCAGGGCCGGGGTCTGGGCAGCGATCTGCTGCAAGACGCGGTGCGGCGGATTGTGATCGCGGCGGACATCATCGGCGTTCGCGCCATCCTGATCCACGCGATATCGGACGCAGCGCGGCAGTTCTATGAGCGGCATGGCTTCCGCCCGTCGCCGGTGGACCCGATGACGCTGATGCTGACCGTGGCGGAAATCCGCGCGGCGGCACGGGGCGGCGCCCCGGACGCTACGGCGTGACCGGCGCGCAATTCTTGCGCCCGGCCATCACGCAATCCTGTATCCGCCCGGTGTCGCGAAGCGCGCCGCTCAGCCAGATGCCGGCCGCCGCCAGCGCCACCAGCACAAGGATTGCCGCCAGCGCGCCGCGCCGGTTGGGCGGCTCCTCATCGTCGCCGGGCGCAGGGGCGGGCATGGGGTTTCGCCTTTGGTTGACAGCGCGGGAGTCGGCTGGGCACCTGCGCTGTATGCGCATCCTTCAGGCCCTCGCAAGCGCCGCCCTTGTTACCATGCTGTTGGCCAAACCGGCGGCGGCGGCGGATCGCTGGTTCACCACCAGTGACGGCGTGCGGCTGCACTATGCCGAATCCGGCCCCAAATCCGCCCGCACCATCGTGCTGGTGCCCGGCTGGACCATGCCGGAGTGGATTTTCCAGCGGCAGATCGACACGCTGTCCTACCGCTATCACGTCATCGCGTTCGACCCGCGCGGGCAGGGCGACAGCGCCATTGCCCCCACCGGCTACGATCAGGCGCGGCGCGGGCAGGACATCGCCGAGCTGATCCCGCAGGTCTCCGCCCTGCCGGTCCTGCTGGCCGGGTGGTCGCTGGGTGTGCTGGATGTGCTGGCCTATATCCATGACAACGGCGACGGGCGGATAGCCGGGCTGGCGCTGATCGACAACTCGGTGGGCGAAGACCCGCCACCGCCGCCGCCGAAGCATCCGATGCACGCGGGCAAGAAACTGCCCCGTGACGTGATGATGCGCAATTTCGTGCGCGGCATGTTCCACAAGCCGCAGCCGCAACCGTGGCTGGACAAGCTGACCCAGACCTGCCTGCGCACCCCGGAATACGCGGCCGATGCGCTGCTGTCCTACCCGGTGCCGCGCACCTACTGGAAAGAGGCGGTGTATTCCACCATCAAGCCGGTGCTGTACGTGGTCACGCCGCGCCTGTCCGGGCAGGCCGCCAACCTGCGCGCGCATCATCCGGCAGCGGATGTGGAGGTGTGGCCCGATGCCGGGCATGCGCTGTTCGTGGACGACGCGGTGCGCTTCAACACCACGCTGGAAAGCTTCATCCAGCACCGGGTGTGGCCGTGAGCCGCGCCCGCGCGCTGCTGCCGCTGTTTCTGGTTTCACTGGGCAGTCTGGGGTTCGAGATCGCGCTGACCCGCTATTTCGCGGTCGCGAAATGGTCCGAGTATGGCTACTGGGTGATTTCCATCGTGCTGGCGGGCTTCGCGCTGAGCGGGGTGACGCTGGCGCTGGCGCGGGACTGGTTTGCCCGCAACGGCGTGGTGCTGCTGGCCTGGCTGCCCGCGGCGCTGATTGTGGCCGGGGCGGCGGGCTATCATTTTGTCACCACCAACCCGTTCAACCCGCTGCAATTGCAGAATCAGGCCACGTTCGCGCCGCAGCTTTGGAACATCGCCGGATATTACGCCGCACTGCTGACATTCTTTTTCCTCACCGGCGTGTTTGTCAGCCTGAGTTTCGTGCTCAACCCCGGCCAGATTGGCCGGGTGTACGGGTTTGACCTGACTGGTGCCGGTGTGGGCGCGTTACTGGCGCTGGGGCTGATGACGCTGGTGCATCCGTTCCTGCTGGCGCCCTGCCTGCTGGTGCCGCTGGCGCTGGCGGCCCTGGCCACCGTGCCGCGCGCCTCCGCAGCCCTTCTGGCTGCCCTGCTGGCGCTGGCGGCGGGGGAGGCGGTGCTGCTGCTGGACAACGAAGCCGCCTTCAACGACTACAAATCCATCTACGCCCCGCTGCATGTGCCCGAGAGCAGGACGCTGGCCGAGCGCTACACGCCGCGCGGCGTCTATATGCTGCTGGATGATTTTACTGAACGCGTGGACACCGACGTGTCCAACAACGCGGGGCTGCTGGGCCTCGCCGGGCCGCCCTCCACGCTGGGGCTGTATCGCGACGGCAACCGCGTGGCCGCCATCCCGAAGCCGGGCATGGCGATTCCCAATTACGCCGGGGCCACGCTGGCAGCCCTGCCCTACGCGCTGCTGGAGCATCCGCGCGTGCTGCTGGCCGGGGCCTCGGGCGGGTTCCGCATTGCCGAGGCGCGGGCGCTGGGGGCTGCCGACGTGCTGGCTCTGGAGCCGGAACCGGTGCTGCGCGGCGCCTTGCGTGATGGCTTCGGCCCGTCGCCGCCACTGGCCGCGCAGCCCAACGTGCGCCTGTCCGCCGAAAGCCCGCTGGCAGCGGTGCGCGGCGGCCAGACCTTTGATCTGATCGACATTTCCGGCGACTTTCTCGACTCTGCCGAGGCGAATCAGAGCGCCTTCGCCGCCGAGGCACTGGCCGCCGATTTGCGCGCGCTGGCACCCGGCGGGCTGGTGTCGATCCCGGTCTCAATCCGCGAGTTCCCCGCCTACGCCATCCGCATGCTGGCCACCGCGCGGGCGGCGTTGCAGGCGTTCGGCGCGGCCGATCCGGGCAAGCATGTGCTGGTCTATCGCTCGGCATGGAATGTGCGGATTCTGCTCTCGCCCACGCCGTGGGACGCCGCCCGCATCGCTGCGGCAAAGGCGTTCTGCGACGAACGCTCGTTCGACATCTCGTATTTCCCCGGCATGGACCCGGCGGCGCGCGGCGAGATCTACAACGACCTGCCTGCCGTCTCGTTCGAGGCGGGGGAAGTGACCTCCGGCGAGGGCGCGCACGATGCCATTGCCGATGAGGCGGGCGCGGTGCTGGCGGGCGAAAGCACCGATTCGGCGCGCAGCTTCAACCTCGCCCCGATCACCTTCGACCGGCCGAGTTTCTACGCCGTGCTGCGTCTGGCGCATCTGGGCACCGTGCTGAAGCGGCTGGAATTGCTGCCGCAGGCGGAAATCGGGCCGATGGTGAACGTGGCGGTGCTGGCGCAGGCCGCCGTGATTGCGCTGCTGGTGCTAGCGGTGCCGCTGGCCGGGCGCGGGCGCATCCGGGCACCCGGCAGCCGTGCCACCGGCACGGTGCGCGCGGCGCTGTATTTCGCCGCCCTTGGCCTCGGGTTTTTGTTCATCGAGATTTTCTTCATCGAGCGCGCGAGTTTCTACCTGAACGACCGCACCACGGCATTCGCCCTGGTGCTGACGGCGATGCTGCTGTTTTCCGGCTTCGGCAGCATGCTGGCCGGGCAGTTTGCCGAACGGCCCGCGCGTGGCGTGGCGCTGGCGGCGGGGTTTGTGGTGGCGTGGTGCGTGGCGATGCTGTTCTTCTTGCAGCCCCTGCTGCTGGAAACGCTGGGCTGGCCGCTGCTGGCGCGCTGTGCCGTGGTGCTGGCGCTGCTGGCCCCGGTGTCGGTCGCGCTCGGTCTGCCGTTCCCGCTGGGCTTGCAGCGTGCCGGGTCCGGCCCGTTCCTGCCCTGGGCCTGGGCGCTGAACGGCGCGTTTTCCGTGGTCTCCACGCCACTGGCCAATCTGATTGCCGTGCAGCAGGGCTATAACGGGGTTCTGTTGCTGGCCCTGCTGCTGTATGTGCTGTGCATTGTTGTTTTCCCCAGCCCAAGGACGGACATTCCGTGGCAGGCTTCCGCCCGTTGACTCGCCGTGGCTTCACCGCCACCGCATTGCTCTCGCTTCCCGCCCTGGCCGCACCCGCCATCCTGCGCCCGGCGCGCGCGGCGGCGCCGCCCTGGACCCGCAAGGCCTATGAGGCCGCCATGGCCGCCTCCGGCCGCCCGGTCAGCCTGACCGACGCGCAGTTCGAGGCCATTCAGGCCCGCAAGCCCGCCGCCATCAAGCGCATCGAGCAATATCTGAAGGAACGCCTCGGCAGCGCCGACCCGGCGATCATCGAAGCATTCCAGACCGTGCCGCGCGAATACTACCACTACATGTACGAAGGCCATCACTCGACCGGCGGCGACGCCTATGAGGACAACCCCAAGCCGTGGGCGCTGGGCTATGGCTCGGCGCTGTCGGACTATCTGGGGCAGGCCTACATGACACAGGTGTGCAAGCCCAAGCCCGGCGACGTGACGCTGGAAATCGGCACCGGCAGCGGCTTCCAGAGCAGCCTGCTGAGCCGCATCGTGGCCAAGGCCTACTCTATCGAGATCATCGAGCCGCTGGGCCACGCGGTGGGCAAGATTTTCGCCCCGCTCGGCTACGACAACATCCAGTCCCGCGTCGGCGACGGCTATTTCGGCTGGCCGGAAGTCGACGGCGGTTTCGACATCATCATCGTCACCTGCGCCGCCCAATACGCGCCGCCCGACCTGTTCAAGCAGTTGAAGCCGGGCGGGCGGATGCTGATCCCCATCGGCCAGCCGATCAAGCGCGGCCAGTTCCTGTACGTCTACACCAAGGACGAGGCGGGCAAGGTCCACTCCCGCAAGGACGTGGGCGTGTTCTTCATCCCGATGACCGGCACGATGATGAAGACCCCGGCCCCGGCCGGCGTGGCGACGAACGGGTAACGGCGGCGGTCAGGCGGCGGCTTCGGCCACCGCCTGCGCCACGGTTTCCGGGCTGCGGGCAATCACCAGCAGCAGCGTGCGCGCGGCGGGTCCGGGGCGGCGAAGGCCTTGTTCCCAGTCGCGCACGGCGGTTGCGGCCAGCCCGAAACGCTCGGCGAAGGCCGGGCGGCTCAGGCCGAGGCGGGCGCGGATGGCGCGCACGTCGATGGCACCCGGCGGCAGATGCACCCGCGCGGCATCGGCCTTGCCACGTACGATGGCTGCGGCTTCCTGCATCGCGGCAATCAGGTCGCGGCCGAATTCTGTGTCGTTGTCTGTCATTGGCTCTGGTTTCCGCACGCCAGTGCACTTTACGACCAATGCACTGCGGGCCGACGCCGAAAAGGGGAACCCGAGCGCCAATAAACCTAATTGGCGGGACCGATCCGAGGGCGTGCCAGCTATGAACGCCTTGTTTGTGCGCATTTCGGCCGCTCCAAAGACCGCCGCCAATTTCCAATAGCAGACGTTGCCCGCGGTATGCCGCGCCATCCAACAAGGTGATAGGATCCGTGCGGCAACGGCGGCGCAAAAAAGGTGACGAGTGGGATGGACGTTCCTGCATATGTAACGCGGTTTTATGGAAACGCGGATTTCGCGCTCGATGTTGTGGCGAACCAGCAGATTGCCTTCATTCACACGTCGCTCTTGAACGATCCGTTCGACCCCTACTGCTTCTTTGAGACTGACTTCGGCGATAGCTACGCCCGGCTGATCCAGTATGTGAAAGAGCACCATGCTGCTGATGTGGGGTGGTTCAGGACGCATGTGACGCCGTTGAGCTGGATCACGACCGTCAGGCAGTTGAAGGCTCATCTCGAAATGGTCAGGCGGACAACGTTCGTCCTGTCGACTAGCGTGGCGAACCCGGAACTGCATCCGAAGGACAATCTGTACATGTGGGGCCACTACGGGAACGGCCATCGCGGTGTCGCGATCGAATTCGACACTGGGGCGCTGGCGAATGCCGTTCTGGCGCAGCACGCTGCGGTGAACCGCAAACCATTCGAGGAAGGCGGCGTTTGGACACGGATGGAATATGCCCGGAGTTTCAGTCCCATCGCCGCCGAGGACGTTTACGACTTCATGAAACAGGAGAAGGACATGATGAAATATCGCGTTGCCCAGCGGGTGGTAACGCGAATTGACGGTTATTACAACCGGATGAGCACCGTGAAGAGCGACGTCTGGCGAAGTGAGAACGAATGGCGCCTGATGTGGCGGAGCGACGAAGCGACTGACACGATCTACAAGTGCCCGATTGCGGCAGATTGCATTGCCACGATCTATCTTGGTCTGACCTTGCCACAGGAAGCCCAGGACCGGATCGTTTTGGCGGCCAAGTCCGGTTTCCCCGACGCGAGGATGATGAAGGCATCGAAGCGCCATGGGGACTTGGCACTGGAATTTCGTAGGATCTGAACTTACGGCGTCGCTACAAGGCGACTGCCGCGGCGGATTTTGTGACCTTCACCCAAATACAGACCGTCACCTGCCTGCCAATTTCTACGGATTCCGCGCATATTTACATGTTAGTTTATCTGTCAGAGCTTGTTTCATGTCTCCCTTGGCGAACGCCACCCATAGTGCACTTGGTGAATATCACGCTGAGCGTCAAAACGCCGCTGCCCGCAATTCACTATCCACGCTGCCCGATTGCATCGTGGCGGATGCTGATCCCTATCGGCTAACTGTTTAAGCGCCGCCAGTTGCTTTACTTCTGCAACAAGAACGGCGCGGGCAAGGTGCATTTGCGCAAGGGCTTGGGCGTGTTCGTCATCCCGATGAACGTCATGAAGATGAAGACCCCGGCCCCGGCAGGGTTGACAACGAACGGGTGACGGTGGCCATTATTGTCGCCTCATGCAACGTGGTGCATCACCTGCCGGCATTGACGCCGTACGGTCCAATGCCGTACAAGATCACGCATGACAACCACATCCCCCCTTGCCAAGACCGCGCGCCTCGAAGCCCGCATCACGCCCGACCTGCAAAACCTGCTGCGGCGTGCGGCGGAGCTTGAGGGGCGGTCGGTGACCGATTTTGTCGTGGCGGCGGCGCAAGCGGCGGCGGAGCGGCGGGTGGAGCAGGCGCAGATTATCCGCCTGTCGCTGGACGACCAGCGCGACTTCGTGGACGCCATCCTGAATCCGCCTGAGCCAGCCCCGGCCTTGCGCCGTGCGTTCGAGCGGCATCGTGAGATGATCCTGCCGCCATCGTGAGCGGCAGTTTCAACATCGAGAAACTGGCCGCGCACCGCCGCGACGGCTTTTCCTGCGGTGCGGACGTGCTGGATCGCTACTTGCGCGAGCAGGCATCGCAGGATGTCCGCCGCCTGATGGCAAGTTGCTTCGTCGCCGTTGCGCCGGGCAGCGATGAAGTCGCCGGGTATTACACACTCGCCGCCACCAGCGTGCTGGCCAGCGCTCTGCCTGCCGAAACGCTCAAACGGCTGCCACGCTATCCGCTGCTCCCCGCCGCCCTGATCGGGCGGCTGGCGGTGGACCAGCGTTTCCATGGCCGGGGTCTGGGCGGGGCCATGCTGGCCGATGCGGCCATGCGGGTGCTGAACAGCGACACACGCGCTTTCGCCCTGATGGTCGATGCCAAGACCGAAGCCGCTGCCGCATTCTACCAATGGCACGGCTTCCGCCCCCTGCCGAGCCAGCCCGGCGCGCTGTTCCTCCCGCTCGCAACTGCCCGCACGGCAAGCCTTCCCGCGCGTTAGCCCTCTTGCACCGCCGCCGCCGCCCCCCGATGCTGCGGCGCATGACCGATACATCCTTCGACATCCTCGTCATCGGCGCCGGCATCGCGGGCGCTACCTGTGCGGCGCATCTGTCTGCCGAGCGCCGTGTCGCGCTGGTCGAGGCGGAGGAGGCGGCGGGGTATCATTCCACCGGGCGGTCGGCGGCGCTGTGGCTGCAGAATTACGGGCCGCCCGATGTGCGCGCACTCACCGGCGCCGGGCGCGGGTTTTTCCTGGCACCGCCGGAGGGGTTTGCCGAGCATCCACTGATGTCGCCGCGCAACGTGCTGTTTGTGGCCCCGGCCGAGCAGGTGGCGGATCTGGACGAGATGCTGGCCGAGGGCATCGGCCTGCGGGAGATCAGCGTGGCCGAGGCGCGGGCGATGGCACCCGCGCTGCGGGCGGACTACCTCGCCAAGGTCGCCATCGAGGACATCGCCTTCGACATCGACGTGGCCGCCCTGCATCAGGGGTTTCTGCGGCAGGCCAAATCGCGCGGGGCGCAACTGGCACTGCGCAGCCGCGCCGGGCGGATCGAACGCAAGGCCGGGCTGTGGCACGTGGAAGTCACCGGTGGCGCGGTATTCTCCGCCCCCATCGTCGTCAACGCCGCAGGCTCGTGGGGCGATGAGGTCGGGCAGATCGCCGGGCTCTCGCCGCTGGGCTTGCAGCCCAAGCGGCGCACCGGAGTCATCATCGACCCGCAGCCGTGGGACGTGACCGGCTGGCCGATGATCGGCGATGCGGCTGGCACCTGGTATGCGCGGCCCGAACAGCGCACCAAGATGATGGTCTCGCCCGCCGACGAGACGCCGATGCACCCGCACGATGTGCAGCCGGACGAGTTGGACGTGGCGATTGCCATCGACCGGATGCAGCAGGGGCTGGACATCAATGTGCGCCGGGTGGACCGCAGTTGGGCGGGGCTGCGCAGCTTCCTGCCGGATGGCAGCCTCGGCATCGGCTGGGACAAGCACGCCGAAGGCTTCTTCTGGTGTATCGGCCAGGGCGGCTACGGCATCCAGACCTCGCCCGCCGCCGGGCGGCTGGTGGCCGACCTGATTGCCGGGCGCGCGCCCCAGCTTCCCGGCAGCGTTCTTGCTATGCTGAACCCGGCCCGTTACGCGGGCGCCTGACGCCCCAACTGCCGGACTGCCAGCCCCATGTCGATCCATGCCGCGCTGACCCATCGCACGACCTATACCTATGACCGCGCGGTGGCGCTCGGCCCGCAGACCATCCGGCTGCGGCCAGCGCCGCATGCGCGCACGCCCATCCTCAGCTACTCGCTGACCGTTGAACCCAGGCCGCATTTCCTGAACTGGCTGCAGGACCCGCAGGGCAACATGCTCGCGCGGGTCGTTTTCCCGGACAAGGTGACGCATTTCGACGTCACGGTGGATCTGGTGGCCGACATGGCCACCATCAATCCGTTCGACTTCTTTCTGGAACCCGAGGCCGAGACCTTTCCGTTCGAGTACGACCATGTGCTCGACCAGGAACTGGCCCCGTTCCGCCATACCGAACCGGTGGGGCCGCATCTGGCCGCCATGCTGGCCGAGGTGCCGCGCGCGGAACAGCGCACCGTCGATTTTCTGGTGATGCTGAACCGCATGGTGCAGGAGCGCACGTCCTACATCGTCCGGCTGGAGCCGGGCGTGTGGACGCCCGAGGAAACCCTTGCCGCCGGAAAAGGCAGTTGCCGCGATTCGGCATGGCTTCTGGTGCAATTGCTGCGCAACCTTGGTCTGGCCGCCCGTTTCGTGTCCGGCTACCTGATTCAGCTGGTCGCCGATGTGAAGCCGCTGGAAGGCCCGGAAGGCCCCACGTCCGACTTCACCGACCTGCACGCCTGGGCGGAAGTGTATCTGCCGGGCGCGGGCTGGATCGGGTTGGATGCCACCTCGGGCCTGATGGCAGGCGAGGGGCATATCCCGCTCGCCGCCTCGCCCGAGCCGCAATCCGCCGCCGCGATCAGCGGGCTGGTGGAAAAGTGCGAGACCGAATTCGGCTTCGAGATGAAGGTCACGCGCATCGCCGAAACCCCGCGCGTGACCAAGCCGTACACGGAACGCGCATGGCAGGACATTCTGGCCACCGGGGCGCGGGTGGACCGGGCACTTGTGGCAGGCGACATGCGGCTGACCATGGGCGGTGAGCCCACCTTCGTGTCGGCCACCGATCAGGAGGCCGCCGAGTGGAACACCGATGCACTTGGCCCGACCAAGCGCGGCTATGCGGGCCGATTGATCCGCCGTCTGGCCAATCTGTGGGCGCCGGGGGCGGCGGTGCAATACGCGCAGGGCAAGCAATACCCCGGTGAGCCGCTGCCGCGCTGGGCGCTGAACTGCCATTGGCGCGCGGACCATGAGCGCGTCTGGCTCGACCCCGCCTTGCTCGCCGACCCGGACCGCGCGCGCGGCACCGCCACTGCCGACGACGCGGCGCGCTTTGCAGAGGCGCTGGCCGAGCGCTTGCAGGTCGATCCGGCGGCCATCCTGCCCGCCTACGAGGACGTGCATTACTATCTGTGGAAAGAACACCGCCTGCCCGCCAACGTGGTGGTGGAGGACAACAAGCTGCGCGACCCGCTGGAGCGGGCGCGCATGGCCCGCATCTTCGCGCAGGGCCTCGCCTCCCCGGTCGGCAGCGTGCTGCCGCTGCGGGCGCTGGCGCAGGATGGCAACCGCCGCTGGGGCACCGGCAAATGGTTCCTGCGTGGTGACACGCTGTTCCTGATCCCCGGTGACAGCCCCATCGGCCTGCGCCTGCCGCTGGACAGCCTGCCATGGGCCGACCCCGATAAGATCGAGACGGATTTTGACCTCGATCCGTTCGCGCCGCGTGCGCCGCTGCCGCAGCAGGCGCTGTTCCGCCGCCTGCGGGAGGGGCGTGAGATCGACGCCGCGTTCGCCCCCGTCTCACAGATGCCGCGCCCGGAACCGGGCCGCCCGGACCCCGATCTGGTGCGCACCGCGCTGACCGTGGAAGCGCGCGGCGGCGTGCTGCACATTTTCTACCCGCCGCTGGTGCGCGCCGAGGACTGGCTGGACCTGACCGCCGCCGTGGAAGCCACCGCCGCCGAATACAGCCTGCCGGTGGTGCTGGAAGGCTACGACCCGCCGCGCGACCCGCGCTTGCTGAACTTCTCGGTCACGCCCGATCCGGGTGTGATCGAAGTCAACGTCCACCCGGCGTCAAGCTGGGCGGAGCATGTGCAGCGCACCGAGCAATTGTACGAGGAAGCCCGGCAGGTCGGGCTGGCCACCGAGAAATTCATGATCGACGGCCGCCATGTCGGCACCGGCGGCGGCAACCATGTGGTGATGGGTGGCAGCCGGGTGGAAGACAGCCCGTTCCTGCGCCGCCCGGACGTGCTGAAAAGCCTGCTGGGATTCTGGCACAACCACCCCAGCCTGTCGTTCCTGTTCAGCGGCACCTTCATCGGCCCGACCAGCCAGCACCCGCGCATTGATGAGGCGCGGGAGGACAGCATCAACGAGCTTGAAATCGCCTTCGAGCAGATCACGCCGTTCCGCCAGACCCCGCCATGGCTGACCGACCGCATCTTCCGCAACATCCTCGCCGACATGACCGGCAACACCCACCGCACCGAGTTCTGCATCGACAAGATGTACGACCCGAACGGCGGCGCCGGGCGGCGCGGGCTGGTGGAGTTCCGCGCGTTCGAGATGCCGCCGCACGCGCAGATGTCCGCCGCGCAGATGCTGCTGATGCGCGCGGCGATGGCGGCGTTCTGGCAAAGCCCGTACGAGCGGCGGATGATCCGCTGGGGCGCGCGCCTGCACGACGACTTCATGCTGCCGCACTATGTCGATCAGGATTTCACCGACGCGCTGGAGGAACTCGGCGGCCTCGGCTTCAAGCTGAAGCGTGAGTGGTTCGACCCGCACATGGAATTCCGCTTCCCGCAGATCGGCGTGGCCAGCACGCGCGGGCTGGGCGTGGAACTGCGCCATGCGCTGGAGCCGTGGCATGTGCTGGGTGAGGAGCAGACGGCGGGTGGCACTGCGCGCTACGTGGACAGTTCTGCCGAGCGCTTGCAGGTGAAGGTGTCGGGCTGGGTGGCGGAGCGCTATCTGCTGGCCTGCAACGGTGTCGCCGTGCCGCTGACCCCCACCGACCGCGCGGGCGAACTGGTCGGCGGCGTGCGGTTCAAGGCGTGGCAGCCGTACAGCGCGCTGCACCCGACCATTCCGGCGCAGTCACCGCTGACGTTCGACATCTATGACCGCTGGAGCGGCCGCAGCCTCGGCGGGTTGACGCATCACGTGTCCCACCCCGGCGGGCGCAGCTACGACACCTTCCCGGTGAACGCCAACGAGGCGGAAGCCCGCCGCCGCAGCCGGTTCTTTCCCATCGGCCACACGCCGGGGCCGATGCCGGAGCCGCGCCTGTCCCTGGGCCGCGACCATCCGCGCACGCTGGATCTGCGCCGTTTCGCCTGATACCGGGGCAGGGCCAGCCTTCAGGCTGGCCCATTCGCCGGGAGAATCGCCGTGAGAAACATTCCCGCCGGGCACAACGTGCTGGCCGAGATTCTGAAACTGGCCGGGCTGATCGTGGCCGGGGCCGGGTTTGGCGTGGCGCTGCTGATGGCGTTGATTCAGGTGGCGTTTTCACTGGTCAGCAGCAATGTGCCGCTGGTCACAATCCTGCATGGATCGCTTTGGTATGGCGGTGTGCCGGCCCTGCTGGGGCTGGGGCTGTATGCGCTGGGGCGGGTGAAATCCCGCAAGCTGCGCCAGCCACCTTGAGTCAGGAGTGCGCCGCCATGATCCGCCTTGTGTTGTTGCCGCTGGTCTGGGTTTTGCTGGCACACGCCGCGCTGGCCCAAACCCCGCTGGCCCAAACCCCGCTGGCGCAAACCCCGCTGGCGCAAACGGCCGGCGGCAAGCGTGTCGCGCTGGTGGTGGGCAACAACGCCTATGCCTACGTGACCAAGCTGGAAAACCCGGTGAACGACG
>CAIPHQ010000505.1 GCA_903864895.1 uncultured Rhodospirillales bacterium
CGGGTTAAAGGCAAACCCGGTGGCGGTTTGCTGCATCCAGGACGGCACCGCCCCGGCCACCTGCAACACGGTTCCCTGATCGGCGTCGGTGGCGTTGGCCAGCGGGTTGAACGCAAAGGCCGCCCCCCCGGCCAGCACATCCATCGCCTGCGGCGCGGCCACCACCGGGGCGTCGTTGGTGCCGGTGACGGTGAATTGCGTGGAAGCGGCCACCACTGTGGTGCCGTCGGTGACGCCGTAATTCACCACCACAACCTGCGTCTGCCCGGCGGCGAGCGATTGATAGGCCGCATTGGCGGGGTCGAGCGTGAAGCTGTTCGTCGCTGCATCGAACGTCACCCCGGCGGGCAGCGTGCCGGGGTCGAACGCCAGAATCGGCGGCGGCGCGCGGGCGGGGCCTCATTGATGCCGGCCGCACTCAGATTGACTTCGGGCGGCGGCGGCGGGGCGGCCACCACGCGCAACACGGTGCCGTGGTCGATGGCGGTGGTGCCCGAAGTGCCATCGGCGGTGACGGCCGCGCCATCTTCAATGGCCACGGCCAGCACCGGGCCGCTTGCGGCCGGGGCGTCGTAGCTGCCGAACATCTGGAACACCGCCTGCGCGGCGGCCGAGTTGACGCCGTCAGTGATGGTATAATTCACCACCACATCGCGTTCCTCGCCGGGCGCGAGCGACTGGTAGGCGGCGCTGGTGGGGTCAAGGCTCAGCGTGTCCACCGGGGCCACGATCTGCTCGGGCAGCACGGTCAGCCCGCCATAGTAGGTCTGCACGGTCCGTTGCGCGATCGTGTAGCCGGGGGTGTGGTTATAGGCCACGCCTTCGGGAAGTGACTGGGTATCGAACACCAGATCCAGCGTGGCCGCCGGGTCAGCATCGGTGGCAATGCCCAGCAATTGGGCGCGGCCATACAGGCCGAACGCCGCCGCGTCTTCAACAACGCTTACGCCCGTGACCGGGCCGGAGACTTGCTGCGCCGGCACAGCCGCAAGCATGGCGCCGGGGGAAGGCGAATTGGTGCCGGGCATGATCTGTCCTGTTATTTGCTAGGCGGCGGCGCGGCGCAGATGGGTTCCGGGCGCGGTGAAGAGGCTCTTCGTTGGACAGACGCGCGGTGCTGTAAATTTCTTCCGGCACAATATTTTTTCAATCAGGGAATAGCGCCGCGCTGCGCGTGTTACTGCCGCAGAAGCGTGAGTAACTCCAAATCTGCCGATTGCGTATTGTTGAACAAGTCGCGATTTAATCGCTCGCGGAACTTGGCGGCTGGGGTGATGCTCTACCGCAGCCGGGGCGCATGGCTGCGGACGCGATTCTATACACGGCGGCAGGCGCGGCACGGCCGGGACGCTGCGGGGCGGATCTGCGGAGCGGATCGGCGGCGAGCCGGGAAATTATACACGCGCAGATGGTGGATCATGCGATTGCAGGTTGTCGTGGCTGCCATAGCCATGCTTCATAGGGGCCTGCACCCCGTGACGACGTGGCACTGTGCCGCTAAGGTGCAAATTAGTGGTATTGCGAGAGCACGAGATGGCTAAGCCCGATAACTGGCGACAGCGCCCCACCCGGAAGCGCGGCTTCGATGATGACATGCCGCAGGAGCCGCGGTGGGCACCACCGCCGAGTTCCTACCCCCCGCCGCGCCAGACCATGAGCGCGAGCGGCCCGGAGGTGGAAGCCGTGGTGAAGTGGTTCAACGCTGAAAAGGGTTTCGGCTTCGTTGAAGTCTCCGACGGTTCGGGTGACGCGTTCCTGCATGTCAGCGTGCTGTCCGGCGCGGGCGCCCAATCCGTCAACCCCGGCGCCAAGCTGAAGGTCAAGCTCGGCCAGGGCGCCAAGGGTCCGCAGGTCATGGAAGTCAGCGACATCCGTGAGGGTGAAGCCCCGGCCGCCGGCCCGCGCCGCGCGCCGCCCCGCCCGTCGTTCGGCGGCGGTGGTGGTGACAGCTACGGCGGTGGTGGCGGCGGTGGCGGTGGCCCGGCGCAGGACGTGCGGGGTACCGTGAAGTGGTACAACGCGCAGAAGGGCTTCGGCTTCGTGGCCCCGGAAAGCGGTGGCAAGGACGTGTTCGTCCACGCCACGGCGCTGGAGCGCGGCGGCATTCCGGGTCTTGCCGAAGGGCAGTCCGTGCGGATGCAGGTCGTGCAGGGCAAGAAGGGTCCGGAAGCGTCGTCCGTGGCCGTCGAGTAACCTCGCCGCAGTCTGGACCGGAAATCAGGCGGGTGCCGCAAGGCCCCGCCTTTTTCTTTGTGTGCCTTTTTCTTTGGTTGCCACAGTTGGCGTTTACCAATCGCTCAGGTGTGCCCCCTACCCTTGTATGCCGGACACGGCAGAAGGATGGGGCCATGCGGATCCTGGTCACGGGCAATCTCGGCTATGCCGGCCCGGTGGTGATGCGGCACCTGCACGCACGCTGGCCGGATGCGGTGCTGCTGGGGTTCGACGCCGGGTGGTTCGCCCCCGGCGGGGCGGGACTGCCCTGCACGCAGCATCGCGGTGACGTGCGCGACATCGACGCAAGCCTGCTCGCGGGCGTGGATGCGGTGGTGCATCTGGCCGCCGTGTCGAACGACCCGCTGGGCGACCGGTTCGCTGCGGCCACCGGCGAGATCAATGGCACGGCCACGCTGCGGCTGGCATCCCTTGCGGCTGCCTGCGGTGTGCGGCGCTTCGTGTTCGCTTCCAGTTGCAGCGTGTATGGCGCGGGCGGCACGGCGGCCCGGCGGGAATGCGATGCGGCGCGGCCGCTGACCGAATACGCCCGGTCCAAACTGGCCGCCGAGGCCGGGTTGCTGCGGCTGGCCACGCCGGAGATGGCGGTAACCTGCCTGCGCTTCGCCACCGCCTGTGGCGCGTCCGAGCATCTGCGCCTCGATCTGGTGCTGAACGACTTTGTGGCCGGCGCGCTGGCAACTGGCCGGATTGTGCTGCGCAGTGACGGCACGCCGTGGCGGCCACTGATTGACGTGCAGGACATGGCGCGGGCCATCGGCTGGGCCATTGCGCGGGATGTGGCGGCAGGCGGCGCGGCGCTGGTGGTCAATGCCGGACAGGATGCGGCCAATTACCGCGTGGCCGATCTGGCCCGCGCGGTGGCAGCCGCACTGCCCGGCACGCAGGTGGCGCTCAATCCGGCCGCCGCACCGGACAGCCGATCCTACCGCGTGGATTTCGCGCTGTTCCGCAGCCTTGCCCCGGCCGATCAGCCGCAGGTGGCGCTGGAGGCCTCCATTGCCGGGCTTGCCGGTGCGCTGCGCGCCTGCCCATCGCCTCCGGCTGCGGTGCGGCTGCATGCGCTGGCAGACTTGCAGGCCGCCGGGCGGCTTGGGTGCGACCTGCGCTGGCTGGAAGGCCACGCGCTGGCCGCCTGATGCCCGCTTGCCTGATGCCCGCGTGCCTGAC
>CAIPHQ010000506.1 GCA_903864895.1 uncultured Rhodospirillales bacterium
CAGCGCGCCCGCCGCCAGCAACACCGGGAATTCGTCCATGCGGCCCGCTCCGGTTCGATTCTCGAGAAGGTAGCGCACGAGGACGGCGAGCTTGTCGCGCACGTCGGTGTGCTTGATCCCCATGACTCCAGCTGTGTTTATAGCGAAGTCGCAAGACCGGCCCTCGAACTCGCTCACAAGGTCATCGTCGTGGCCGCAATAGCCAGCCATCACATGCAGGGCAGCCGCCCGGCGTGCCCACCACGATACGCTGCCCGAAAGGCTTCCGCTTTCGGCGGACTCCTCGGCCTGCATCGACCAGCGGTCCGCCTGCGCGCCCTTGGACTCGTTTTCTTCACCGGCCTGAGACAACGGGTCGCCCGGATTGTTCCCGGAGCCGCCCGCAGCCTGGCCCGCGTTCTGATTTTCGTTCGTGGCTTCAGCCGTTTGCATGTTGAACTCCTTTGATCGTGACGCCGGGCAGGCGGTGTCCAGCCGACTGCCGGTCGCTTTCGTTTGGCAAATTGCCAAACCTCCGGTATTTTCATTGGCACGCCGCCTAACGTCAATCGGAAAGATAGACCCTTGGCACAAAGTCAGATCTCTCCGGCGCAATGCCGTGCTGCGCGTGCTCTGTTGGGCTGGAACCAACTGCAACTGGCTGAAGGTGCCCGCGTGTCCCGACAGACTCTCGTGGACTTTGAACGAGAGGCGCGCACGCCCTACCCCAACAATTTGGCGGCGATCCGCGCCGCCCTCGAGGCCGCAGGCGTCGAGTTTATCGCCGAGAATGGTGGCGGCGCTGGCGTACGGTTGCGCAAGCCCGGCGAGCCCTAATCACTGGCCGCCCTGGTCACCACCTCCTTGTGGGTCCACCGCCGTTTCCGTGTCTTGCATTGCAAAGAGCACCTCCGCCGCTGCGCATGAATTTTCGCGCATCGGGCAGAAACACCGTGCCATCGCAGGCGGGCGCATATCAGCCAGTAAAGCCAGCAATTGAATTACTGGCCAAACCGCCGCCATCCACCCATGGGCATCAGGCGCGCCGCCAGCGCGCCGGAATGTGCTGCATGGCGGGCGGATGCGCGGCATTGCGCAGCCCGGTGCCACTCCGTATGGTTCACTGAAACGAACAAACCCGGAGCCGATCCATGCCCAAGCCCGAGATCGGATTGTTGCCGGTCCTGCGCGAAACCGTAGTGGGATTGGTGCGGCAGGATCAGCCAGACCTGTCAGCCCGGCAACTCGCCGTCCTGCTGATGGTGCATCTGGAAGACTCCCTGCACACCGTGCGCGGCATGGCGGCCCGGCTGGAAGTGGCCAAGCCTGCCATAACGCGGGCACTGGACCGGCTGGAAGAATTTGATCTTGTTGCGCGCAGGATGGACCCCCGCGACCGGCGCAGGGCGAAGAGCCGAGCGCAGAACCGGGCGCAGAGCCGGTGAAAGTGGCAGCCAAGCGCAACGCCAGACGGTAAGCCGCAGCACGGACCCCGACCCGCCGGACGCCACCACACGCTGATCGCAGGGCGGTGCCGGTCCACCCGCTTGTGCAACGCCAGCCGCGCCGCCTGGCACACGCCGGTCCTGCTGCTGGCCGTGCCGGTGCCGAGGCCGGTGCCGATCACCAGCCGCAGCATGGGCCTCGACCCGCCGGACGCCACCAAACGCTGATCGCCGGGCGGTGCCGGTCCACCCGCTTGTGCAACGCCAGCCACAGCGCCTGGCACACGCCGGTCCTGCTGCTGGCCGTGCCGGTGCCGAGGCCGGTGTCGATCACCAGCCGCCGCAATGGCGTAACTTCAAGTTATACCCTCGGGGCAGCAGCAGCACCGCAACACCGGCAAGGCGTGCGGGGAGCCAGCAGGCCAGCGCCCTAAGTTGAACTTAGGGCGCTCACGCGGTTGAGGCTCCCGGTTCACCACGTGGCAATGGACTTACGAACCGTCCAGCACCGGGAGCAGGCGGCGCAGTCCGCTTGGCCCCTTGTCACGCGTTACCTGCCACGCTCCGCCCATCGGAGCCACCTGCGCCTGCGCTACCATCGCAGGCCACCACCACAGCAACTGCCGCGCCTGTTCGAACATCGGCAAATTGCCCCACTTGCCATCGGCGACAAACAGGCAAATGCCGCTGCCCTGCCAGGCCGCCTGCCGTGTGGCTGCCCGCAGCATCCGGCTGTCCTTGGTCACCAGAGCGGCGAAGTTGCGCTGCCCCAGCTCATGCAGCAACACTTCATCCGTCGTGCCGTGCAATCCCAGTTCCGACACGTGATGGATATCCGGCGCGCCCGGCGCGCGCACCTGGCGCAGCACCGGGGCGATGGTGCGGCCCAACGATTCGTCGATGCAGAACCCTACGCGGCCTTCGCCAGCCATGCGGTTTCATAGGTCAACGCGTCCCGCACTTGCGCGGCGCTGATGCCGTACCATTCAGCCACTGCCGAGATGGACGCATCGCCGGAGCCTTCGGCCTGCACCGCCTGCGCCACGGCCGAGGTGGGCACCCGCGAATCTGCAATCCTCGGCGCCCCGAATAAAGTGGCCGGATCAAGCACCACGCTGCGCCCTTGGCCAAGTGGCCACCAGCGGGTGGCGATCTCGTCTTGCCAATCCACATTGGCGAACAGTGACGGCTCCACCACCTCGGCAAATTCGCCCTGGCCGGTCAGCACGTCGATCATGCGCCGTTCATGCGGCGGCAAGGCCGGTTCATCATTGGCCGGGGCCGTGTGCTGAAGTTCCAGAAACACGCGCCGGCCGTCCGTGCGGAACCGTTTGGACACGAACGGAACCGGCGTGCCGAATTCGCGCGCCGCCACCTCGGCTACCCGCTTGATGGTGGCGAGGCTCAGCCTGGCTTCGCGGAACCCCTTGACCAGCCGCAGCGTCAGCATCTCGGCGAAGGTCAAAGCCGGTTCGGCCGCAGCGTCCCGGCCCGCCAGGGCAAGCACGCCGCGGCTGGATCGCACTTCGCCGTGATGCCGGTAGTTGTAGCCCAGGGCCCAGCGGCGCGCCGTTCGCACGTCAAGCTGCGTCAGCCGCGCCGCTTCATTCAGCGGGTAGCGGGCGAGGCCGTTCAACGGGGGCGAGGCAAGCGCGTTCATGGCCGCCCGAATCTAGGCGGATGCCGCCGCCACTGAAAGGCAAAAAGCGCCGCTGGCCAGATCGTGCCGAGCGACCCACATCAGCACCGCCATCAGCAACTCGGTGCGAGATCGGCTGGCCGAGCCGGTGCCGTCACCAGGCCAGCACCGCTAGCAACGCGATGTCGCGCCCGCCGGAGGCCGACCCGGTGCCGATCACCAGCGCAGCACCGCCAGCGCCACCCTGTGCATGCTGGGCTGGCCGAGCCGGTGCCGTCACCAGGCCAGCACCGCTAGCAACGCGATGTCGCGCCCGCCGGAGGTCGACCCGGTGCCGATCACCAGCGCAGCACCGCCAGCGCCACCCTGTGCATGCTGGGCTGGCCGAGCCGGTCCCAGTCGCCG
>CAIPHQ010000507.1 GCA_903864895.1 uncultured Rhodospirillales bacterium
CGCAGCAGCAGGAAAGTGGGCAGTTCGGCTTCATCCGCAGCACTCAGCGGCGCCACGCGGCGATAGCCGCGCAGCCACGCATCGGTCAGGTCCGGCACATCGGTGCGGTTCTCGATGAAGCTCAGCGATGTGCCGTAGTCGTAGAAATACCAGCCGAAGCCGCAATCATCGAAGTCGATGACCTTCACGCGGCCTTCATCCACCAGCAGGTTGGCCAGCCGCAGATCGGCATGGATCAGTCCGCGCCGGTTGGGGCCGGAGCCGAACTGCGCAAGGCGGCGCTGCAACGTGTCGCACAGGCGTTGCAGCACGGTAGCCGCCTCCCCCTGCACGCCCAAGCCATCCTGCCAGCGCCCCCAGTGCAGCGTGGGGCCGCCCAGCATAGTGTCGTAATCCCAGGTGAAGCGGGTGAACCCGGCCGGTGGACGCCAGCCCTGCGCGTGCAGATGCAACCGCGCGGTGATTTCGCCGAGTTGCTCGAAGGACGGGCCGAGTTCGCCGGCCGGTTCGCTGCCATCCAGATAGCTGAACAACGCGGCACGGCGGGGCTGCGGCAGTTCGTCGCTGTGCAGCACTTGCAGAATGCTGCCGTCATGCGCCGGCAGCGCCTGCGGGACTTCCACCCCGGCTTCGCTGCGCAGCGCCGCGAGCCATGCCAGTTCCGAGTGAATCGCCGCGTCGCTGTGATAGCCGGGCCGGTGCAGCCGCAGCACCGCACGCGCGCCGCTGTCCGGGTCATCGACAAGATAGGTGATGTTTTCGGAGTAGTTCACCATCCGCGCCTGCGCCCGCGGTGACATTCCCCAACGCGCCAGCGATGCCTGCGCCAGCCGGTTGTACGGCGCGAAGTCCACAATGGGGCCGTCGGTCATGCGCGGCCTGCGGCGCGGGGGCGGTGGGTCATCGCACGAGTGTATCGGCCCCCGGCGCGCGCTCTTGACCAACGCAGACGCGCGTTTGACAGCGCCCGTTCAGCGCGCTCGTTCACCGCGCCGCGCGCGCCGCCTGCGTGGCCGCATCGTCCAGCACGCCCGCCGCCGACACCACCACGCCGTACAGCGCCCGCGCGCGGTCCGGGGAGACCCAGCCCTCCCGCACATCCCGCGCCACGGCCGCCGGGTCGCGCTCGGTGGGCGCGCCATAGCCACCACCGCCGCAGGAGAAGGAGCGCACGCGCTCGCCTTCCAGAATGCGCACCTGTGCGCAACCGGGCAGCTTTTCCACCTCACCGTTGCGGGTCACACGCATCTGCTGCGCCGGTGCCCCGGCCAGCCCGCCGCGCACGCCTTTCGGCGCGTTGTCGGTGCCGTCACTGACATAACCAATGTCGATGTCGCAGCCGACCGGGCCGAATTCCACCAGAATGCTGCTTGACCCGTTGTGCCGCCCAGGGCCCTCGGTGTCCGGCAGGAACCGGCGGGCATGGATATGGATGGGCTGGCGCAGTTCATCCAGCTCAATACTGTCCTGAAAGCATAGCCCGGCATTGCCGACATGGCACAACGTCTGCCACGCATCGGTGTCCGGCGCGCCCGGACCGCCGGACAGGCCCAGAAACACCTGATTGACGAAGCGGCTGCCGTCGCGCAGTTGCCCGGAAATCACCCCGGCGGCAGGCGGAATGATCGCGCCCGATTCCGCCAGCCCCTGCCCGTCCGCCATGCCGGCAAACGCCGCCTGCACGCAGTTGGCCACGCGGTCGGCCAGATTGGTGGTGGCCACCGAGCACGATGTGGGGTGCTTCGGGATGCCGACGATGCAGTTCTCCCGCAGATGAATTCGCAGGCGGCGGAAAGCGCCCGCGTTTTTCGGCACGCCGTGGTCGATGCTGTTGAACAACCCCACCATCGCCGCCGTGCGCGCACAGGCTTCCGACAGGTTCAGACCGCAGGGCATGCAATCCGGATTGTCGCGCAGATCGATGTCGATCATCGCGGCCTCGGTATCCACGTTCACATCGGCACGGATCAGGATGCCCTCGGCGGGCGTGCCGGGGAAATGGTCGTGGCGGCTTTCGTGCGAGCCGGTGCCGGGCTTCAACCTGCGGATTGCCGCGATCATGCGCTGTTCGGTGTAGTCGAAGAAATCTTCCTCATGCGCGTGCAGCGTGTCCCAGCCGACTTCCTCACCAAGGGCCAGCAATTCGCGCTCACCAATGCGCGCAGCCCCGATCATGGCCAGATAGTCGCCCCACCACTGCTCCGGCACGCGGATGCGCATCTGGCACATGCGGATCACGTCATCGATGTTCTCGTACTCGCGCTGCACCTGCACGGCAGGGAAGATCAAGGCACCTTCGTTGTACACATCGACCGCGTTGCCCATGTAGGTGGTGGGCTGCGAGTTGCCGCAATCTGCCTGATGCGCCTTGGCCAGCACCGTGAAGCGATGGATGCCATTGCCGTCGATCACCGGCACCAGAATGGTATGGTCCGCCGGGTGCGAGCAGCCGTGATACGGCGAGTTGTGCAGAAACGCATCGCCGCGCCGGATGGTCTTGTGAAACTGGCTCACACTGGCGGCCATCAGATCCGGGCCGGACAGCACGTGAATCGGCAGGCTTTCCGCCGTGGCCAGCAAGCGGTTGTCGCGCGTGACAATACAGCAGGAAAAGTCACGCGCGATGTTCAGCACGCCGGAACGCCCTGTGCGCAACAGCGTGTTCGCCATCTTGCGCGCCACACTTTCCAGCCGGTTGTTGATCAGCGCCAGACGGACGCCATCGCCGCTGCGCCGTGCGGTTGTCTCGCTCATGCTGTGCCTCCACGGCCGGGATCGACGGACAGACTGCCGGACGGCCGCCGCTCGGCGACCGCGCCCGGATTGACCACCACGGTGGTGAACGAGGATTCGATGATGGCAGGGCCTGCGATTCTCTCGCCCACCTCGATTGCCTCGAACCGGCGCACCACGGTGGGCACGCGGCCATGGCCGGGGAAATACGCCATGCGCGCCCCCTCGCCTGCACCACTTGCAGCCGTGGTGGTCAGCGTACCGCCGATCTCGCCACGGATGCGGCAGGCCACCGACACGCTCCAGCCGACGATTTCAACGCTCGACGCACTGTCGCGGATGGCGAACACGTCTTCATGCGTGCGGTGGAACGCTTCCACCAATGCCGCCACATCCTCCGGCCCGTTCAGCCGCGATGTGGGCAGGCGCACTTCCAGTTCCCACACCTGTTCCGGGTAGCGCGCTTCGGCCCAGAAGGTGATGGTCTGCTCGCGTGATCCGGCGCCCGGCCCGTCGATGAAGGCGCGGGCCTGCTGTTCCAGCGAGTCCAGCACTGCGTTGACGCGGGCATAGTCGAAACCGCTGCTGCGGGTGAACAGCGTGGCGTGGAATTGCGCGGTCAGATCCGACATCAACGCGCCCGCCGCCGACAGCGCGGCCCCCACTTCCGGGATCAGCAGGCGCGGCGTTTCAAGCCGCCGCCCGATCAGCACCGAATTCAGCCCCGCTGCGCCGCCGCCGCCCACCAGCACCGCATCCCGCGGGTCGATGCCCTGATTGACGGTGATGTCCAGAATCGCCTGCACCATGTTCTCGGTGGCAATGGCGATCATCGCCGAAGCGGCTTCATCCACCGTCAGTCCCAGCGGCCCGGCGACTTCGCGAGCAATGGCTTCCTCCGCCGCCAGCGCATCGAGTTTCATCGTGCCGCCGAGGAAGAAATCCGGGTCGATATACCCCAGCACCAGCGAAGCATCGGTCACGGTGGGTTTGGTGCCACCCTGCCCATAGCAAACCGGCCCCGGCATGGCGCCGGCGCTTTTCGGGCCGACATGCAACATGCCGCCATCGTCGATCCACGCTATCGAGCCGCCACCGGCACCGATGCTGCGCACATCAACCGAGGGAAACCCGGTCATGTGGCCACGGAAGGGCTGGCCAATCCACGTCTCCCGCGTCCACGGAATCCGCCCGCGCCGCACCAGCGATACATCGTAGGTGGTGCCGCCTGTATCGGCCACCACGGCGGTGCTGTTGCCTTCATCCAGAATGGAAAAATGCCGCCCGGAGACCGGGGCCATCGACGGGCCGGAGTTGATGAGGTGAATCGGCGCGCGCGCCACATCCGCGCCGTCCATCACGCCGCCCTGCGAGGTCACCACCAATACGCGCCCGCCAAAGCCGTTGCTGCGCAGGCGTTCGGTCAGCCCCGCCATATAGGCGGCCATCATCGGCTTCAGGGATGCGTCGATGCAGGTGGAGGACGCGCGGCGGTATTCGCGCAGCGTCGGGTTCAACTGGTGCGACAGCGTGTAGGGCACGCCGGGCAAATCGGCTTCCAGCCACTCCGCCACCCGCAGTTCATGCGCCGGGTTGACGATGGACCACAGCAGGCACACCGCCACGGCCTTCACATCGCGCGCCTTCAGGTCCGCAATCACGCGGCGGCAGGTGGCGTCGTCGAACGGTGTCATCTCCGAGCCATCCGGCCGCAGGCGGCCGGGGATTTCCCATGTCAGCGAGCGGGGCACATAGGGGTCGGGAAACGGCACCGTGTAGTTGAACGGTTCCGCCCGCCCGCCTTCGCGCAGCACCAGCACATCCGGGTGGCCTTCAGTAGTCAGGAACGCCGTGCGCGCCGTGTTGCCGGTGATGATGGCGTTGATGGCATGCGTGGTGCCGTAGATGAAGGTCTCGCCTTCAGCCAGCAGGTTTTCCAGCGTGCGGCCCATGCTGCCGGCCGCGACGCGCAGCGCGTCGGTCACGCCACGAATGGGGTCGGACGGCGTGGTTGGCGCCTTGAACATTTGCAGCGCGCCGGTGGCATCTTCCACGAGCAGGTCGGTGAACGTGCCCCCTGTATCAACAGCAAATCGCATCAATGCCTCCTGCCCGGCGCTGGTGTATTTGAGGCGATGTGCCGCGTGCTGGCAAGGCGCGGCGGCTTGCCTGCGGCCAATGGCAGCGCCTATTCTTGCACCCTCAACACACCAGTGCGGAAGGCAACACGGCGATGGCCATTCTGGGGCGGACGGCGCTGATCACCGGGGGTTCGCAAGGCATCGGCGAAGCCATAGCCCGCAAACTTGCCAGTGAGGGCGTGCTGGTTGGCGTGGCGGCGTCCAGCGATTTGGCAAAGGCACGCGCGGTGGCGGACTCATTGCCCGGCAAACCCGGTCTGGCCTTCGCTGCCGACGTGCGCGACACGGCAGCCACCACCGCGATGATTGCGGACGCCGAGCAGGCACTGGGCGGCATCGACATCCTCATCAACAGCGCCGGCGTGTTCTACCCGACACCGGCGGGCGGCACCGAGGAAGCCTCGTTCGACCGCATGGTCGACATCAACTTCAAGGGCACCTGGAACGCCATCAACGCCGCTGCGCCCTACATGAAACAGCGCAAGCGCGGCTGGATCGTCAATCTCGGCTCGGTCGTCGCCTCGATGGGCTTCGGCGGGTACGCGGTGTATTGCGCCACCAAGGCGGGCATCGTGATGATGACGCGCGCACTGGCCATCGAACTCGCACCGCACGGCATCAGCGTGAACTGCCTGTCACCCGGCAATACCGCAACACCGATGAATCTGGACATTCGCACCAAGCCGGAATTGTCCGGCATGCTGGAGGGGATGCGCAGCCGCACGCCAAGCGGCCAGGTGCATTCCAGCGCCGAGGACATGGCCAACATCGTCGCCTTCCTCGTCTCCCACGCGGCGCGCGCGATGCATGGCGCGAATATTCTCGCCGATGAGGGCTTCTCCGCCGGCATGTAAGGGGCGCGCACCATGGCAAAATCCGTTCTGGTCACCGGCGGCGGCGACAGCGTGGGCCGGGTGATGGCCGAGCGGTTTCTGGCGCGCGGCGACAATGTGCATATCTGCGACGTGCGGGCGGATGCGCTCGCCGCCACGCTGGCCGCCAACCCGGCCATGCGCGGCACGCCGGCGGATGTGGGCAAGCCCGCCGAACTGGCGCGCGTGTTCGAGGATGCCACTAGCTGGCTTGGCGATATCGCCGTGCTGGTCAACAATGTCGGCATCGGCGGGCCGCGCGCAGCCATCGAGGACATCACGCTGGAAGATTGGGACCGTACATTCGCGGTCAACGTCACCGCCATGTTGCATGCCATGCAGCGTGTGATCCCCGGCATGAAGCGGCTTGGCGGCGGCGCAATCGTGAATTTCTCCACCGGGTCCACGCGCACAAGGCTGCCGAACCGCACCGCCTACGTGGCGTCGAAATACGCGGTGGAGGGGCTGACGCTGAATGCGGCGCGCGAACTCGGGCCGCACGGCATCCGCGTGAATGCCATTCTGCCGGGCATGATCGACAATGCGCGCATGCAGGGCATCATTGCGGCGAAATCGCGCGAAAGCGGTCGCAGCGAACAATCCATCGAAGCCGATTATCTGCGCTACATCTCGCTGCGGCAGAAAACCCAGCCGGATGATCTGGCCAACATGGTGCTGTTTCTGGCGTCCGATGCCGGGCGGCTGGTGACCGGCGAACTGATCGCGGTCAGCGGCAATCTGGAATGGGAAGACTGAGCGCCGCACGGCAAATGATGAAGACAGCTATCCGCAGATGATGCAGATGATTTAGCGATTACTGATCTGCGTTCATCTGCGGATGGAAAATCTTTCTAGGCCCACCCTTTCAGGTGCGGCGAATAGAAGTTCACCGTCAGGCGCAGATCGTCGAACAGCCATTCGCCGTCGTGCAGCGCATAGCGTTCGTCGTATTCAGTCAGCAGCCAGCGCGCTTCGGGCTCACCCGCGTCGTTCTTGGCGGTGCACGGCATCAGCAGCCGCCACTTGCCGGTCGCGGTGGTGGCACTCTGCACTTCGATGATCGGGTTCAGCACCAGATGCGCGGCAAACACGATGTTGCCGCTGATGCCCTTGAAAAACGCGCGAATGGCGTCACGCCCCGCGTGGCGGCCAAACGGCCCGCCGTCCCACACCGCGTTGGGCGTGAACAGCGCCGCCAATCCGTCCGGCTCGTAATCGTGGTCGCACAGCGCGCAATAGCGGGCCTTGAGTTGCTTGATCGCCTCGATGGCCTCAAGCCGCGCCAGTCGTTCTTCCATACTTGCCACGGCAGTCACTCCATCCGGTCACACAAGGCAACCCGCGGGTGCCGAGGCACCCGCGGGGTCAGTTGTTACTTCTTCAGGCGATACAGCACGTCGTTCGGAATGGCTTCCGACAGCGGCTGGCTGTCGATCACCTTGTCCGCGCCATTTTCCACACTCTCGATCATCATCGGGATCTGGGTCTGGATATGGTACTTGCTGCTGAACGAACGCGGGCCCAGCACGGTCGGCACGTCGGTGTAGGTCTCAAGCTTGGCCACCACGGTCTTCGGGTCGGTCGTGCCCGTTTCCGTCACGGCCTTGGCCCACAACTGCATGAACGCATAGGCCGGGAACGCGTACTGCGAGGCCGGCAGCGCGCCGTACTTCGCCTTGAACGCCTCGGCCAGCGCGGTCACTTCCGGGCGGGGGTCGCCCACCACGGCGGCCTGCACCGCGATGTAGAAATCCTTCAGGTCCGGCACCGCGTTCAGCCAGTAATTGCCGTCCATCGAGCTGCCGTTGAGCAGCGGCACGGTGATGCCGGCGGCACGAATCTGGCGCACGGCGGCAGCGCCACCCGGCTCGAAGGTGCAAAGCATCACGGCTTCCACCTTCTTCTCGCGGATCGCATTGGCCAGACGCGTGACCTGCGAGGCGATGGAGGCGTCGCCGTTCTTGAAGTTGTCGCGGCCCACGATGGTGCCGCCCTTCTTCGGGTAGAGCCAGTCAAAACCGGCGCAGACCGACTTGTCGTACTCGATGCTGTCATCGAGCAGCACGTAGGCGTTCTTCCAGCCCTTCTTGCCCAGCGCCCACTCGGCCATCACCGCGCCCTGAAGCTGTGCCGCGCCCGAGGCGGTGAAGGACAGGTTGCCGACGCCCAGAATGCCGGCCTTCGGGTCTTCGGCGCACAGGAACACCGAAATGATGCCCGCGCGCTGCGCCTGCAGCGCCGCCGGGGCGCCGTAGTCGTAGTCGCAGGTGGCGAACGTCATCACCGCGCCAGCCTGCACGGCGGCCAGACCGGCCTTGGCGCCTTCGGCGCGGTCGGACTTGGTGTCAGCGTCGAACGCGCGCAGCTTCTTGCCGAGCAGACCGCCCTTCGCGTTGGTCTGGTCGATGAACAGCTTGGCCATCTTCGAGCTGTCGCCGTCATAGGCCTGCATCGGGCCGGACAGCGCCACCGAGAAGCCGATCACGATATCGTCAGCCGCCTTGACCGGGGCGGACGCCGTGAAGGCAGCCATCCCCATCACCGCGGCAAGGGCTGCGCCCCGCCGGAACCATCTGGTCATCATCAACTCCATCCACCTGTTGGCGGCGCACTGCCACGCCTGCGGATGTCAGCGTAGCAGCGGCAGCATGGCTGCCAAGGGAGGAAATGCGCTGCACGGCAAGGAAATTCATGGCCCGAAGGCCATTTTCGTCCCAGTGCAGGCGTGTTGTATTATGGATGCCGCTCACGACCCGAGGCCGACCGATGCCACAGAAGACCGTCCTGTTCTCGCCGCTGGCCTTCCGCGGCCTGACCCTGAAGAATCGAACCGTGATTTCGCCGATGTGCCAGTACTCGGCCCACGAAGGCGTGGCCAATGACTGGCACGTGCAGCACCTGACCCGTTTCGCCGCCGGCGGCTTCGGGCTGATCATCATGGAAGCCACCGGCGTGGAGCGGCGCGGCCGCATCACGCATGGGTGCCCCGGTCTATGGGACGATGCGCAGATTGAACCGGCGCGCCGCGTGGTCGATTCGGTGCATGCCAACGGCGCCGCGATTGGCGTGCAGCTTGCCCATGCCGGGCGCAAGGCCAGCATCAGCCGCCCGTGGGAAGGTGATTGCCCGCTGTCCGAACGCGAAATCGCCAAGGGCGAACTGCCGTGGGACACGGTGGGGGCCAGCCCGGTCGCGTTCAACCAAGGCTGGATCGTGCCGGAGGAACTCTCACCGGGCGGCATCGCCGGGGTGATCGACTCCTGGACCGCCGCCGCCCGCCGCGCGGTCGCCGCCGGGTTCGACATGGTCGAAATCCACAGCGCGCACGGCTATCTCAGCCACAGCTTCCTGTCGCCGCTGTCCAACCGGCGCACCGACCAATACGGCGGCAGCCGGGACAACCGGATGCGCTTCACGCTGGAACTGGCCGAAGCCGTTCGTGGCGCCCTGCCCGCCGATATGCCGCTGTTCCTGCGGCTGTCCTGCGTGGACGGCAAGCACGACGGCTGGGCCATCGAGGATTCGGTGGAACTGGCCAAACGCCTGCACAAACTGGGCGTGGACGCCATCGACTGCTCGTCGGGCGGCATCGCGGGCTACGGCGAGACCAACCTGCCGCCGCCCACGCCCGGCTACAACGTGCCCTTCGCCGCCACCATCCGGCGTGAGGCGGGCATTCCCACCATGGCCGTCGGGCTGATCCGTGAGGCAGCACAGGCCGAGACCATCCTGCGCGCGGGCGCGGCCGACCTGATTGCGCTGGCCCGCGAGGCGCTGCGCAACCCGTTCTGGGCGCACCATGCGGCGGAGTATCTGGACGAAGATCCCGCATACGCGGGCTGGCCGCAGCAATACGGCTACTGGCTGGGTCTGCGGGCGCGCGGCATGTTCGGCGGGCGGGCGGGCGATTCGGATACGGTGTTCGCGCAGAAGCTGAACGCCAAAACAAATTGAAACGAACCAGCTATTGATTGCCAGGGCCCTGCCTTGGCTGGGGTGCAGGGGCAAAGCCCCTGCCCCATTTTCCCTGCCGGAGCCCCTCATGTCCCTGGACGCCTTCACGCTGGCCGTGTTCCGCAGCGCCATTACATCGCTGGCGGACGAAATGGCGGTCACCATTCACCGCACCAGCTATTCCGGGGTGTTGAAGGACATCATGGACTACTCCACCGCCATCTGTGACCCGCAGGGGCGGCTTGTAGCGCAGGGGCTGACTCTGGCGGGGCATCTGTGCTCGCTGCCGGTGGCGCTGAAAGCCACGCTGCGCCGGTTCGGCGGCGACGTGCATCCCGGCGACATCCTGTGCATGAACGACCCGTTCGACGGCGGCATGCATCTGCCCGACATCTTCATCTTCCAGCCGATTTTCGTGGACGGTCAGGTGGTCAGCTTCGCCGCCACCATCTGCCACCACACCGATGTCGGCGGGCGGGTGCCCGGCTCCAACGCGTCGGATTCCACCGAGATCTATCAGGAAGGCCTGCGCATCCCGCCGCTGAAACTGTTCGAGCGCGGACAGCGCAACGAAACCCTGTTCGCGCTGCTGGACCGCAATGTCCGCCTGCCGGTGCGCCTGATGGGCGATTTGCGCGCGCAATTGGCCGCCTGCCGCATTGCCGAGACCGGGGTGCTGGAACTGGTGGCGCGCTATGGCGTGGAGGCGTTCGCGGCCATGTCCGCGGCACTGCTCGACCATTCCGAACAACTCACCCGCGCGTGTCTCGCCGAACTGCCGGACGGCAAGGTGAGTTTCGAGGACTGGATCGACGATGACGGCATTGATGCCGGCAAGCCCATCCGCCTGTTCGTCACGCTGGAAAAGCGCGGGGACAGGATGCTGGCGGACTGGACCGGCACCTCCCCGCAGGTGAAGGGGGCGATCAACAACACCTATTCCTATACGCAGGCGGCAACATTGACGGCGGTGAAATCGGTGCTGTCGGTCAACATGCCCAACAATGACGGCGTGTTCCGCGCCATCGAGGTCATCGCGCCGCCCGGCACGGTGGCCAACGGCGTGCTGCCCGCCGCCTGCGCCGCGCGCGGGCTGACCGGGTTTCGCATGGTGGACTGCGTGTTCGGTGCATTGGCCATGCTGGTGCCGGACAAGGTGTTCGCCGCCAGCGACGGCGGCAACACCGGCATCACCATCGGCGGCTGGACCAAGCAGCGCAAACCGTTCGTGTACGTGGATTTCATGTCCGGCTCCTGGGGCGCGCGCCCCTGGGCGGACGGCATCGACGGCAACGCCAACATGTTCGCCAACATGGCGACGCACTCGGTGGAAGTGTTGGAAACCGAACAGCCGGTGGAAATTCTGGCCTTCGAGTTCGCAACCGACGGCGGCGGCCCCGGCCTGTATCGCGGCGGCGTGCCCTACCGGCGGGATTACCGCTTCACCGAGGACGAGGCGATGTTGCAGGTCCGCTCCGACCGGCACACCCACCGGCCGTACGGCCTGTGGGGCGGCTCACCGGGCGCGCCGTCGCAGAATACGGGCGACCCGTATGGGGCAGCGCGCCCCCTGCCCTC
>CAIPHQ010000508.1 GCA_903864895.1 uncultured Rhodospirillales bacterium
CGCTTGCCGAAGGCCGTCCATTCCAGCACGAACCAGCCAGCGGCATAGACCAGCACCGCCACCCAGACGATGTTCTGCACCGGCACCCAGAAGTTCAGGTCTGGCAGCGCATAACTGTCCAGAAAGCCCGAGAACCGCACCGGCAGCGGCAACTCGACCCAACGGTTCTGGCCGAAATGGCGAACCACCTCCGGCATGTCAGGTATCGGCTGCCCCTGTGTGACCACCAAAGTCAGGCTGCGGCCGACCATCAGCGTGCCGAGGGTGACGATGAAGGAGGGAATCTTCGCCTTGGTCACCACCACCCCGGCGAACAGGCCGAACAGCGGGCCGACCAGCAGCGGCACCAGCAGGCCCAGCGCGATGAGCCAGCCATCCGGCTGCACGCCGGATTCCAGCGGGAACCAGCGCACCATGATCCAGCCTGCCACCGCCGCCGACAGCCCGACCACCGAGCCGACCGCGACATCGAACTCGCCCGCGATCATCACGATGGTCATGCCTGCACCCACGATCAGCGTGACCGTCATCTGCCCGAGCAGATTGCCGATATTGACCGGGGTGAGGAACCGGCTGTTGGCCATCTGCATCAGCACCACCAGAATCACCAGCACGCCGAGCGCCTGAATCAGGCTATAGGAGCGGCGGAAGCGTGCCAGAAACGGCGTGCGGCCGCTGCGCGGCGCGGTCATGGTGCCACCTTTCCCGAGGCGGAGGCGTGCAGGATCGCCTCGCGTCCCACTGCATCGCCTGCCAGTTCGCCGATGATGGCGCCCCGGAACATGATCAGCACCCGGTCGGACAGCAGCACGAGTTCCTCCAGTTCCGTGGTGACCAGCAGCACGCCCACACCGGCGGCGGCGATTTCATCGACGATGCCGCGAATTTCCTCTTTCGAGCCGACATCGATGCCGATGGTCGGCTCATCCATCACGAACACTTTGGGATGCGTTTCCAGCCACTTGGCGAACAGCACCTTCTGCTGATTACCGCCGGACAACTGGCGGGCACGCGCGAACGGCCCTGGCGCGTGAACATGCAGGCGCGCCATGTTGCGTTCGGCGGTCTTCACCATGCCGTCGCGGTCGAGCATGCCGCCGGCGCCAGCGAACCGCGACAGCACCGGCAGGCAGATGTTCTCCACCAGCGTGAAGTCCGGCAGGATGCCCTCGCGCAAACGGTCGTTGGTCAGCAGCGCGATGCCCGCCGCGAGCGACCGCGCCGGGTCACCCGGAGATACCGTCTGACCGGACAGCGCGACGCGCCCCGTCACACCGGCCCCCGCCGCCCCGAACACGGCGCGCGACAGATCGGCCAGCCCCGAGCCTGCCAGCCCGGTCGCGCCCAGAACCTCGCCCTCATGCAGCGTGAAGCTCACATCGTGCAGATGCCCGGGCACGTTCAGCCGCTCCACCTGCAACAGCGGCGCGCCAGCGGGCGCGGTCCGGCCCCGCCGTTTGATCTCGACATGGCGGCCCACCATGGCCGTGACCACCTCGGCCATCGACGTGTCAGCCACGGCCCGGTGCGCCACCACGCCGCCATCGCGCATCACGGTGATGTCGTCACACACCTCGAAAATCTCGTTGAGGTAATGGGAGATCAGCACGATCCCGACCCCCTCGGCCGCCAATTGGCGAATCACCCGCAGCGCCACCCGCACCTCGCTGTCGGTCAGCGACGAGGTTGGCTCATCGAGCAGCAGAATCTTCGGTGCCAGATGCACAGCCTTGATGATCTGCACCATCTTTTTCAAATCGTTGGGCAGCGAGGCCACCACGTCGCCAGGCCGCACATCGATTTCATATTGCCGCAACAGCGCCATGGCAGTGTCGCGCATGGCGCGCTTGCGCAGCACGCCGAAGCCTGTGGTGGGCTCGTTGTTCAGCAGCAGATTCTCCGCCACCGTCATCGTCTGCACCAAATTCACGTCCTGATGCACCGTCACGATGCGCCGCGCCAACGCCTGGCTGGCATTGGCGAAGCGGACCGCCGCACCTTCCAGCAGCATCGTGCCGCTGTCCGGCGGATGCACACCGGCGATGACCTTGGCGAGCGTGGATTTGCCGGCCCCGTTCTCACCCACCAACCCGTGAATGCGCCCGCGCCCGATCTGGAAATCCACGCCCCGCAGGGCCTGCACGGCGGCGAAGTTTTTCACGATGCCCGCGCAGCGCAGCAGCGCCGCCGGTTCGCTGACAAGTGTCACGGTACGATTCCGGGCGTCTGGGGCCGCCCGCCCCATGTCAGGGGCAGGCGGCTTGCCCGCTGCTACTTGCCGGTGACTTGCGGATCGTTGGCGAAGTCTGCCGCATTCGCCTTGGTCAGCAGTTTGGTGCCGAGGCCCACGAAGTTCTGCACCTTGCCGCCGGTCAGGTTGGTCAGCACGATGTTCATGCCCTCGTAGCCCATGCGGTACGGGTCCTGCACAACAAGACCGTCGATCTTGCCGTCCTTGACCATCTGGAAGGACACCGGATCAAGGTCGAAGCCGACCAGCTTCACCTGCCTCGCCTTGCCCGCGTGTTCCAGCGCCTGATACGCGCCCTGCAACACCAACTGATTGAAAGCAAACGCGCCCTTGATGTCCGGCTCGGACACCAGCAGGTCTTCCATGGCCTGACGCGAAGAATCCAGCGTCAGGAACTGCACCGGCTGGCGCGGCAGCACGGTCAGGCCCAATTCGCGCGACCGGTCCTCAAACCCCTTGCGGCGGGTCTGGCCGTTGTCGTTGGTGGGCGCATGGTCGAGCGTGATGACCTTGCTGCCCTTGGGCAGCAATGAGGCCATGTAGTCGCCAGCCTGCTGGCCGCCCTTGAGGTTGTCGGTGATGATCAGGCTGATATAGCTGCCCGAGCGGATGCCGATATCGGTGATGACCACCGGGATGTTCTGCTTGTTGTAGATCGACTTGATGGGTTCGGCGACCATCACGCTGTCGCCCGGAAAGATCAGCACGCCGTCCACGCCCTGCGCGGACAGATCTTCAAGGTCGGAGACCTGCTTGGCCTTGTCGTTGTCGCCGCCGTTGGTGACGATCAGGTCAACGTTGACCGACTTTGCCTTCCATTCCTCGGCTGCCTTGCGCGCGCCGTTCACCATGGTCACCAGAAACGGGTTGGTGCCCCAGAACACCGAATAGCCGATCTTGTAGTCCTTGGCAGACGCCGGAGCCGCCGCACCGGCGGTGGCGGCGATGGCAGCGGCCAACAGCCATTTCATTGCACGCATCGCGTTCCCCCTGTTTTATTTTTGTTTTCGTATTCGTTTGACAGCCAAGAATTTGCGCGGCCGCTCTGCAGACAGCAAGGTCTTGCGCACTGGCCGTGCAATCATGCAGCCAATGGAACCAAGGAGATACCGCAGGAGGCGCTGGCAAAGTCTTGTCCAGATCACCCGGCGCGGCAACAGCTTTTTGCGTGCGCGTGCGGCAGCGTACCGGCGTTTGCCGGTCCACTTGCCAGGCTAGCAATGCGGCCATCGCTATTTTGGGAGGGATTCAAGAACAGGCCCATGCCGGGCCTTTAACGCCATCCCGTCATCCCGGCGTTTGCCGGAATGACAAGGACATCTGGCAGCCTGCGTCGAGCCTAGCCCATCAACTCCAGCACCATCTGGCGCAGTTCTTCACGGGTGAAGCCGCAATTCTGCGGCTCGGCGGGGCGGCTCTGGGTGTCGCGCTGGCGCGGTTGGGTGGTGGATTGGGTATCGTTCGTGCGGATAGACATCGTTTCTTCTTGTATCATGCATGTGTGAATCGGCCGCCGGCACACGCGGTGCGGCGGGTCAAATCGCGAGGAGGAGTGGGAACCAGCTACGTCGCGCGGGGCGAAACATCAGGCGCCAGCCGACAGCGAGCGGACCCATCCTAGCTGCGCCGCAGCAGGACGAATTGCAAGGCTTCGCAGGCGCGGGAATTGCAAACCTGCGTTGCGTTATGCCTCACACTGTGGGAGCCTTGGCCCCAATGAACAATGGCGCAACGCCGCCGCCCCGGTCTCGGGGCGTAATCGGGAGAACTGCCGCATGACGACCACCTGGACCATGACCCGCCGGGCCGCGTTGCGCACCGCAGTTGCAGCCACCGCACTGCCGCTGGTGCATATCCGCACGGCGGGTGCCGCCGGCAAGCTCACGCTGGGCCTGTGGGACCATTGGGTGCCGGCCGGCAATGGCGCGATGAAGAAGATCATCGAGGCATGGGCCGAGGCCAACAAGGTGGAAGTGGGGGTGGATTTCATCACCTCGGTCGGCAACAAGAACCTGCTGACCATCGCCGCCGAGGCGCAGTCCAAGACCGGGCATGATGTGGAAGCCTTCCCGGCATGGGAAGTTCACAACAACCTGCAAAATCTGGAACCCGTCGATGACGTGGTGAACGGGTTGATCAAGCAGTACGGCCCGCTCAACCCGGTGTGCGAATACCTCACCAAGATCAACGGGCACTGGATGGCGGTGCCGTCGAGTTCGGGCACGCAGTACAAGCCGTCCTGCGCGCGCATCAGCGTGTTCAAGGCCGCCGGGGCCGACGTGCAGGCGTGGTTCCCGGCCAAGGCGGAGCACAGCCCGAGTGCCGATGAATGGACCTGGGAAAAACTGCTGGAACTGGCCCCCGCCGCGCAGAAGGCCGGGATGCCGTTCGCACTCGGGCTCGGCCAGACCACCGATTCGGTGGACTTCGCCGGGGCGCTGTTCCGCGCCTATGGCGCGCAATTGGTCAACGAAAAGGGTGAGATCACCGTCAAGACCGACACGGTGCGGCAGGCGCTGGAATACGCGGTCAAGCTGACTAGGTTCCTGCCGCCCGACGTGTACAGCTACGACGATGCCTCGAACAACCGCGCGCTGATCTCGGGCAAGGCCGGGCTGATCTTCAACCCGCCCTCCGCCTGGGCCGTCGCCAAGCGCGACAACCCTTCGGTGGCCGCCGATTGCTGGACTTTCCCCACCCCGGCCGGCCCCAAGGGCCGCTTTGTGCCGCATCTGCCGTATAACTGGGGCATTTGGTCGTTCGCCAAGAACAAGAGTGCGGCCAAAGACCTGCTGACCCATCTGGCGCAGCGCGAGCAGGTGGAAGCCCTGTCCACCGCCGTGTCCGGCTACGACATCCCGCCCTTCCCCAGCATGGCGAATTTCAAGGTGTGGGAGCAGGTGGAGCCGCCGCTGGGCACGGTGTACAACTACCCGATCCGCCCGTTCCACAACGCAACACCGTCCATCGCCGCCCTGCCCGCCCCGCCGGACATCGCGGTGCAGATTTACAACCGCGCCACCATGACCACCATGATCGCCAAGGCCGCGCAGGGTGGCCTGAGCATCGAGCAGGTGCTGGCCTGGGCGCAGGACGAGCTTGAGGGCTTCATGCGCTAGCGGGCGCGCCGTGCCCGATATTGCCGCGAGCTATCTGGAACCCACCCGCGCCCGGCCCCGTGCCGGGCGGCTTGCCCGTGTGATGCGCAAGCGCTCCACGGTGGGGTTCCTGATGTGCCTGCCGCTGATCCTGCTGATCGCATTGCTGGTGGTGTACCCCGCGCTGTACGCCATCTGGCTGGCCATGCTGAACAAGCGGATGACCACCTTTGTCGGCCTGGGCAACTTCGCGTTCCTGCTGAAACGCTCCACGTTTCACCTGGTGATTTTCCAGAGCTGCCTGTTCGCGGTGTCTGCCGTGATCGCCAAGGCCAGCATCGGCTTCGTGCTGGCGCATCTGATGCACGTCATCCCACCCAACCGGCAGCGCCTGCTGCGCGGCCTGCTGCTGATTCCGTGGGTGGTGCCGCTGGCGCTGTCCACACTGGGCTGGTGGTGGCTGTTCGACCCGTCATACTCGGCGTTCAACTGGATTCTGGACGGCTTCGGCGTGCCGCGCGTGGCGTGGCTGGGCAGCACCGGCTGGGCGCGGGCGTCGATGATCGTGGTGAATATCTGGTACGGTTCGCCGTTT
Source organism: uncultured Rhodospirillales bacterium (assembly GCA_903864895.1). Taxonomy (GTDB): domain Bacteria; phylum Pseudomonadota; class Alphaproteobacteria; order Acetobacterales; family Acetobacteraceae; genus CAIPHQ01. Next base: position 5,945 of record CAIPHQ010000508.1, read on the forward strand.
TTCATGATCATGTATCTGGCCGCGCTGAAATCGGTGCCCGGCGAGTTGTTCGAGGCCGCGTCCATCGACGGGGCGAGCGCATGGCAGAAGCTGATCTTCGTGACCCTGCCGATGATGCGCAACATCATCAGCATCACGGTGCTGTTCAGCCTGATCGTGACCTTCGCCGATTTCACCATCGTGCGGATTCTCACTGCAGGCGGGCCGCAGGACACCACGCATATCTTCGCCACCTACGCGTTCGAGGTCGGTATCCAGTCGGGCGATATTCCGCTGGGTGCTGCCGTGTCGCTGTTCATGCTGCCGATTCTGGCCGTGGCCAGCGTGTTCATTCTGCGCGGCGTCGCGCGCCGCAACCGGGAGATGGCCGCAGGATGAAACCCCGCCGGCTGAACAGCCTGAAGCGCCAGCGCGTCTGGGCGCTGCGCGGCAGCTACGCCGCACTCGCCGTGTTCGTGGTGCTGTTTCTGGTGCCGCCCTTCCACATGTTCGTCACCAGCCTGAAAACCTCGGCCGAGATTTCCGGGCAGAACGCCAACCCGTGGCTGGTGCAGCACCCGACGCTGCAAAACTATCTGGAGTTGCTGGCCAACCCGAATTACCGCGGCTTCTTCGTCAACTCGGCCAAGATCACCGTGTGTGTCGTCGCCATCTCGATGGTGATCTCCATCCTGGCTGCGTTCAGCCTCGCCCGATTGCGTTTCTGGGGCAGCGGGGTGCTGGCAGCGGGCGTGTTCCTGACCTACCGGGTGCCGGATTCGCTGCTGTTCATTCCGTTCTTCCAGATCGTCGGCAAGCTTGGGCTGATCAACAAC
>CAIPHQ010000509.1 GCA_903864895.1 uncultured Rhodospirillales bacterium
CACCGCCCGGACATCATGATCAAGGCGTTCGAAATCGCGGGCTACCCGGCCAGCGAAGTGGAAGCCCGCTTCGGCGGCATGCTGAACGCCTTCCGCTACGGCGCCCCGCCGCACGGCGGCAGCGCCCCCGGCATCGACCGCCTCGGGATGCTGCTGGCCGATGAACCGAACATCCGCGAGGTGATCCTGTTCCCGCTGAACCAGCAGGGCGAGGACTTGATGATGGGCGCACCCGCCGAAATTCCGCCGAACCGGTGGAAGGAACTGCATCTGAAGCTGGACGTGCCGCCGAAGGCCAAGGGGTAAGCTTCTTAGGGTGGGCTTCAGCCCACCTTCCCCCCGCATGATGGTGGGCTGAAGCCCACCCTACGGCGCAGTTTATCGCTTTAACGGAACATTTGGCTCGTGCGGGGGCGGCGGGTATTCAGCTCAGCGGCGGCGGGCCGGTGCCCGGCGATGGCTTTGCCGACGCGTTTGAAGACGCCCGATGCAATGGCGCGATGTTTGTTGCACTGGGCGCTCGCCAGGGTATGTCCGGCACAAGCGGCGGACTTGGCGGCAAAGCGGAGCGTGGCCTTGGCGGGGACGGCGGCAGCTTGACCCCCAGCATACGGCAGAGCGGGCGCAACGCCCGGCGCAGCTGCGGTGCAAATTCCAACAGCGCCGGGATGTCCGGGTCCGCCAGCAGATTTTGCAAATGGGCGCCGCTGACCGCCGTTTCCGGGATGAGCACGGCCAGCCAGGCGTAGCCGTTCGGGAGCAAGCCCGGGGCCGGGCGGCGGCGCGGCTCGGCGGACGGAAGCGGTGCGCGGCGCGCGGGATAGCGCCGCAGCGTTCCCGCCTCGATCCGCGCCAGCAAGGCGCCAACCTGGACGCCGATTCCGCGCACCCGTTGCCAGATGAGGATGAGAAGCGGCCCGGCCAGCCGCCGCAGATGCCCGTGACGGGCAATCAACCCGCTCAGCACGGCAACGCCGGCGGCAAAGCGGTCTGCGGTGATGGCAGGGTTCATGTTAGATTTGATAACATGCAATGTGCGGGCGGGGCAAGGGCTGAGGGGATGCCGTGCGCCTAACGGAATCAGTCGTTTGGGTCCGGTTTGCGGCTCGGACATTTGACGAGGGCCTCGAAGCGCGGATGGGAGCAAGCGCCACCAAAGGATCTTGGCACCCAACAATTTGTGCGTGGCACCCAATAATATTCCGCGATACAGATTCGTGTCAGCTCGCATAGGCTAGGGGGGGTCGAAATGACCTACAAAATTCTGTCGCTCGATGGCGGTGGCGCGTGGGCGATGCTCCAAGTGATGGCTCTAGGCGCTATCTATGGCGACAAAACATCCGGAAATGAGATCTTACGCCATTTCGATCTGGTTGCTGCCAATTCAGGCGGCAGCATCACGCTTGGCGCACTTATAAAGGGCAAGACCCCGTCGGAAATTCTACAAGAATATTTTCTGAATTCTGAAAACAGAAGAATGATTTTTCATGTTATTCCATTCACCGATCATCCGATCTATTTTTTTCTTCGCAATACGATCGGGATAGCGCCGAAATATAGCGCCGCAGACAAGCTCGCTGCCCTGCAACACCTGTTGGGCGAATCTGGCTCGAAAACCATGGTCCAGCTGCCAGGCTATATCGCCGGACCACATGTCATGATTGCAAGTTTCGATTACGACCGGCGCCGCGCCTACGTCTTCCGTTCGAATACGGCAAGCGCGGTAGCAAGCGGTGTTGACCCAGTGAAAGCAACGCTGGCCGAAGCTATCCACGCATCGAGCAATGCACCGATCAATTATTTCGACGCCCCTGCTGCCGTCGGCGGCCGCCGGTTTTGGGACGGGGGCGTGGCTGGACTCAACAATCCGGCGCTGATTGCAGTGCTGGAGGCGCTGGGCAATGGGGTTGACGCGAAGGATATCAGAGTGCTGAGCATCGGCACCGGCGCAGTGTTTTTACCATTGGCCGGGGTCGACACTACTGGATCAGCCCTTACCCAGCCCCTGACCAAAAGCGGATTGGTGAACGACATTCAGGAACTTGCCACTTCCATTCTCGACGACCCGCCGGACTCAGCCACGTTTCAAGCCCATCTTGTGCTGGGCCAGCCGCTACCCAGGGACCGAAGCAGTCCGGTCAGCGGCACTGTCGTGCGCATGAACCTGCTGATCCAGCCCGTTAAAGACGGAAGCGGGTGGAAACTGCCCGAAGGGGTCAGCGAGCCGGACTTCCGGGCGCTCGTCAATTTGAATATGGACGCCGTCGAACAGTCGGAAGCAGAATTGATCCACCGGTTCGGCACTGCCTGGATTGCCGGAAATGTGCCCAACCAGCCGGTTCGAATCAACTCGCAGACTCTCTGCTGCGAGATCGGGCATCCAAGGTTCGGCGCCGCCCGGGCGGCATGGTTGCAACTCGATCCGCCAAACGGCGGCGGCCCAGGCGTTTGACAGCTAGGCAAATCTGGTCAGCAGCCACGCAGATGCATTCCGCTCGTTTGCAAAAGGGTGGTTAGCGCCCGTCAGCAAGCCGGCACCGGCCTTCTCTAACGGATTGCAAAGCCGGGCCTTTGCCGGGGTCCAGGGGCAGCGCCCCTGGCCTTGACAGCCCCGGGCCTCCGCCGCCAGTTTTCGCCCATGGGGACCGCGATCTCCCCACCAGGCGCAAGGCCGAAGCATCGCGTCCATTGCTCATCAGGGACGCACGCCCATGCCCGCGCTGAACGCCATCGCCGCCGACAAACTCGCCCGCCTGATTGGCCGCCCGGACACTCCGGCGCTGGTTGACGTGCGCACAGACGCGGATTTCGCTGCCGATCCAAGGCTGATTCCGGGTGCCGTGCGCCGCCCGCACGCGCAGGTGGCGGATTGGGCCGGACAGGTGGCAGGCCCGGCGGTGGTGGTTTGCGCGCATGGGCAGAGCCTCGGGCAGGGTGTGGCGGCGTGGCTGCGCCATGCGGGGATCGAGGCCGAGGCTTTGGAGGGCGGCGCGGCCGGATGGGCGGCGGCGGGGCTGCCGATGGTGCCGCAGGGCGTGCTGCCGCCACGCGATGCGCGCGGGCGCACCGTGTGGGTGACGCGGGCGCGGCCCAAGGTGGACCGCATTGCCTGCCCGTGGCTGATACGCCGGTTCGTGGACCCGGAGGCGGTGTTCCTGTTCGTCAACCCGTCCGACGTGCCCGGCGTGGCGGAGCGGTTTGCTGCGGCACCGTTCGATATCGAGGGCGAGGGCGTGGTGTGGAGCCATCGCGGCGAATTGTGCACGTTTGACGTGATGGTCGAGGCGTTCGGGCTGGCGGGCATCGAGCCGTTGCAGCGTCTGGCCGCCATTGTGCGCGGGGCGGATACGGCACGGCTTGATCTGGCACCGGAAGCCGCCGGGTTGCTCGCCGCCTCCCTGGGGCTGTCGCGCATGTTTGCCGATGATCTGGCGCAATTGGCGGCGGGAATGACGCTGTATGACGCGTTCTACCGCTGGGCGCGCGATGCCACCGGAGAGTCGCACAACTGGCCCGCTGGCAAGCCGCGCGGGGGGCGGGTGGCATGACCCACGGGGTATCCTTCGCCGCCGCGTTTCGCGTGTGGCTGCGCGTGGCCGCGCTGAGTTTCGGCGGGCCGGCCGGGCAGATTGCGGTGATGCACCGCATCGTGCTCGACGAGCAGAAATGGATTTCAGAACGCCGGTTTCTGCACGCGCTGAACTACTGCATGCTGCTGCCGGGGCCGGAGGCGCAGCAACTGGCCACCTATATTGGCTGGCTGATGCACGGCATTCCCGGCGGGTTGCTGGCGGGCGGGCTGTTTGTGCTGCCGGGGGCGGTGGCGATCATGGCGCTCAGCCTGATCTATGCCGCGTTCGGGCATGTGGCGGTGGTGGCCGGGCTGTTCTTCGGGCTGAAACCGGCGGTGCTGGCCATTGTGCTGGCGGCCGTGCGGCGGGTGGCGCAGCGGGCGCTGCGCAACAACGCCATGCGCGGGCTGGCGGCGGCGGCGTTTCTGGCGATTTTCGTGTTTGGCGTGCCGTTCCCCGTCATCATCGCGGGCGCGTTCGTGATCGGCTGGGCCGGGGGCCGCGCCGGGCTGCCCGCATTTCAGGGCGGCGGCGGGCATGGCGGCGGCAAGCCGGGGCTGACGGACGCTGAAAGCCGTCTGGGGGAGACGCTGCCTGCGCACGCGCAGCCCCGGCTGGCGCAGGCGTTGCGGATTTCGGGCATCTGTCTGGTGCTGTGGCTGGCCCCGGTGGCAGCCCTTTGGCTGGGTCTGGGAGCGGACAACGTGTTCACCCGGATTGCCGTGTTCTTCAGCAAGATGGCGGTGGTGACGTTCGGCGGCGCGTATGCGGTGCTGGCCTATGTGGCGCAGGAGGCGGTGCAGCATTTCCACTGGCTGCGCCCCGGCGAAATGCTGGACGGGCTGGGCATGGCGGAAACCACGCCCGGCCCGCTGATCATGGTGCTGCAATTCGTGGGCTTCATGGCCGCCTTCCGCGACCCCGGCAGCCTCAACCCGCTCTGGGCGGGCGCGCTGGGCGGGCTGCTGGCGACATGGGTGACGTTCGCGCCGTGCTTCCTGTGGATTTTCCTCGGTGCCCCGTTCATCGAGGCACTGCGCAACAGCAAGTCCCTCAATGCGGGCATGTCCGCCATCACGGCGGCCGTGGTGGGGGTGATTTTGAATCTGGCGGTGTGGTTCGCGGTCCACACCATCTTCCGCGAGACCGTGACCGTGTGGCGGGTGGACGCGCCGGTGCTGTCGAGCATCGACCCCGCGTCCGCCGTGCTGGCGGCAGCGGCGCTGCTGGCGGTGTTCCGCTTCAAGGTGGGCATGATCCCGGCGCTGCTGGCCTGCGGTGCGGCCGGGGCGGTGTATTTTCTGGCGGGGTTTGCGGGGTAGTTACCCCGAAATCTCCTCCAGCGCCCGCCCGCGCGTGTTCGGGCCGAACACGCCCACCGAGATCACCGCCACGAGCATGGCCACGGCAATGAAGCCGAACACGCCGGTGGTGCCGAAGTTCTGCAGGAAGAACGCGATCATGAAACTGTTCACCACGGTGGACAGGCGGCTGAACGAATACACGAACCCCACCGCCCGCGCCCGCAGCCGGGTGGGGAACAGCTCCACCTGGTACGAGTGGTAGGAATAGCTCAGCAGGTTGTTCGACCCGGTGATCACCACGCCGCACAGGATCAGCCACACCGGCGCGCTGGACAGCGTGAACAGCAGCCCGAAGGTGGCGGTGCAGAAGGCGGCGGCGACGATTTGCCATTTGCGCTCGAACCTGTCGGCGAACAGCAGGAACAGCAGCGGAATGGTGGGGCTGGCGATGGCGGTGATCAGTGAATACAGCAGGCTTTTGGTCACGCTGGCACCCTGCGCGGCCATCAGTTGCGGCACCCATGAGGCGAAGCCGTAGAAGCCGATGGCCTGACAGAAATTGAACACCATCATCATGATGGTGCGGCGGCGGTAGGGCGGCTGCCAGATTTCCACGAAGCGCGGCTTGGCCTGTTCGGCCACGCGCACCGCGGGCAGTGGCGGCGGCAATGGCCCGGTTTCGGCGGAGACGCGGGCTTCCAGCATCGCGGTGACGCGGTCGGCTTCCGCCAGACGGCCATGCTGCGCCAGCCAGCGCGGGCTTTCCGGCACGGCGCGGCGGATCCACCACACGGCGATGGCGGCCAGCGCCGGAAAGGCTGCCACAAAGCGCCAGCCCTGAATGCCGAACGGGTCGATGGGCACGAAGATGTAGCCCATCAGGGCGGCCAGCGGCACCGAGCAGAACTGCACCACATGGTTCAGCGCGAACGCCCGCCCGCGCATGTACTTGGGCACAAGCTCGGCGATGTAGCTGTCGATGGTGACCAGTTCCACGCCGATGCCGATACCGGCGATGAAGCGCCAGATGTCCACGCCCAGCCGCGTGTCCTGTGACGCCATGATCAGCGTGGCGGCGCTGTACCACAGCAGCGCATAGGTGAAGATGGCGCGGCGGCCGTAGCGGTCGGCGATATAGCTGAAGCCGATGGTGCCCAGAAACAACCCGAGGAAGGTGACGGAGGCGAACGCCGCCTGATCCGGTAGGCCGAGGAAACCCTTGTGCCCGGCCTCGAAAATGCCGGCGCGGACCAGCCCGGGGCTGACATAGGCGGTCATCAGCAGGTCGTAGAGTTCAAACACCGCGCCGCCGGACAGAAGGATCACCAGCTTCCACAGCGCCCGGCTGGCAGGCAGCCGGTCGAGCCGGGCGAGAATGCCGGCGGCGCTGGCATCGACCGCGCGCGGGCCGCTCACAGCGGCCGCCTTGCGCGCAGTGCGGCGCCCAGCGTGCCGTCGTCCAGCACTTCCAGCGCGCCGCCGATGGGCATGCCGTGGCCGATGCGGCTGACGGCGACACCCAGCGGGCGCAGCCGGTCGGTGAGCCAATGCGCGGTGGTGGCGCCATCCACGGTTGCACCCAGGGCCAGGATCACTTCCGCCACCTCGTTGTTGTGCAGCCGCGCCAGCAGGGCGGCGACGTTCAGATCATCCGGCCCGGTGCCGGCGAGTGCCGACAGCGTGCCGCCCAGCACGTGGTACAGGCCGCGATGCACGCTGGCCCGCTCCAGCGCCCACAGGTCACCGACACCTTCGACCACACAGATCAGCGTGCGGTCACGGTTGCGGTCGGCACAGATGCTGCACGGGTCCGCACTGTCCAGATTGCCGCACACGGCGCAGACCCGCACGGCCCGCGCCGCCTCGGCCATGGCGTTGGCCAGCGGGACCAGTTTTGTCTCCGGGTGCTGCAACAGCCGCAGCGCCGCGCGCCGCGCCGAGCGCGGGCCGAGGCCCGGCAGCTTGGACAGCAGCGCGATCAGCCGCTCGACTTCCGGGCCGCCCACCAGGCGTGCGCCCCGTGGCCTAGAACGGCAGTTTCATGCCCGCAGGCAGGTTCAGCCCGCCGGTGAGTTTCTGCATTTCCTCGGCCTTGATGGCTTCCATCTTGCGCGACGCATCGGCGTAGGCGGCGATGATCAGGTCCTGCAGCATTTCCATCTCGTTCGGATCGGCCAGCTTGGGGTCGATCGTGATGGATTTCAGGTCGCCCTTGCCGCTGATGGTCAGTGAGACCATGCCTGCGCCGGACACGCCGGGAATGATGGCGGCTTCCAGCGCCGCCTGCATGTCCTCGGCCTTCTTCTGCATCTGGCTGGCCTGTTTCATCAGCCCGGCGATGTTCTTCATCTCAGTTCTCCCAGTCATCAGGCAGCATGTCTGCCGGTTCGGCGTCGATGGGGGCGAAATCCGGCCCGCCGGGTTCCACGGCGGCGGCGGCGGCGGCCGGCAGGCCATAGGCATCGGCGCTGCCGTCGCGCACGGTTTCGATGCGTGCGCCGGGGAATGTGTCGAGAATGGCGCGCACCAGCGGGTGTTCGATGGCGGCGCTGCGCCGTTCGGCGTCGGCGGCTTCGCCCTGCTCGGCCAGCGTCGGCTCACCGGGCGCGGTGGACAGCGCAATGGTCCAGCGCGTGCCGGTGGCCTCGGTGAGCACGGCGGCGAGGCGGGCGGCCAGATCGCGGGGCGCATCCGGTTCCTGCCGCAACTCGATCACCGGGGGGGCGAAGCGGACCACGTGCACCGAATGCACCAGATGCGCGTGCAGCGTGGGTTCGCGCCGTGTGGCGACCATGGCGGCCACGTCGCGATAGCTGCTGAGGCGCGGGGCGGCATCGGCCGCCGGTTCGGCCATGCGGGCGGGGGCGCCGTTGGCGACCGCGCGGGCGCCGCCGCCGCCACCGCCGGAGGGCATGGACGGGGCTGCGGCGGCAGGCAGGCTGCCGCCTTCGGTCAGGCGGCGCACCAGATCGCCGGGGGGTGGCAGGTCGGAGGCGTAGCAGAGCCGGATCAGGATCATTTCCGCCGCCGCGCGGCGGTCCGGGGCCTGTTCGACCTCGCCGATGCCTTTCATCAGCATCTGCCACGCCCGGCCGAGCGCGGCCATGGACAGGCGATCGGCGAAGGCGGCCCCGCGCGTGCGCTCGGCTTCCGGCAGATCGGGGCTGTCGCGCAGCGCGGGCACGGCTTTCAGGCGGGTGACGATGTGCAGCAGTTCCAGCAGGTCCTGCAGCATCACGCCGAGATCGGCCCCCCGCTCATGCGCGCGGTCGGTCAATGCCAGGGCTGCGGCGGGTTTGCCGCCCATGACCGCCTCGAACAGGTCGAACACCGCCTCCCGGTCCGCAAGCCCCAACATGTCGGCGACCGCGGCGGCTTCGATGGTCTCGCCGGGCGTGCCCTGCGCGATGGCCTGGTCCAGCAGCGACAGACCGTCGCGCACCGAGCCATCGGCGGCGCGGGCCACCAGCGCAAGTGCCTCGGGCGCGATGGCGACCCCTTCCTTCCCGGCGATGCGGGCAAAATGGGCGGAGAGTTCGGCCACCGACACCCGGCGCAGGTCGAAGCGCTGGCAGCGCGACAGCACGGTGACGGGCACCTTGCGCAGTTCCGTGGTGGCGAAGATGAAGGTGATGTGCGGCGGCGGTTCCTCCAGCGTCTTCAGCAGCGCGTTGAACGCGTTGCGCGACAGCATGTGGACCTCGTCGATGATGAACACCTTGGTGCGCGCCTGCATCGGGCGGAAGCGGGTGGCTTCGATCACCTCACGCATGTCGTCCACGCCGGTGCGGCTGGCGGCGTCCATCTCGGTCACGTCGGGGTGGCGGTCGGCCAGAATGGCCACGCAATTGGCGCATACGCCGCACGGGTCGGGCGTGGGGCCGCCGGTGCCGTCGGCCCCGATGCAGTTCAGCGCGCGGGCGATGATGCGCGCCGTGGTGGTCTTGCCGACGCCGCGCACCCCGGTGAGCATGAAGGCGTGCGCCACCCGATTCAGCGCGAAGGCGTTGCGCAGCGTGCGCACCATCGCCTCCTGCCCGATCAGGTCGGGGAAGGTCGCCGGGCGGTATTTGCGCGCCAGCACCCGGTAGGGCGCGGCCTGCGGCACCAATGTGGGCAAAGCGTCCCCGAACAGCCCCGGGCCATCAGGCGGCGGGGCATCGGGCAGCGGGGGATCGTCTGCAAACAACCCGGACATGCGCGGCGGTATGTCACCGGCCGCGACGCGGCCCCTAAAGGGTTGCGGGGTGGGAGGCCGGACACCGACCCAAGCGGTTACTCGCTGCGGCTGCTTCCTTCCGGACCTGACCGGGTTGGCAAGGCGCTCGTCCGCCGCCGACCTCCCAAACCCACCATATCACGCCAAACGCGCCACTCCGCAAGCCGGGGCCGTGCGGTTGCCCGCCCGCCGCGCGCGTGGCAGGGTCGACGCCTTGTTTGCCGAGGCCCGCGTGACCCTGATCCTCGCCACCCGACCCAATCCCTACAGCGGCAGCCCGCTGGACCGCGCCGGACATCTGCGCGACGACGCCGCGTGGCTCGAAGCAGCCCTCGCCGCGCCGGATACGCTGTGGGCGCCGGTCTGGCGCGCCCGCAACCTGATGCGCGGCGTGGCGGAGGGGCACCCGGAAGCGGTGTTCCTGACCGCCGAGGCCGCCGCGGCGTTGCGCGTGGCCGGCGGGCCATGGGCGTTTCTGGGGCTGTTCGAGGGCAGGCCGCTGTTCACGGTGGATGTGTCCGCCGCCGAAGACCCGGCCCCGCTGCTGCCGCCGGAACTGGGCGCGTTCACCGACCTGCGCGCCGTGCCGGGCATGCTGCCGCCGGACGAAGCCTCGATTCTGGCCCATGCGCGCGGCCTGATGCACTGGCGCAACCGGCACGGCTTCTGCGGCGTGTGCGGTGCCGTCTGTGAGGCGCGCAGCGCCGGGCACATGATGGCCTGCACCAACCCCGCCTGCAACGCGCAGCATTTTCCGCGCACCGACCCCGCCGTGATCATGCTGATCACCCGTGGCGACCGGGCGCTGCTGGGCCACTCCAGGCGGTTTCCCATCGCCAACATGTACTCCACGCTGGCCGGGTTCGTGGAACCGGGTGAGACGCTGGAGGAAGCGGTGGCGCGCGAGGTGTTTGAGGAAGCGGGCATTCGCGTGGGCCGCATCCATTACCATTCCAGCCAGCCCTGGCCGTTCCCGGCCTCGATCATGCTGGGGTTTTATGGCGAGGCGCTGACGGACGAGATCGTGCTGGACCGCGACGAACTGGACGACGCGCGCTGGTTCACCCGCGACATGATCCGCAACCACGCCGGGCACGGGTTTCAGGTGCCGCGCAACGACAGCATCGCCCGCCGCCTGATCGAAGACTGGGTGGCGGCAGGCTAGCGATGCCGGATTTGTTCACCCCCGGCCTGTTCACCCCTGGCCTGTTCACGATCGGCTATGAGGGTGCGACGCTGGACGGCGTGACCGGCGCGCTGACCGGGGCCGGGGTTGCGCATCTGCTGGACATCCGCGCCGTGCCGCAAAGCCGCAAGCCGGGATTTTCCAAGACGCTGCTGGGCGGCACGCTGGCGGCCTCCGGCATTCGCTACACGCATCTGCGGGCGCTGGGCACGCCGAAGCCGGGGCGCGACGCGGTGCGGCATGGCGACGTGGCCGCGATGCACCGGATTTTCCGCGCCCATATGGAAAGCCCGGAGGCGCAGTTCGAATTGGCGCAGGCGCGCGAGGCGGTGCGGGAGGCGGCGTGCTGTTTGCTGTGTTTTGAGCGGGAGCATACGCAGTGTCATCGGGCGATTGTGGCAGAGATGCTGGGGGGGACGGTGCGGCATTTGGTGGCGGGGTAGGGCGGGGAGCGTGGCTAGTGGCCGGGTTGGGGTTCGGACATACTATGCGCAGCTTGGCAACGCCGGGATTGCGCCCATTGTCGTCGTTCAGCGAGGGCTCAGACGCGCCTGAAAGCTGTCGTTCGTTCAGTGAGGGTGCCAGTTACGTGCTTGCTGGATGTGAACGGCGAGAAGGGGTGGTGAGCAGACGTTGAGGGAATGTCAGGGCAACACGCGCTGGGACTCCGTGGCGATCCGTTCAGAGTCGCATTATCATGGCCTTATGAGGAACGAGAGCGACGGGCAATTGACAGCCGACGAACTGGCGAAGCGGCGCGTGCCATGCTTCATCGGATACATTCATCCGTTCCGAATTGTCGAAGCAGACGCTTTCGAGCCTTGGGCTTGCACAATCGAGCAGGTCAACGGTCGTCATTGGGACTACGCGGCGCTCCACGAAATGGCGGGCGGTCTCGACGTGGGGCTAGCCCCGCCATACCATCTAGTTGTGTCGCGAGACGGTGCGCTCGCGCTCCCGCCGTTGCCTGAACTGAGATCAGACCAATCGGCAGTCGAGTGTCTTAATCGGTGCTTGGCAGGACTTCTATTGGGCGGCGTCTACTGTGAGGCAATCACCCCGGATGGGCTGGACTTCGGCTCAATAATTGATTGGCGTTACATACGCAGTAGCCGCTCGGGGACGTCAGCCCCAAACAGATTCCACCTACACATTCGGCATGGCCACGCTTCCCCACTAGACGCTATCGCGCTGTATCAGCCTCGCACTGTTAAGTTTGACTCTCTAGCGCGGGCGATGCGAATTGGGCTCGGCACTCTGAACCGTCTGCCCGCTGTCCGGGGCGATTACTTTCTCCGAGGGGTCACTGGTATTGCACGCCGGGATTGGGGAGCGGCGCTCGCGAATACGTGGATTGTGGCCGAGCAGGTGATCTCGGAGTTATGGCGACGGCACGTCGTGGAGCCGACCGTCGCCGAGGACGCCACCCGCGCTCGGCGTGCTCAACTCACCGACACACGCACTTGGACGGCCTCGGCTCGGATAGAGTTGCTCTTTCAGAAAGGCATCCTTTCGAAGGGGACGGTCGCATCACTTTCGAACGCCCGGAAAGCCCGCAACGATCTCTCTCACGAAGGCAGACATCCAACGCAAGCAGATGCGCTCAGCGCATACGACGGGGTTTGCGGTTTGATGACGGTCGCACTGGAGGGCGAACGCCCCCCACTTTTCGCGCTCGACCTAAGCGATCACTTGATGTCTGACCCTTTCGATTCGCCGAAGCGCCTGACGGTTGAACCGACCCACTGGATGGAAATTCCCAAGTTGCCCGGCGAGGTTGAACTTGAACGCGCCGAGGCGGCATACCGCGCACGACGGACGTAAACGGGCCCATTGCCCTCGCGCCGCGAGTGTCCGCCTTGGGTCGAGACCCGCCGTGCCACGGCTGCTGACGTCGGCGGCCGACTAGTTTCTCCTTTGGCCATCCCGGCCATTGGAGAATGATCATGGGTATGTCGGAGTTTGACCCTGCGGCGTCTGACCGACGTGCATGGAACGCTGGGCGGAAAGTCGGTGCGAAACGGGCGCTAAAGCCAAGGCAGGTTTGGGCCATCCGCTTTTTCCTTGACCAGCATCGTCGGCTGTGTTATCGAGCGTTGTTCGATTTGGCGATCGATAGCAAGCTGCGTGGCTGCGACGTGGTTAGGATGAAAATCGGTGACTTGGTGATTGGCGGACAAATTCGCGCACGTGCAATTGTCGTGCAGCAGAAGACCGGTCGGCCGGTCCAGTTCGAGTTGCTAACGGATGCACGAGCTAGCCTGCTTGCCTGGCTGGAACGGAGGGGCGGAACACTGGCAGACTATGTCTTCCCAAGCCGTGTCAATCGGGCTGATCACATTAGCACGCGCCAATACGCGCGACTCGTCGATGAGTGGGTCAGCGGTGTTGGTTTACGCCGTGAGGAGTATGGCACCCATTCGCTTCGCCGGACAAAGGCGTCGATCATCTACAAGGCCACCGGCAACCTTCGCGCCGTGCAGATATTACTTGGCCATACCAAGATCGAGAACACCGTGCGATATCTCGGCGTCGACGTGGAAGACGCACTTGCCCTTGCCGAGAATACCGAAATTTGAACTGTTCGCTCCTCGCCTCCGGCGAGGGGCCACTTCACCAGTCTCTGGGACGTTGCTGCCGTTGGCGAGCGTGATCATGAACGGCGGGTGTTGGACAGGCCGGACATTCAGATGCCTGTGGCGATCAGTCCGGGAACGAGCAATCCTAGTCGATTCCGGCCCGGCCGGCCGGCTTCAAGCGATGAATGCGCTCAAGCAGCCTATTCGGAAGCCACAAAGCGAAGACAGTCCCCCAATTAGTTCCGACCCAAGCAATCCGGTCGAGTATGGCGTAAAGCCTCCGTCCAATTCCTAGGGATGTCATGACCATGCTATCGCCTGATGCCTTTTACGAGCTTCCTGCTCACAGCCGTGGTCAACTTCTCGCTTTGTGGGGAAAGGCGGACAAAGCAATCGACACAGCCGCTGGCTTTTCGGGCGAAATTGTCTTTCTCGACAATGGCGATGGAGTGTCTCCTCGCCTGACGTGCGCCAAATTCCCGCGATGGCGCCAAAACCTCTCACCAGCCGTGCGCGCGAAGCGCTTCCTGCGCGAGATTAAGCTGCAAGCAGCAGCGCATTACCATCCCAACGTGCATTGGCCATTTAATGTGATGCTCATTCTAGGAGTGCCAATTGCTTATTTCCGGCGGTGGGAAGGCGATCTGTCTGATTTCATCGAAAATCCTGACTGGTGTGACATTGGGCGCTTGTCGCTGATGACCCAGCTCACGGCAGGTCTGGCGCATTGTCATGCCCGCGGCTTGGTCCATCAGGACCTGAAGCCGCAAAATATTTTCGTTCGCGATCTCCAATCTAACTTTACCCTTCCGCCGACCGATTTGTGGCTGCGCCCTTTGGTAGCGGACTTTGGCAGCGTCAATCTTGCAGCCGAGATTGGCGAATTTACAGGTTCGCGCCCTTATATGGCACCGGAGCAATGGCACAAAACTGAGCTTGGCGAATGCACCAGTGTGTTCGTGGTTGGGATAATACTCCACGAGCTCATGTCGCGCGGCGTCCACCCGATCGGCGAGCGCAGCGGCGACTGGCATCGCCACATCAATCCTGGCTTTAATCGCTGGCAGAAGAACAATCTCTGGTGCAGATGGACTAGCGATGGCTGCCCGGTCGCGCAGACGCTCGAAGATCAGGATATAGCAGATTTGGTGGCGGCTTGCCTCGCGATATCGCCCAGCGATCGCCCTTCCTTGCTCGAGGTCCAGGCAGAACTGCTCCACATGCTGCACCGCCGGTCGGGCAGCGCGGCCGACCAAGTGAATGTTTTCCTGAATATGGCCGAGAGTCAGAGTGCAGCAGCGGAGTGGCAGCACCTTAAAGGGCGTATCGAAGGCTTGGAGCGCGCGATCGAAGAGCATTATCCGTGAGGTGCGTTGCCGACCGGTTCCGGCGTAAGCCGACGTTCCCGGCACTGCATCGGAACGGCTTAAGTTGGTCGAGAGCTGCCGGGAGGCTCGGGGCAACGGATGTCCGCTTTCCCCCTCCTCCCACTCGATAGCGGCCCGTCCGCGTTCGGCCAATCCCGGCCATTCAAGTCTTTGCTCCAGTTGACCGCTTCGGGTCGAAAACGATGAGCCCCTCCCGCCATCGCCGCTCGAATAAGCGCCCGTTTCAGCGGTGACAGCCAGTGCACTACCGCAACCGCCACATCCCGCGCCAGCCCAAGCGCCGTGTTGCCGATGTTGACCAAGTGGTCCTGCACGCCAGTGGCGGAACCGAACATATTGGTGGTGAGAGTGGTCGTCCAGCGGGTTCAAATTTCCGCGTGACACTGCCCCGGGCCAAAGACCCGCAAGACCCAAAAATCGCCAGCCGTTTCGTCGCGACCGGTGCCGGATTGCACCCGATAGAGCGCACGGTCGCCGCCGCTGCATGGCAACTTACGCACTCCGGAATGGCCGCCGAACGCATACCGGCACGGATGCTCACGCAGCCGTTCGATGGCCGTGGCAATCATTGGCAGGCGATTGCGCGCCTTGCTTCCCGCGCCGGGCTGCTGGCCGTGGGTTTAACTCTGTAACCCGCCACAGCCTGCCGGGTGTTGCCGCTTGGTTGATGACCGCCAATTCCAGCGACCCGCCCCAACCCCTCCCCCTGCCCCCTCCCACAAGGGGAGGGGGAACGTTCGTGCTATGACAGGATGTTAAGCCCCCTCCCCTTGCGGGAGGGGGTTGGGGGAGGGGTCGGCGCGGGCTGTTCGTGATCGGGGCCGAGGCTCCTGATCCAAGCGTTCACGGCGGCGGACTCGACAATGCGGCCGGCTTCGATGTCCGCATCTGCCTCGGCAATCAGTGCCGCTTCCACGGCAATCCGGCGTTCGCCGCCTGCCACTACGACGCGCCCCCCATCGCCGCCCGCATGAACGCCCGCTTCAGCGGCGGCAGCCGGTGCACCGCCGCGATGCCCACATCGCGGGCCAGCCGCAGGGCCGGGTTGTCGGTGCTGAACAGGCGGTCCAGCACGTCGGTGGCGGCCAGCATGGCCAGGTTGGCGGGGCGGCGGGCGGATTGGTAGCGGCGCAGCAGGGCTTGTGTGCCCAGGTCTTCGCTCCGGTCGTGGGCGGCAATCAGCAGATCGGCCAGTGCCGCCGCGTCGGCGAAGCCGAGGTTCAGGCCCTGTCCGGCGATGGGGTGCACGCCGTGCGCGGCGTCGCCGGCCAGCACAAGGCGGGTGTCCATGTAGCGGTGGGCGTGCATGGCGGTGAGCGGGTAGCTCCAGCGTTTGCCCAGCAGGCGGATTTCGCCCAGATGGCCGCCGAGGCGGCGGGCGGCTTCGCGGGTGAAGGCGGCGCCGGGCAGGGCGAGCAATTGCGCGGCGGCGGCGCGGCGTTCGGTCCAGACGATGGCGCTGAGGTTCTCGGCGGCGTCCGACGGCGCCATCGGCAGTTGCGCGAACGGGCCTGCGGGCAGGAAATGCTCCAGCGCCGTGCCGTTGTGCGGCTTGGCGTGGGCGATGGCGAACACCATGCCGGTCTGCTTGTAGTCCAGCCGTGTGACCGGAATACCGGCCGCCTCACGCAACGGACTGCGGCGGCCCTCGGCGGCGATGACCAATTGGCAGGCAATCTCCGGCCCGCCCGCCACGCGCACCACGGCGCCCTCATCGCTGCGGACGGCGTCGATTTTGGACGGGGCGAACAGCGCCACGTTGGGCATGGCGTTCAGCCGTGCGTTCAGCGCCATGCGCAGGCTGCGGGCTTCCACCATCCAGCCGAACGCCTCGGCCCCGGCTTCCCACGCGCCGAAATGCAGATGGAGCGGCGAGGCGGGACGGCCAACCTTGCCGTCGGTCACACGAATGTCGCGGATTGGCCCGGCCGGATAGGGCAGCCGGTCCCACAGGCCGGCGGCTTCCAGCAGGCGCTGTGACCCGGCGGCGATGGCGTAGGCGCGGCCGTCGAAATCCGGGTGTTCCATCGGCGGCAGCGCCGCCTGGTC
>CAIPHQ010000510.1 GCA_903864895.1 uncultured Rhodospirillales bacterium
CCCACCATCAGCAGCACGGCCAGCGCTGCCGCCCAGCCCGGACGGCCGGCCACCAATCGCAGCAGCGGCACGGTGGCGGCGCGCACCAGCAACAGCGCGGGCAGGAAATACAGATGCCCCGCCGCCGCACCGCGCCACAGCGCCAGCGGAATGCTGGCCACGCCATCGGGCAGCACCGTCTCTCCGCCCAGCACGCCTGCGCGCTCCCCGGCCATGCGGGTGGCCAGATACAGCAGCGAGAACACTGCCCACGGCACCGTCAGGCGCTGGGCCGAAGCCAGCAGCATCTGCCCGCCCTCGGCCATGGTGTAGCCCTGTTTGTGGCGTGTCGCGGTGATCCAGCCATCGGCCAGAAAGAAGATCGGCACCGCAATCTGATGCGCCAGAAACCACGGCACCGCCCATCCGCCCGTGACCGGCAGGTCCAGATAGGCGAAGGCGTGGATGCAAGCGACGAGCAGGATGCCGTACCCGCGCAGCGCGTCGGGGTAGGGGGCGCGGGCGGCGGTCATGCGCGCTTGCGGTGCATCGGTGGCGTCTCCGTTGGGGGCGGGAGCGTAGCGCCCGGCGCAGGCTCTGGACACCGCCGCGTGCCGGTGCCGAAGATGCCGCAACGAGAATTGAAGGCCCACCATGGACCCCTCCTTCCTGCCCGCATGGCGTCTGGCCGAACTGACGCGAGGCGGCGAAATCGGCTGTCTGGAACTGCTGGAGCATTTCATCGCCCGCACCGAACGGCTGGATGGCGCGCTGAATGCGGTGGTGGTGCGGGATTTCGCGCGAGCGCGCGCCCGTGCCCGGCAGCTTGACCAAGGACCGCGCACCGGGCCGCTGTTCGGCGTGCCGATGACCGTGAAGGAGAGTTTCGACCTTGCCGGTCAGCCCAGTACCTGGGGGTTCGCCGACCGGCGCGGCCACAAGGCGGGTGAGGATGCGCTGGCGTTGCAGCGGCTGGAGGCGGCGGGTGCCGTGGTGTTCGGCAAGACCAACGTGCCGGTCGCGCTGGCCGACTGGCAGAGTTACAATCCGGTCTATGGCACCACGGTCAACCCGTGGAACGCCGCGCACACGCCGGGCGGCTCATCGGGCGGCAGTGCGGCGGCGATTGCGGCGGGGCTGTCGGCGCTGGAAATCGGCAGCGATATCGGCGGGTCCATCCGTGTACCCGCGCATTTCTGCGGCCTGTTCGGCCACAAGCCCACGTGGATGCTGTGCCCCGGGCGCGGCCACTCGATGGTGGCGGGCTCGGCCTCGGGCAGTGATCTCGCCGCCATCGGCCCCATTGCCCGCTCGGCGCGCGATCTGGCGCTGGCGCTGGATGCGATAGCCGGACCGGACCCTGTCGACAGCGATCTGGCCATCACCTTGCCGCCACCGCGCGCCACGACGCTGCGCGGCCTGCGGGTGGCGGTGTGGGCCGAGCAACCCGGGCAGGTCACGGATGCCGAGACGGTGGCGCTGATCCGTGAAACCGCGCGCCGGCTCGCCGCCGGGGGCGCGCAGGTGAGCGAGACGGCGCGGCCGGATTTCGACGTCACCGAAGCGTGGCATTTGTATCTGAAGCTGCTGGATGCCGCATGGACCGCACGCATGCCGCCCGCCGCGTTTGCCGAACGGCTCGGATTCAAGACGACCCTTGCAGCGGACGACATGACCGCCGGGGCGGTCATGCTGCGCGCCACCGGCATGACCCACCGGGAGTGGCTGTCGCTCAACGAGCGCCGCCATCAGCTCCGCCGGTCGTGGGGCCGGTTCTTCCGCGACTGGGACGTGCTGCTGTGCCCGGCTTTCGCCACCCCGGCGCTGCCGCTGATGGAATCGGAACCGTACTGGGACCGTGTGGTGGACGTGGGCGGCACCAAGGTGCGCTACGACGATCTGGTGTTCTGGCCGGGTGTGATCGGGGTCGCACTGCTGCCCGCCAGCACCGCGCCGATTGGAATGTCCGCCTCCGGCTTGCCGATTGGCGTGCAGATTGTGGGCCCCCTGTATGGTGACCGCACCACCATCGCGGCGGCGGCCTGCATTGAGCAGGTGTGCGGCGGGTTCACCCCGCCGCCGGGATGGGCGTGACCGCGCCCGGTTAAGGCTTTGGCCATCTGCGTCTGCCACAACATCCAAGCCACGGCACGGACAGGGCGATGGCGCGACCGGCTGATGATGTGAAGAACTGGATGCACATGTTCCGCTGGATCGTGAAGCTGATCCGCGACGACTATGGCGTGGACGAAGCCGTCCTGACCCGCGCCGCCGTGCTGGAGACTGATTGCGGCCTGAAGATCGAGGATATCGAGGAGGTGCTGCGCGTGGTCGCCACGAGCTTTGCCATCCGCTTTCCGCCCGGCACGCTGGATGAGGTGGTGAAGCTGGAAGAACTCTGCGTGCTGGCAAGCTGGCTGAAGGGCTTGTACAAGCGCCCCGAGTTTGTCTCGGACGGGTTTGCCGCTGCCTGCGCGGCGCAGAATCCGGGCTGTGCGTCAGCCGCCTGAGGTCAGCGCACCTGCCACGCCCAGCAGGGCGGTGATCCCGCTGACGGCCAGCACCAGCCACAGATACCAGCCGCGCAACCGCCGCTCGGGCGGCAGCGCCACCATGGCCAGCCGGATCAGGAGCCCCAGCACCATCGGCAGCAGCAGCGCGTTCATCACCTGCACGCCGACATTCAGCGAAACCAGATCGGGCGCTATCCCCACCGCCAGTGCGCCCGCCGTCACGCACACCGCATACACGGCGGAAAACCAGCGCGCCCGCAGCGGGTGGTCTTCCAGCACGCGGCGATACCCGGCCAATTCGCCCAGCCCCCATGCCAGCCCGAGTGAGGACACAATCGCCGCCACCAGGGCCGCCCCCAGCGCGCCGAGTCCAAACACCATCCGCCCGGTTTGCTCGCCCAGAAACGGGGTGAGTGCCTTGCTCAGCGCACCGACACTGCCAAGGCTGGCGGATGCTTCGCCCGGCGCCATCGTCGCCGCCGCCGCAATCAGCACGGCGGCCATGACCAATTGCGCGATGACCGCGCCCACGGCGGTGTCCAGCCGCGCGGCCATGTAGTGCTCGGGGCCGAGGCCTTTGTCGGCCACGGCGGATTGCTGGTAGAACACCATCCACGGCAGCACCACGGCCCCGATATTGGCCGCAACCAGATAGCGGAAACCCGGGTTGCCCAGCGGCAAGTCCAGTGACTGCGCCATCACCGCCGCCATGCCGGGCCGCGCGGCCCATGCGACGCCGAAGAAGGCCAGTTCGAACAGGCCGATCACAATGGCCGCGCGTTCCGCCCGGCGATAGCTGCCGGTCAGCCCGATGGCCAGCAGGGCCGTGGCGGCCAGCGGCAGCGTGATGCCGCGCGATACGCCAAACAGGTCGCCCACCCCGGCGACGCCGGAAAACTCGGTCAGCAGCGCGCCCGCCGTCGCCACCACCAGACCCGCCGCCGAGACCAACGCCCAGACCGGGCCGAAAATGCTGCGGATCAGTTCGCCGTGGCCGCGCCGGGTGAAGATGCCCAGCCGGACGGTGAGTTCCTGCACGATGTACAGCACCGGGATCAGCAGCAATTGCAGCGGCAGCAGCCGGTAGCCCCATTGCATGCCGCTTTGCCCGGCGGTGACGATGCTGCCGACATCGGTATCTGCCAGCATCACCAGCAAACCGGGCCCGAACACTGCCACAAACGGCAAGCGCCGCCACCCGCGCGGGGCGGGCTGGCGGTATGGTGCCGTGCTGGGCTGGTCCTGTGGCATCGGCGCTCCGGCCAGCGCGCCGGGCGCGCGGTGGCGCTGCTAGCCGTGCCGGGGCCGCCGCGTGCCGTCAACCGGCCGCGCGGCGGATGAGGTCAGGCGGAGCGCGCACGCTTGTGCGTGACGGGCCGGGCCGGATGGCGGGTGCGTTCAATCGCGGTCCGGCTGGCAGCGGCCGGGGCCACCGTGGGGTGAATGCGGACCTCGCCATCGCCGGTGCCGGCCACTGACGCGATGAACGCGGCGGCGGCATCGGCGCGGATTTCGAACTTGGTCTCGCGGTCGAAGATGCGGATGGCGCCGATTTCACGCTTGGTGACGGTGCCGACGCGGCAGATCAGCGGGATCAGCCATTTCGGGTCGGCTTTGCTCTGGCGGCCGATATTCATGCTGAACCATGTCATCGGCCCCATATCGCGCGGCGCGGACTCCCGCTCGCCGCCCGGCTCACGCGGCACGAACGGCTCGCGCTCGGCGGCCACGTATGGCGTGCGGGGGGCGGTGTCGCGCACCGCGCGGGCGGCGCGCGGCGGGAACGGGTCTGACAGTTCCTCGGGCGCGGGCATGCGCGAGCGGTGCAGGCGGATCAGGGCAGCGGCGATGTCCTGCGCCGATCGGCCTTCCAGCAGCGCCACAGCAAGTGCGGTGTCTTCCGGGTCGGCCACGGCGGTCAGCAGCGGGTCGGCCAGCAGGCGTTCGGCATCCAGCGCGCGGATTGATTCGGCGGTCGGCGGGCCGCCCCATGTCGCGGTCACACCCGCCGATTGCAGCAGTTGCTCGGCGCGGCGGTAACGGTTGCTCGGCACGATCAGCATGCACACGCCCTTGCGGCCCGCGCGCCCGGTGCGGCCGGAGCGGTGCAGCAGGGTTTCGTGGCTGGTCGGCAGGTCGGCGTGGATCACCAGACCCAGATCGGGCAGATCAAGGCCGCGGGCGGCCACGTCGGTGCAGACGCACACGCGGGCCTGCCCGTCGCGCAGGGCTTGCAACGCGCGGGTGCGCTCGTTCTGCGTCATCTCGCCGGACAGCGCCACGGCGGTGAAGCCGCGTTCCACCAGCGCGCCGTGCAGATGCCGCACCGCTTCGCGCGTGGCACAGAACACCAGCGCGGCGGGGGCTTCGAAATAGCGCAGCACGTTCACCACCGCGTGCCGCGCTTCATGCGGGGCGACGCGGACTGCGCGGTAATCGATGTCCGCATGTGGCTGGTTGCGCACCAGCGTGTCGATGCGCAGCGCGTCGGTTTGATACTGGCGCGCGAGGCCCGCAATTTCACGGGCGATGGTGGCCGAGAACAGCAGCGTGCGCCGCGTGGCCGGGGTTGCGTTCAGCAACTGCTCCAGTTCCTCGCGGAACCCCATGTCGAGCATCTCGTCGGCTTCATCCAGCACCACGACCCGCAGCGCGGACAGATCGAGCCGCCCGCGTGTGAGGTGGTCGCACAGGCGGCCGGGCGTGCCGACGACGATGTGGCAACCGGCATACAGTTCCCGCGCCTCGGCGCGGCCATCCATGCCGCCGATGCAGGACACCACGCGGGCGCCGGTGTGTTCATACAGCCATGCAAGTTCCCGCTGCACCTGCATTGCCAGTTCGCGGGTGGGGGCCACCACCAGCGCCAG
Organism: uncultured Rhodospirillales bacterium; assembly: GCA_903864895.1. GTDB lineage: Bacteria > Pseudomonadota > Alphaproteobacteria > Acetobacterales > Acetobacteraceae > CAIPHQ01. The sequence goes on from CAIPHQ010000510.1 coordinate 5,363, forward strand.
CGGCGCGCCGGGGCGCTCCATGCGTGTCTCGCCACCCAGCAGCGACGCGGCGAAGGCCAGCCCGAAGGCGACGGTCTTGCCCGAGCCGGTCTGGGCCGAGACCAGCAGGTCGCGCGCTTCCGCGCCGGGTTGCAGCACCGCTTCCTGCACCGAGGTCGGCTCGGCATAGCCGCGCGCGGTCAGGGCGCGCTCAAGGGCGGGATTCAGCGGCGGAAAGGGCATGCGTGGGTCCAGATCAGGGCCAGCCGCCACGTCCGGTCGCGATGATCGGGGATGCAGGACGGGCGTTGCGATTTGAGCGGCTTATACGGCAGCGGCCGCGCCGTTCTTAGTAAAATCGGCGCATGACAGGGGGTGCGGCGCTGCGCGGCGGGACTTTCAGCCGCGCAACCCGGCCTCACGCAGCAACGGCAGCACCGTTTGTACAAAATACGGCAGTTCCCCTGTGAAGTTCAGAAAACTCACCGTGGTCCCGGCAAATCCGGCGTCGCTCATGTGCACCATCTGGGCGGCGATGTGTTGCGGCGTGCCGACGAGTGGAAACGTGCCGGCACCACCGGCGAAGCGTTTGCGGTACAGGCGGTAGGCGCTTTCATCATGGCTGCCGGAGTTGGCGGCCTTGCCCGCCATGTGCCGGTCCACCGCGCCGGTGTCTTCCAGCGTCACCGCATAGCGCTCGTATTCCGCCTCCGCTTCGGCCTGCGCCGGGCGGCAGACCACGTGGCAGGTGGTGTATACCCCCACCTCCCGCCCGGCGGCGGCGGCGCGGGCGGCCATGTCGGTGATGGTGGCGCGCCCGGCGTCGATGCTGGTGAAGGTGGTGAACAGGAAATCGGCGGCGCGCGCGGCGAAGTCGCGGCCCGGCGGGCTGAATGCGGCGTTCAGCGTGACGGGGCGCGGGCGTTGCAGCGGCGCGGGCTGACCCGACACGCCGCGCAGTCTGTAATACGCGCCGTCGTAATCGAACGGCCCGCCACCGGCATGGATGCGGCAGATGATGTCGTACCATTCCAGCCCTTGCGCGTAGCGCTCGGCCACCGGTTCCAGCCCGAAGGCCTGAAACTCCTCCGGGTTCCAGCCACAGACGATGTTGATCCCGGCCCGCCCGCCCGAGGCGTGGTCGATGGTGGCCAGCGCCTTGGCGGCGAAGACCGGGTGGACCATGGGCACATGCACGGTGGAAAACAGCGCGATGCGCTCGGTGGCCCCGGCCAATGCGGCGGCGAAGGTGAGGGTCTCGAAACTCCACTCGCGGCTGTTGGTCTCACCGCCAAACCCTTTCCAGCGCGCGATGGGCAGGAAGAATTCGAACCCGGCGCGGTCGGCCATCTGGGCGAGCCGCACGATGTCTGGCCATTTCGCCTGCCAGCGTTCCGGCGCGCGGGTCAGCGTGAGGCCGCCATCGGCGTTGGCGGCGAACACGCCGAGTTTGAAGCGGTTGGGGCCGTGCATCGGGTTCATGGCGCTGTCCGGGCTGGAAGGCGGGGCTACAGTCTGGCGCAAGGCCGCGCTGGCGTCTGGCGCGATTCGCGGGCCATGACTTACACGGGTTTGAGTGCGGGGCAGCGGATGAAGCTGATCAGTTGGAATCTGCTGCGGCTGCATGGCGCGTCGGCCGAGGAATTGGCGCGTCTGGTCCTGCAGGAGCGGCCGGATGCGCTGTTCATGCAAGAGGCCACGCACGACATCGACCGGCTGCCCGGCCTGATCGGCGGCCATTACGCCCGCGCCCCGCTGCCGGGCCGCATCCACGGCCTTGCGGTCTGGACGCCTGCGCCGCTGCGCCGCCCGCCACTGGTGATTCCCTTGCCCGCAGGCAGTATCGTGCTGCGGGTCAGCCAGATTGCCGATCTGGGCGCGTTCAGCGTGGCCAACGTGCATCTGTCGCACGGCCAGTTGCTCAACCGCCGCCAGTTGCGCCACATCGCCGCGGCGCTGCCGGAGCGCGCGGCCATCGTGGGCGATTTCAATCTGGTCGGGCCGGTGCTGCTGGCCGGGTTTCGCGATGCCGGGCCGCGCCATGCCACGCATCTGATGGGCTCGGTCTTGCCGCTGCGGCTGGATCGCTGTCTGGTGCGCGGATTGACCTGCCGGGAGACCAGCGTGCTCGACCGGCAGAAATCGGACCACCGGCCCATCGTGGTCAATCTGTCGGTGGCCGGGCGGACAGGGGAGCGGGACGATGCGTGAGGTGTTCATTTGCGACGGGGTGCGCACCCCGATCGGCCGCTTTGCCGGGGCGCTGGCCGCGATCCGCCCGGATGATCTGGCCGCGATTGCCATTCGCGCGGTGCTGGAGCGTGCGCCCGCGATCCGTGACCATATTGATGAGGTGGTGTTCGGCTGCGCCAATCAGGCCGGTGAGGACAATCGCAACGTGGCCCGCATGGCTGCGCTGCTGGCCGGGTTGCCGCCGGAACAGCCGGGCTACACCGTCAACCGCCTGTGCGCGTCGGGGCTGGATGCGGTGGCCTCGGCGGCGCGGGCCATCAAGGCGGGGGAGATTGAGCTAGCCATTGCCGGTGGCGTGGAGTCGATGACCCGCGCGCCCCTGGTGATGGGCAAGGCGGAGACCGCGTTTCAGCGCAGTGCGGAAGTGTTTGACACCACAATCGGCTGGCGCTTTGTCAACCCGCAGATGAAGGCGCAGTACGGCACCGACTCCATGCCGGAAACCGCCGAGAACGTGGCCGAGCAGTTCGGCATCAGCCGGGCCGATCAGGACGCGTTCGCGCTGCGCTCGCAACAGCGCGCCGCCCGCGCGCAGGCGGATGGCGTGTTTGACGCGCAGATTGTCCCGGTGACGGTGCCGGGCGGCAAGGCCGGGCCGGTGACGGTGGCCCGCGACGAGCATCCGCGCGAAACCACGCTGGAGGCGCTGGCCAAACTGCGGCCCATCGTGCGGCCCGGCGGCACCGTTACCGCGGGCAATGCGGCGGGCATCAATGATGGCGCGGCGGCACTGGTGCTGGCCTCGGCGGCGGCGGTGGAGAAATTCGGGCTGACCCCGCGTGCGCGCATCCTCGGCGCGGCCTCGGCCGGTGTGGCCCCGCGCATCATGGGTGTGGGGCCGGTCCCTGCCGTGACCAAACTCACGGACCGGCTGGGCCTGACGGCGCGTGCTTTCGATGTGATCGAACTGAATGAGGCGTTCGCCAGCCAGGTACTCGCCAGCCTGCGGCAGTTGGGCATTGCCGATGACGCGGCGCATGTGAACCCGCATGGCGGGGCCATCGCGCTGGGGCACCCGCTGGGCATGTCCGGCGCACGGCTGGCGCTGTCGGTCGCGCAGGCGCTGGCGGGCGGCGCGGGGCGGCTGGGGTTGGCCACGATGTGCGTGGGCGTGGGGCAGGGCGTGGCGATGGCGTTCGAGCGGATCGATTGACCGGGGGGTGACTTGCGCGGGCTGGGGATGGACTTTTTCCACCCTGTTCGGAAGACTCAAACGTTCATACGGAACGATGTAAAACCAATTACCATGTTGCAGACTGAACTGCTGCCCTACGAAATCGATCAACCGGATTTTTCGCGGCTGCGTGAGTTGCCCTTCGAGGAAATCCGGCAATCCTACACTTTCCATGACTGTGTGCTGTATGCGCTGGGAACCGGCTACGGCATGGACCCGGTGGATCGCGGGCAACTGGATTTCGTGTATGAACGAAACCCCAAGGTGGCCTGCACCATGCCCAGCGTGCTGTCGCACCCCGGCGAGTGGCCGCGCGACATCGGCATCAACTATGTGAAGATGGTGCATCTGATCGAACGGATCGATCTGTACAATCCGCTGCCCGTTGAAGCCACGGTGGCCGCCCGCACCCATGGCATTGATTTCATTGATCGCGGCCACCGCAAGGGCGCGTTGCTGGTCAGCGGGCGCGACATTGTGAACGTGTCCACCGGCGTGGTGCTGGCGCGCGTGCAGCAAACCGCGCTGTGCCGGTCTGACGGCGGGCGCGGCGGCACATCGACCACGCTGCCGGTGCCGCACGAGATCCCCAACCGCGCGCCGGATGCCGAGTGTTCGCTGGCGACGTCGCCACAGGCGGCGCTGCTGTTCCGCCAGAGTGCCGACCGCAACGCGCTGCACGCCGACCCGGATGTGGCGGCACAGGCCGGATTCGCGCGGCCCATCCTGCATGGCCTGTCCACCATGGGCGTGGCCGGGCACGCGCTGGTGCGCACGCTGTGCGGCTACGACCCCACTCGGGTTCGCACCATCGAATGCCGGTTCTCCTCGCCGGTGATGCCGGGCGATACCATCCGGGTGGAGTTCTGGCTGGACGGCGATATTGCCAGTTTCCGCGCCCATGTCGGGACCAAGGTGGTGCTGGACCATTGCTGGGCGCGCATCGACCCCGCCTGAGCCGCCGTTTGCCGGAACCACCCCCGGCGCACTACCCTCGGCTGATATAACGCGGGGAGGCGGCGCTGGAGCGGTTACGGCGGCCCTGGGAGCAGTGGTACCGGCCCGGCCTTGCGTGGGACGCGGAGATAGCCACTGGCACATTGACGGCGCTGCTCGATACCGCGGTGGCACGGTGGGGCGGGCGCGCGGCGCTGCGCTACCATGATGCCCCGATCAGCTTTGCGGCACTGTCCGCGCATGTGGAGCGGACCGCACGCGCGCTGCAAGGCTGCGGCATAGGGCCGGGCGATGCGGTGGCGCTGCTGTTGCCCAACACGCCGTGGCATCCGGTTTGCTTTTTCGCCGTGCTGCGCTGCGGCGCCTGCGTGGTGCATCTGAGCCCGCTGGACCCGCCGCGCGTGCTGGCCGCCAAACTGGCGGAAAGCGGCGCGCGGGTGCTGATGACCACCGACACCCCGGCGCTGTTGCACGCCGCCGCTGCGCTGCAGGCGCAAGGGTCGGTGGGCAGGTTGCTGGTGGGGGCGGATGCCGTGTGGGGTGGTGATGCGCCGCCACCGCTGCCCGAGGGAGCGGAGCGGCTGGAAACCCTCGCCGAAGCCCCGCCCACGCCATGGCCGCAAATCAGGGCCGAAAACCTCGCGTTGCTGCAATTCACCGGCGGCACCACGGGCGCGCCGCGCGCCGCCATGCTGTCGCACGCCAACCTGACCGCCGCCGTTGCAAGCTACGTGCTGTATGCCGGCCCCGAGGAAAGCGCCCCCGGATTGCGCATCATCGGCGTGCTGCCGCTGTTTCACATCTACGCGCTGACCTGCGTGCTGCTGCGCAGCCTTGTGCTGGGGCAGGAGGTGATCCTGCATCCGCGCTTTGATGTGGCGGAGGTGCTGCACGACATCGGCACGCTTGGCGCGTGCAGCATGTCCGGCGTGCCGACCATGTGGATTGCGCTGGCCAACCATAATGCCGCCGGGTTCGACTTTTCGCCGCTGCGCTGGGCGCATTCCGGCGGCGCGCCGATGCCCGCCGATGTCGAGGCGCGGGTGACTGCCATCATCGGCACGCGGCTTGGCGGCGGCTGGGGCATGACCGAATCGGGCCCCGCGGGCACGCGCATTCCGCCGGGTGCACCGATGCGCGCCGGGTTGATTGGCGTGCCGTTGCCCGGCATCGACGTGCGCGTGGTGTCGCTGGCGGACCCGTCACAGGAACTGCCGCAGGGTGAGACCGGCGAGTTGGCCATCCGTGGCCGCAACGTGTTTGGCGGCTACTGGAACCGGCCGGAGGAAACCCGCGCCGCGTTCTGCGATGGCTGGTTTCTGACCGGCGACATCGGGGTGCTGGACGCGGATGGCATGTTCCGCATCGTGGACCGCAAGAAAAGCCTGATCATCTCGGGCGGATTCAACGTCTATCCGGCTTCGGTGGAAAACGCGATCTACGAGCATCCTGCGGTGCGTGAGGTGATCGTGGCAGGCATTGACGATGCCTATCGCGGGCAGGCGGCCAAGGCGTTCGTGGTGCTGCGCGATGGGCACGCGCCGTTTGATCTGGGGGATTTGCGCGCATTTCTGGCCGGCCGGCTGGGGCGGCATGAAATTCCCGCCGCGCTGGAAATCCGCGCCGAATTGCCGAAAAGCCCGGTGGGCAAGCTGCTGCGCAGTGTGCTGGAGCAGGAGATCGCGATGCAGACGGGAAAGACCTGAGCCATGGATTTGCGTTTCACGCCCGAGGAAATCGCGTTCCGCGACGAGGTGCGCAGCTTCTTCCGCACCCAAATTCCGCAAGCCATCCGCGACAAGGTGAGCGCCGGGCGGCATTTGTCCAAACAGGACTTCGTGACCGCGCAGCGCATTCTGCATGCGCGCGGCTGGGCCGTGCCGCACTGGCCGCTGCACTGGGGCGGGCAGGACTGGACGCCGGTGCAGCGTTACATCTTCAACGAGGAATTGCAGTCCGAAGCCGTGCCGCCGCCGCTGCCGTTCGGCGCGCAGATGGTCGGACCGGTGATCTACACCTTCGGCACCCCGGAACAGCAGCGCCGGTTTCTGCCGCGTATCGCCAACATCGAAGACTGGTGGTGTCAGGGGTTTTCCGAGCCGGGGTCAGGATCGGATCTCGCGTCACTGAAAACCCGCGCGGTGCGGGAGGGCGACGAATACGTCATCAACGGCCAGAAGACATGGACCACGCTGGCGCAATATGCCGACTGGATTTTCGTGCTCGCCCGCACCGACCCGGCGGCGAAGAAGCAGGAAGGTATCAGCTTCATTCTCGTGGACATGCGCACGCCCGGCATCACCGTGCGCCCCATCGTGACCATCGATGGCGGGCGGGAGGTGAACGAAGTGTTTTTCGATGATGTGCGCGTGCCTGCTGAAAATCTGGTCGGGCAGGAAAACAAGGGCTGGGACTACGCCAAGTTCCTGCTTGGCAATGAGCGCTCGGGCATCGCGCGCATCGGCCTGTCGAAGGAACGCCTGCGCCGCATCAAGCGTCTGGCGCGCGAGACGCCCGATGGCGATGGCACCGTGTGGGATGACCCAATGTTCCGCCGCGATGTGGCCAGCGTCGAGATTGAACTGAAGGCGCTGGAGATGACGCAGTTGCGCGTGGTGGCGGCCGATGCAAGGCGCGGCGCGGGCGGCAAGCCGGATCCGGCCTCGTCGATTCTGAAGATCAAGGGCTCGGAATTGCAGCAGGCCACCACGGAATTGCTGTTGCGCGTGGCCGGGCCATTGGCGTTGCCGTTCCTGCCGGATGCGGATGACGGCGTGCTGCACAACGAACCGCCCATCGGCCCGGACTGGGCCGCCACCGCCGCACCGCAGTATTTCAACAACCGCAAGGTCTCGATCTACGGCGGATCGAACGAGATTCAACGCAACATCATCGCCAAGGCGATTCTGGGATTGTGAGGCGGCCATGGATTTCGATCTGAGCGAGGAACAGCGCCTGCTGGCCGAAAGCGCCGGCAAGCTGATCGAGGCACGCTATGGCGATTTCACGCGCCGCGCCGCCTATGCCGCCGAACCGGATGGCTTCAGTGCGGCCGTGTGGCAGGAATTTGCCGATCTGGGACTGCTGGGGCTGCCGTTCGCCGAGGCGCAGGGCGGCAGCGGCGGCGGGCCGGTGGAGACCATGATTGTCATGGAAGCCTTCGGGCGCGGGTTGGTGCTGGAGCCATATTTCGCCTCGGTCGTGCTGGGCGGCGGATTGCTGCGCGCCGTAGGGCATGAACTTGTTGCGCGTGTGATGGACGGCACGGCGCGCATCGCGTTCGCGCATACCGAGCCGCAAGGGCGCTACAACCTGCATGATGTGGCTGTCACCGCGCGCCGCGTGCCGGGTGGCCGGGTGCTGGATGGCGCAAAATCTGTCGTGCTGCACGGCGATTCCGCCACGCATCTGGTGGTCAGCGCCCGCACGTCAGGCGGGCGGCGCGATGCGGAGGGCATCAGCCTGTTTCTGCTCGACGCAGCGGCCGACGGCATCTCACGGCGCGGCTATGCCACGCAGGATGGGCTGCGCGCGGCGGAGATTCTGCTGTCTGGCGTTGCGGTGCCGGATTCGGCGCTGCTGGGCGCGGAAGGCGCGGCGGCTCGCGTGATTGATGCGGTGGTTGATACGGCCATCGCGGCGCTGTGCGCCGAAGCGGTCGGGGCCATGGCGGCGTTGCAGGCGATGACGGTGGATTACCTGAAACAGCGCCGCCAGTTCGGCACCGCCATCGGCAGTTTTCAGGTGTTGCAGCACCGGGCGGTGGACATGCTGATCGCCGTGGAACAGGCGCGCAGCATGACGATGTATGCCGCCATGATGGCCAGCGAGCCGGATGCGGCGGCGCGGCGGGCGGCGATTGCGCAGGCCAAGGTGCAGGTGAATCGCTCGGCGCGATTGGTGGGGCAGGAAGCCATCCAGTTGCACGGCGGCATCGGCATGACGATGGAGTACAAGGCGGGGCATTATTTCAAGCGTCTGGCGATGATCGAAACGCTGTTCGGCGACACCGAACACCATTTGCGCATCGCGGCCGATGCAATGGGCTGAAACACAGAACGGCCGGACCATCGCTGGTCCGGCCGTCGCGTCTGTTCAGGCAAGGCTTACTTCACGTTGTAGGCGTTCACGTGGGCCCCGAGATAGCTGCCCAGATTGCCCTTCTTGGCGTTGATGGCGGTCATCGGGCCCGGGTCGATGGTCCAGTAGTTCTTCTGGTAGGGCATGTCGGCCCCGTTGGCGTTCTGGCAGCTCACCTGCACGGTGTTGCCGCCGCCCGCCAGCGCATCGGCCTGGGTGGCGTAGAACATGTCGCACAGCGCCTCATGCGTTTCGCTGTCATACGCGCCGCTGAACTTGTAGTACTCGTACTGCTTGGTCACCTGCACGTTCTTGCCGCCGATCTTGTCGTTCTCGGCCGCCTCGCGTTCCGGCTTGCCGACATTGACACCCACGCCCGGCGGACGCTGCATCAGGGTCCACATGACTGTCTTGGCCGCCTTGTTCTGCGCCACGTTGGCCTTCTGCAGGTTGTCAAGCAGCACGCCCTGCGCGCCGTACAGGGTGGTGATTTTCACCCAGTAGGCATCGCCGAATACCGGCTCGGCGGCCTGCTTCACCTTCGGGTCACGCCCATAATCGGCAGGGGCGTGGGCCACGGCCTGCACGACCGGTGGCTGCGCGGGCACGGGGGGAGCGACCGTGAGCACCGGCGAGGGCGGCAGGCTGGCTTCCAGCGCCGCATTCACCAGTGCCTTGCCGGTCGCATCGGCGATCTTCCAGTGATAGTACATCGCGCCCGGCGTGACGCCGGAGGCGAAGCTGACGCCGAAATGGTCGCAGCCGCTGGCCGGATAGGCGTTGCCCAGACCGTAGTACCAGCAGGAGTCGCCGTTGGTGTAGGTCGGGTTGGCGACATACGGCGTACCGTTGCCCGCCACCCCGGTGCCGTAGGGCTGCGCGCCATACTGCGCCACCCAGCCGCCGTTCTGATACGTGGCTGCCCACGTCACCAGCACGCCCTTGTGCCCGGCATCATAGCTGTGCGCGGCATCCGGCGTGGCTGTGGTGAAGTCGTACGCCGTCACGGTCGGCATGCCGTAGCGGATCACCCACGGCGTGGTGGAGAAGTTGGAGGGGAACTCGCGCGTCAGGTCGGCAACGTTGATGTCTTCGATGTCGATCTCGAAGCCCTCGGCGGTCTTGCCGGTGTCGTTGAAGCAATCGAAGTTGTCATACGAGCCGATCATCTGCGCCCGCGCCAAGCCGGGCACCGTCAGCAGCGCCGCTGTCGCAGCAAGCAAGTAGTACTTACGCATTTTTTGCCTCCATAATTCGCCCATTTGACAGTTTGCTGCGTTTGGCGTGTCATCATATTGACTCAGATCAATTGCATGTCTGATCTGATGTACGCGAATTAATGCCGCTCACTGCCGTTCGTTCGTCGCGATGCGATGTAGCGCGCATCGGCTGACAGAATGCTGACTGCCAATCCACAATTGCTGCCCGCTGGCCGCGCTGCCTGCCCGGCGCTAGGCTGCGCGCAGTGGCGAAAGGGCCGTGCCGATGCAAGACCTTGCCGGACTCGCGGCCGAATTGCGCAGCTTCGCACTGGGCGCAGAGGCGCTGCTGGACCGCTGCCTCGCCCGCATTGCCGGGCGGGACCCGGCGCTGAACAGCATCGTGGCGCTGGATCTGGACACCGCACGGCAGGCGGCACGGGACAGTGACGCACGGTTGCGCGCGGGCGCACCGTTGTCGCCGCTGGATGGCATTCCGCTGACGGTCAAGGACAGCATTCTGGTGCGCGGCATGCCCGCCACATGGGGCAGCCGTGCCTTCAAGGATTTTGTGCCAGCGCAGGATGAACTGCCGGTGGCGCGCCTGCGCGCGGCTGGGGCGGTGATTCTGGGCAAGACCAACGTGCCGGAACTGACGCTGGAGGGCTACACCGCCAACACGCTGTTCGGGGTGACGCGCAACCCGTGGAACCCGGCGCTCACACCCGGTGGCTCCTCGGGCGGGGCGGCGGCGAGCGTGGCAGCGGGCATGGTGCCTGCCGCCATCGGCACCGACGGCGGCGGCTCCATCCGCCGCCCGGCGAGCCATACGGGGCTGGTGGGCTTCAAGCCCTCCATCGGCCGCTATCCGCGCATCGGCGGATTTCCGGCGATCCTGACCGATTTCGAGACGATCGGTCTGCTGACCCGCACGGTGGCCGATGCCCTGCGACTGGATGCGGTGCTGGCCGGGCCGGATGCGCGCGACCGGCGTTCCTTGTTCGCCGGCGCCGCGCCGTGGCCCGCGCGCCCGCGCCGCATCCTGTATGTGCCGCGCTTCGGCGCATCGCCGGTTGATGCCGAAGTGTCGGCTGCTACCGCGCAA
>CAIPHQ010000511.1 GCA_903864895.1 uncultured Rhodospirillales bacterium
GCCGCGCGAGCCCGAACATCATGGCGGCCAGGTTCGGCCAACGCGGGTATTCCTCCATGATCCTCGACGCTCCTTCTGGCCCGGCGCGGCCTGCACCCTTTGATGTTGTCGCGGCATATCTTATGTCAGGGGTCACGACCAGCAGGACAGGACCCCCTCCGCATGCCCGACGGACAACCCGCCGCCGCCGATCTTCCCACCTGGAATCTCGCCGACCTCTACCCCGCCCCCGACAGCCCCGAGCTTGCCGCCGATCTCGACCGCACCGCGCAGCAGGCGAAAGACTTCGCCGCCGCCCATGCCGGAAAGCTCTCCACCCTGTCCGGCCACGCCCTCGGCCAGGCGATCGCCGATTTCGAGCGCATCGAGGAAGTGCTCGGCCGGGTGATGTCCTATGCCCAGCTCCTGTTCAGCGGTGATTCCAACGACCCCGCCATCGGCCAGTTCTACCAGTCGATGAGCGAGCGCGTCACCGAGATCTCCAGCCACATGATCTTCTTCGCCCTCGAACTGAACCGCATGGACGACGCGGTCCTGGCCGCCCGAATGGCCGACCCGGCGCTGGCGAAGTGGCAGCCCTGGCTGCGCGACCTGCGCGTCTTCCGCCCGCACCAGCTCGCCGACGACCTGGAAAAACTGCTGCACGACAAGGAAGTCACCGGCCACGCCGCCTGGTCGCGCCTGTTCGACGAGACCATCGCCGCCATGCGCGTGCCGGTGAACGGCGAGGAACTCACCATCAGCTTCGTGCTGAACAAGCTCTCCGACCCCGACCGCGCCGTGCGCGAGGCGGCCGGGCGCGCCATCGGCGAGGCATTCGGCAAGAACATCCGCCTGTTCGCCCTGATCACCAACACCCTGGCGAAAGACAAAGCAATCATCGACACCTGGCGCCACTACCCGCGCCCCGGCAGCTACCGCAATCGCGCCAACATGGTCGAGGACGAGGTGGTCGACGCGCTGGTAACGGCGGTCACCTCCGATTACGCGCGGCTGTCGCATCGCTACTACCTCATGAAGGCGAAATGGCTCGGCCTGCCGAAGCTGCAACACTGGGACCGCAACGCCCCGCTGCCTGACGACGAAGACCGCGACGTGTCGTGGCCCGAGGCGAAAAAGCGCGTGCTGGCCGCCTATGGCGCGTTCTCGCCGGAGCTGGCCGAAATCGGCGGCCGCTTCTTCGACCGCCCCTGGATCGACGCCACCTTGCGTCCCGGCAAAGCCGGCGGCGCCTTTGCCCACCCCACGGTGCCGTCCGCGCATCCCTACCTGCTGCTGAACTATCACGGCCGCACCCGCGACGTGATGACGCTGGCCCATGAACTCGGCCACGGCGTGCACCAGGTGCTCGCGGCCGAACAGGGCTACCTCATGGCCGGCACGCCGTTAACCCTCGCCGAAACCGCCAGCGTATTCGGCGAAATGCTCACCTTCCGCGCCTTGCTCGACGCCGAAACCGACCCGAAACGCCGCCGCATCATGCTGGCCGGCAAGGTCGAGGACATGCTGAACACGGTGGTGCGCCAGACCGCGTTCTACCGTTTCGAGCAGAAACTGCACGCCGAGCGGCGCACCGGCGAACTGGTGCCGGACCGGATCGGCGAAATCTGGATGGACGTGCAGACCGAAAGCCTCGGCCCGATCTTTGAGTTCACGCCGGAATACAAGGTGTTCTGGTCGTATATCCCGCATTTCATCCACTCGCCGTTCTACGTGTATGCGTATGCGTTCGGTGACTGTCTGGTGAATGCGCTGTATGCGGTGTTTCAGGGCGGCCACCCCGGCTTCCAGCAGAAATATCTGGACATGCTGCGCGCCGGTGGCACCAAACGGCACAAGGAATTGCTGGCCCCGTTCGGGCTGGACGCGTCCGACCCCGCCTTCTGGCGCAAGGGGCTGGACGTGATTGCAGGCTTCATCGACGAGCTGGAGGCGACATCATAATGGCAGACGCCGAAGACAGCTCCACCCTGTTCGGCGAGATTCGCCGGATTGCCAAGACCTCGGGCGCAGTGGGCGGCATTGCGGCGCGGGTGGTGGGGGCACGCGCCTTCGGCATCCGCAACGACCGCTCGGCCCATGCCGAGGATTTGAAAACCATCCTCGGCGGGCTGAAAGGCCCGCTGATGAAGGTCGCGCAGTTCCTGTCGTCGGTGCCCGATGCGCTGCCGCAGGAATACGCCATGGAACTGTCGCAGTTGCAGTCCAACGCCCCGGCGATGGGCCCCGCCTTCGTCAAGCGGCGCATGAGCAGCGAACTCGGGCCCGACTGGAAATCCAGGTTCAGGACCTTCAACGAAACCGCCGCCGCCGCCGCCAGCCTCGGGCAGGTGCATCGCGCCACGCTGCATGATGGCAGCGACGTGGCGTGCAAGCTGCAATACCCGGACATGGCCAGCACGGTGGAAGCCGACCTGCGCCAGTTGAAACTGGCCATGGCGGTGTATCACCGCATGGACGGCGCCATCCTGCAGGACGACATCTACAAGGAACTGTCCGAACGCCTGCGCGAGGAACTCGACTACCTGCGCGAAGCGGCACAGATGCGGCTCTACGGCATCATGCTCAGGGACGAACCGATGGTGCATGTGCCGGTGCCGGTGCCCACCCACACCACCAAGCGCCTGCTGACCATGTCATGGCTCAACGGCCGCCCGCTGATGCGCCGTCTGGAAGAAGACGCCCCGCAGGAGGAACGCAACCGCATCGCCGAATCGCTGTTCAAGGCGTGGTACGTGCCGTTCTACCGCTACGGCGTCATCCACGGCGACCCGCATCTGGGCAATTATCAGGTGATGCCGGATGGCAGCGTGAACCTGCTGGATTTCGGCGTCATCCGCGTGTTCGGCGCGCAATTCGTGCGCGGCGTGATCGAACTGTTCGAAGCCGTCCGCGACCGTGACGACACCAAGGCCCGCCGCGCCTACGACACCTGGGGCTTCACCAATGTCAGCGACGAGCAGATGGCGGTGCTGAACGAGTGGGCGCATTTCCTGTATGAACCGCTCACGCAGGACCGTGTGCGGCGCATCCAGGAAGACGACGACCCGATGTTCGGCCGCTCGGTGGCCGAGCGTGTGCATGCCGGCCTGAAACGCACTGGCGGCGTGAAGCCGCCGCGTGAATTCGTGCTGATGGACCGCAGCGCCATCGGCCTGGGCGGCGTGTTCCTGCGCCTGAAAGCCGAACTGAACTGGTCGCGGCTGTTCCACGACCTGATTGACGATTTCAACACCGAAGAACTGGCCGCAAGGCAGGCGGCGGCACTGGCCGAGGCAGGCGTCCCGCCGGGCATCGGGCCGTAACAGCCGTAGGGCAGTAGGGTGGGCTTCAGCCCACCTGGGTCGCGCCACCCTTGACGGCCACGACCGCCCGGCGGTCATGTTGACGCATGAGCGAGTTGATCAGCCTGATCCGGCTGGACGCCTTTGCGGCGCTGGACGCCGTCATCGCCGCCGCCGTGACCGTCCATGTTCTGCTGCGCAAGCGCGATGTGGCGTCAGCACTCGGGTGGATCGGGCTGGCGTGGCTGTCACCGATTCTGGGCGGCGTGCTGTATTTCCTGCTGGGCATCAACCGTGTGGGCCGCCGTGCGCGGCGCTTTCATCGTGCGGCCCGCCCGGCGCACGGCATTGCCCCGCCAGTGCCGC
>CAIPHQ010000512.1 GCA_903864895.1 uncultured Rhodospirillales bacterium
ATCCGCCGCACGAGCCTTGCGTGCGCCACCGTGCCGCCGGTCATGAGAACCGGCTGAGTGCCATCGAACTCATAACGCTGCGGTTGCTCGCGCTCCCACGCCAGGAACTCGGCACGCGACACACCGGGGCGGACGATGACATTCATGGCTCACCTTGCTGCCGCAAGAGCGTAACAAACGTCACTTTACCCCGCAAACGCCTCCACCACACTCACAAACCCGTCCGGGTCATCGGCATGGATCCAGTGCCCGGCCTCCTTCAGCGCCACGAACCGCGCCGCCGGGAACAGGGCACGGATGGCCGGGCGGTCTTCGGGGCGCACGTAGTCGCTGCGCGCGCCGGTCAGGAACAATGTTGGGCCGGTGTAGCTGCCCTCGAAGTCCGGCCAGCCGGTCAGCCATGGCAGCGCCTCGGCCAGCACTGGCAGGTTGAGCCGCCACTGCGGGTCCGCGCCAAAGCGCAGGTTTTGCAGCAGGAAGCCGCGCGTGGCCGGGTTGGGCACGGCATCGGCCAGCGCCGCATCGGCCTCGGCCCGCGTCAGGTTCGGATGCAGAGGTATGGCCTGCATGGCCGCGATATAGAGGGCGTGGCTCGCGTCGTGGTCCGCGTAGGTCACAGGTGCAATGTCGGCCACCAGCAGGCGTGAGACCGCCGCCGGGGCGTCGAGCGCGGCCGCCATCGCCACCTTGCCGCCCATCGAATGCCCCACCAGCATCGCAGGCAAGGCCCCCAACTGGCGCAGGGTTTCCAGCACGTCCTCGGCCATCGCCCGGTAGCCCATCACCGGGGCGCGCGGGCTTTGGCCGTGGTTGCGCAGATCCAGCGCAATCACCCGCCGCCCCACGGCCAGCCGCTTCTGGATGGCGCCGAAATTGATCGCCTGCCCGTACAGCCCATGCAGCAGCACCACCGGCGCGCCCTCACCGCGCTCGACGGCGTGCAGAATCATGCCGCGACCGTCAGCATGATCTTGCCGGTATGGGTACTGGTTTCCATCAGCGCCTGCGCCTCCGCCGCCTGCGCCAGCGGGAAGGTGGCGAAGATCACCGGGGCGCAGCGCCCGGCATCCAGCAGCGGCCACACGCGCTCACGCAACTGGTGTGCGATCTCGCCCTTTTCGGCAGTGGTGCGCGGCCGCATGGTCGAACCGGTCACCACAAGCCGCCGCGCCATGATGGTGCCAAGGTCGAAGCCATCGACCTTCGAGCCCTGTTGCAGGCCGATCTGCACCAGACGCCCGTCCATCGCCAGACAGCGCAGATTGCGGATGGCGTAGGGCGCCCCCACCATGTCCAGCACCACATCCACGCCGCGCCCGCCGGTGAGCCGCTTGATCTCGTCCAGAAAATCCTGCGTCCGGTAATTGATGCCCGCCGTGGCCCCCAGCGCCACACAGGCAGCGGCCTTCTCGTCCGACCCGGCGGTGGCATACACCTTGGCCCCGAACGCCACCGCCAGTTGAATGGCCGTGACGCCGATGCCGGAGGTGCCGCCATGCACCAGCAGCGCTTCGCCGCTGGCCAGACGGCCATGCATGAACACGTTGGCCCAGACAGTAAAATACGTCTCCGGCAGCGCCGCCGCCTGCACCGCGCTGTAGCCGGTGGGCCATGGCAGGCACTGCGACTCGGGGGCCACGCAATACTCGGCGTAGCCGCCGCCATTGGTCAGCGCGCACACCTTGTCGCCGATCTTCCACGCGGTGGCGGCGGCTCCCAAGGCCACAACCTCCCCCGCCACTTCCAGCCCCATCACCGGGCTGGCGCTGGGCGGCACCGGATACAGGCCCTGGCGTTGCAGCACATCCGGGCGATTGACGCCTGCGGCCTGCACGCGGATCAGCACCTCGTCCGGCTTCGGCTGCGGCACAGGGCCGCTGGCGAGGTGGATCACGTCCGGCCCGCCGCCGCCGCTGGTGGCGATGTGATGCATGGTCTCAGGGATGGTCGGCATGGCTGGGCGCTCCACAGATGGGCGGGAAGCTTTCGCGTCAGGGCGATGCCGTCAAGCCGTCACCACTTTGCCGGTTGCGCGGCGCGCGCGGGCGGAAGATGGTGCGCCCATTCGGACCGGGCGGAGGGAGCAGCGTGCCGATTACCCGCCGCATCCTGCTGGCCGCCCCATTCGCGGGGGCTGCCAGCACCGCCTTGGCCGCCGCAACCGCAACTGCCCCGGCCCAGCCAGAGCCCCTGACCTTCGGCGCGCTGTTCCCGCTGTCGGGCAGTCTGGCGCTGCTGGGCGATGAGAGTTTCCGCGGCCTGGACCTTGCCGCCGACGCCGTGAACGCGGCGGGCGGTCTGCTGGGCCACCCGGTGGCGCTGGCGCGCGGCGATGCATCCGACGCAGCCCCGGCGGCGGCCGAGGCGAAACGGCTGATCGAGCAAGCCAAGGCCGCGATGCTGTTCGGCTCATTCTCCTCGGCGGTCTCACTGTCCGCTTCGGCGGTGGCCGAAGTGGCGGCGGTGCCGTTTGTGGAACTGGACGCGCTGGCCGATTCGATCACCGAGCGCGGTTTCAAGCTGTTGTTCCGCACCGGGCTGACCGCGAGTGCCTGCGGCGCGGCGGCGGTGGAGGTGGTGCCGGATCTGCTGGCCAAGCTGTGGCAGACTGACCCCGGCACGCTGAAAATCGCACTGTTGTTTGAAGACGGGCCGGATGGCAGCGGGCTGGCTGCGGCGATGGAAGCGCGCCTGAAGCAGTTCGGCCTGCCGCTGAACGAGCGCATCAGCTACAGCGCCGCCGCCCCCGATCTTGCCCCCATCGCGCTGCGCCTGCGCGGGGCTGCGGTGGATGTGCTGCTGCATGCCGGGTTGCCGAACGACGTGGTGGCGCTGCACCGCGCATTGCAGCAAGTGGCGTGGAAGCCGCGCATGGTGGTGGGCACCGGCGGCGGCTACGCGCTGGCCGACACCGCGCAGGCGCTGGGGGCCGCGCTGGACGGGGCTATCAGCGTGGGCGGCGCACCCTACCGCATCTCCGATATCGCGGCACCGGGCGCCGCCGAGGTCGCCGCCGCCTATCAGCGCAAATACGGCGCGCCGCCGCGCAGCGGGCACAGCCTTGCCAGCTATGCGGGCGCGGCCGCGGTGTTCGGCGCCATCCAGCGCACCGGCAGCCTCGACCGCGACAAGTTGCGCGCGGCGTTGCTGGCCACTCTTTTGCCTGCCGGGTCCACGCCGGGCGGCAGCGGGGTGCAGTTTGACGAGCATGGCCAGAACACGCTGGCCACGCCCTACGTGGCGCAATGGCAGGGCGGCGCGCTGCTGACCGTGGCGCCGCGCCCGGCGGCGGTGGCGGCGGGCGGGGGGTAGCGGGGCGGTCAGCCCGCAGCCCGCCGCAGCCCTTCCACCCCCGGAACCGCCGCCAACCGCGCCACCCAGGCCGCCACGCCGGGATAGGCCGCCAGATCAAACCCGCCCTCATCGGCCACATGCGTGTAGGCAAACAGCGACAGATCAGCCACCGACGGCCCGGCATCGGTCAGCCAGTCATGCGTGGCCAGACGCCGCTCCATCAGCGCCAGCGCCTGCGCGCCGCGTTCCATGCATTGCGCCATGCGCTCCGGGAACTGTGCCGCCGTCCTGGCATAGCTGCGCAGGTTGCGGGCGACGGCGATGTAAGGCTCGTGGCTGTACTGCTCGAAGAACAGCCACTCCATCACCCGCGTGCGCGCCAGCCCCGGCGCGGGCAGCCATGATGTGCCCTCGGCGAAGTGCAGCAGGATGGCGTTCGATTCGGTGATCACCGCGCCATCTTCCAGCACCACGGCGGGCACCTTGCCGTTCGGGTTGATGGCGAGGAACGCGGGTGTGCGGGTGGCTCCGGTATTGCCGTCGGTTTCCACCCAGCGGAATGCATGGCCGGTCAGGCGAAGGATTTGCGCCGCCTTCCAGCAATTGCCCGACACCGCCATGCCATAGACCGCAATCATGCCACCGCCCCCCGCACAAGGTTCTGATACAATACCGGATCGGTGGCGCCCTCGGTGCCGAACAGCAGCACCCGGCTGTCTGCCGTCAGGCCCAGCGCCTCCCGCGGTGCCGGGCCGGCGGCGGCCAGCAGCAATCCGGCCAGACCGGCCACGCCCGATTCACCGATCACCGCGCCATGCACCGCCAGCAAACGCATGCAGGCCACCGCCGCCTCATCCGGCACTGCCATGAACACCGCCGTGGCGCGTTCCAGTTCCTGCCAAGCCAGCAAGCTGGGCTCGCCGCAGGCCAGCCCCGCCATCAGCGTGTCCAGATCGCCGGGAATGGCCGTGGGTGCGCCGGTCTCCGCACTGGCCAGCAGGCAGGCGGCACGGTCGGGTTCCACCACCACCAAAGCGGGCGCGGGGCGGTAGCGGGCGCGCATCTGCACTGACACCGCCGCCGCGACACCGCCGACGCCGCCCTGAATGAACACGTGCGTGGGGTCCGCCCCCGCCCATTGCGCGGTGGCCTCATCGGCCATCAGCCGGTAGCCCTGCATCACGTCCACCGGCACGCTGGTGTAGCCGGGCCATGACGTGTCGGAGACCACGAACCAGCCATTCGCCGCCGCCTCATCCGCCGCCGCGCGCACCGCGTCGTCATAGGTGCCGGGCACGCGGCGCACCTGCGCGCCGTAGCGGGCGATGGCGTCCACCCGCCCCTGGCTGACCGTTTCATGCACGTAGATCACGCAGCGGCAGCCGAACCGCTTGGCCCCCCACGCGACGGACCGGCCATGGTTGCCGTCGGTGGCGCAGGTCACCGTCACCTGCCGCGTCGCCTCGCCATAGCGGCCGGAGGTGAGATCGGCGGAGGTCGCGGCATTCTCCAGCCCGCGCCGGGACAGGTAGCCGATCAGCACCTGCGCCACCGCATACGCCCCGCCCAGCGCCTTGAAACTGCCCAGCCCGAAGCGCCCGCCCTCGTCCTTCATTGCCACCGCCGCCACCCCGGCGGCCTCGGCCACCCATGGCAAGTCCAGCAGCGGCGTGGGTTCGTAGCCGGGCCAAGTGGTGATCTCGGCACGGGCGCGGCGATAGCCGGCCTCGGTCAGCACCACGGTGCCGGGCGTTCCGGCGCGGGGATTGGCAAACAGGCGGAACGGCAGCGGCGGCAACATGCTCATGCGGAAACCTGAGGACGAACGAGGGTGGGCAGACGGCGGACAGCAAAGGCGGCCAGCAGCGGGGCAATCAGAAACAGGCCGAACAGCCACGCCGCGGCACTGGCAGCACCCGCCTGCCCGCCCGGCGCGATCATGCCGCCAAGATTGGTGGTCATGCCACCCAGCGCGGAGCCCACGGCGTTGCC
>CAIPHQ010000513.1 GCA_903864895.1 uncultured Rhodospirillales bacterium
CTGGCCTGCCAGCATTGCGGCCAGCCTTCCGGGGCGGCGCGGTTCTGCTGTGCCGGGTGCGAGGCGGCGTTTGAGACCATTCAGGGCTTGGGCCTGGGCAATTACTACCGCCAGCGCGTGCTGAACCCGGCCAACCGCGCGCCCCGCCCGGAAGCCTCCGAACGCTGGGATCTAACCCGCTACATCGACACCGCCGCCGATGGCACCCACACGCTGACTCTGGCCGTGGACGGCCTGACCTGCGGGGCCTGCGTGTGGCTGATCGAAAGCGTGCTGGCGCGGGAAACTGACGTGCTGACCGGGCGGGTCAACATGACATCCCGCCGCCTGAAACTGGTCTGGCGCGGCTCGCCAGAGCGCGCGACCACGCTGGCCGCACTGATAGAAGGGCTGGGCTACCGGCTGGTGCCGTTCGATCCATCCTGCCTGAAATCGGCGGAAGATCAGGCGGGCCGCGCGCTGGTCCGTGCGCTGGCCGTGGCGGGGTTTGCGGCCGCCAACGTGATGTTCCTGTCGTTCGGCACCTGGGTCGGCATCACCCAGAACATGGGTCCGGCCACACGCGACCTGATGCACTGGGTCTCGGCGCTGATTGCGCTGCCCTGCATCTGCTACGCCGCCCTGCCCTTCGTGCGCTCGGCCGCCGCCGCGCTGTCGAAGGGCCGCACCAACATGGATGTGCCGATCAGCGTGGGTGTCACGCTGGTCAGCGTGATGAGCCTGATGGAGACGCTGCGCGGCGGCGCACACACCTATTTCGACAGCGCGGCCACGCTGCTGTTCTTCCTGCTGATCGGCCGCGTGCTGGACCATCGCGCACGCGGGCGGGCGCGGCAGACCGCGCAGGAACTGCTGATGCTGCGCGCGGGCGACGTGGCGGTGCTGCAAGCAGATGGCACCACGCGGCGCTGCCGGCAGGAAGCGGTGCAGCCGGGCGACCTCGTGCTGGTCGGCATGGGGGAGCGCGTGGGCGTGGACGGCGCCATCGAGCGCGGTGCCACCACGCTGGATGCGAGCCTTGTGACCGGGGAGAGCATGCCGCAACCCGCCGGGCCGGGGGCCGCGGTGTTTGCCGGGTCGCTCAATCTGGGGGAGGCGGTCACGGTGCGCGCCACTGCCACCGGCGGCGGCACCTTGCTGGCCGAATGCGTGCGATTGATCGAAGCCGCCGAGCAGACGCGCGGGCGCTTCGTGGTGATGGCCGACCGGGTGGCGCGGCGCTACACGCCCACCGTACACTTGGCGGCCCTGCTGACCTTCCTGCTGTGGTTCGTGGTGCTCGATCACCCGGCCATGGAAAGCCTGCTGATTGCCGCCGCCGTGCTGATCGTCACCTGCCCCTGCGCCTTGGCGCTGGCCGTGCCCGCCGTGCAGGTTGTGGTCACCTCGTGGCTGTTCCGGCAGGGCATTCTGCTGAAATCCGCCACCGCGCTGGAACGGCTGGCCAATGCCGACACGGTGGTGTTCGACAAGACCGGCACGCTGACCGAGCCGGTGCTGCTGGCCGATGCGCGTGCCGATACCGAATCGCTGGCACTGGCCGCAGGCATGGCCGCCAGCAGCCGCCATCCGCTGTGCCGCGCCCTGCTGGCCGGGGCCGGGGCCGCGCCGAAACTGTCCGCCGCCGTGGAGCATCCCGGTCAGGGCCTAAGCCTCGCGCAGGCGGACGGCGAAACCCGGCTGGGCAGCCGCCGCTATTGCGGCGTGACCGGCGTGCCCGGCACCGGCCCGGAATTGTGGCTGGCCCGCCCCGGACTTGCCCCGCTGCGCTTCGCGTTTCAGGAGCGTCTGCGCCCGGACGCCGCGGAAACCGTGGCCGGGCTGCGCCGTCTGGGGCTGGAGGTGCAGATCGCCTCCGGCGACGGCGAAGCGCCGGTGCGCCGCATTGCCGAATCGCTCGGCGTTGCCGTCTGGCACGCGGGCCAGACGCCGGTGGACAAGGTGGCGCTGATCGAGTCGCTGCGCGCACAGGGGCGGCGCGTGTTCATGGTGGGCGACGGGCTGAACGATGGCCCCTGCCTCGCCGCCGCCGATGTGTCGGCCTCGCCGTCCAGTGCTGCCGATATCAGCCAGACGGTGGCCGACGTGGTGTTTCAGGGGGCGTCGCTGACACCGGCAGCCACCGTGGTGCGTGCCGCACTCCGGGCGCGGGCGGCGATGCGGCAGAATATCGCGCTGTCCATCGGCTATAATGCGCTGGTGGTACCGCTGGCGGTGGCGGGCTACGTCACGCCGTGGGTGGCGGCGATTGCGATGTCGTCGTCCTCGCTGCTGGTCCTCGGCAATTCGTTTCGCGCCCAAGGAGGGCTGCGCCGGTGAATGTTCTGGTCTGGCTGATTCTGTTGAGCCTGCTGCTGGGCGCCGGTGCTTTGGCGCTGTTCCTGTGGACGCTGCGCAGCGGCCAGTACGAGGACATGGACGGGGCCGCGCAGCGCATCCTGTTCGACGAACCGGTGCGAAAACCCGACTAGTTTGACGCAAATCAAGGCTGCCTGCCTGCCAGTCCCGGCAGGCTTGCGGCATGGAACACGCAGCCCTCATCGCCCGCTACGACGGCCGGATCCCGCGCTACACCAGCTATCCGACCGCCCCGCATTTTTCCGACATCGTCGGCCCGCAGACCTATGCGGCATGGCTGCAGGGCCTGCCGGACGATGCGGCGCTGTCGTTGTATCTGCATGTGCCGTTCTGTGACCGGCTGTGCCTGTATTGCGGCTGCAACACCACGGTGGTGCGCCACGAAGCGCCACGCCGCGCCTATGCCGCGATGCTGGAGCGCGAGATCCGGATGGTGGCCGAACTCATCGGCCGCCGCGCCCGCGTTGGCCACATCCATTGGGGCGGCGGCACGCCCACCACGCTGCCAGCCGATTGCCTGATCGACATCATGGACCTGATCCGCACGCTGTTCGACGTGCAGGCGGATGCCGAAGTGGCGATCGAGCTTGACCCCACCGCGCTGCCCGCCGACCGGCTGGCCGCCCTGTCCGGCATGGGCATCACCCGCGCCAGCCTTGGCGTGCAGGATCTGGAGCCGATGGTCCAGCAGGCCATCGGGCGCAAGCAGTCCTACGAAGCCACCGAAGCCTGCGCCACGGCGCTGCGGGCGATGGGCATCGTGTCGATCAATCTCGACCTGATCTACGGCCTGCCGCACCAGACGCTGGACAGCGTCACCCGTACTGCCCGCCGCGCGCTGGGCCTGGGCGCAGACCGGGCGGCGGTGTTCGGCTACGCGCA
>CAIPHQ010000514.1 GCA_903864895.1 uncultured Rhodospirillales bacterium
CGCCGATGCTGTCGAGCAGGAAGATGTTGCCGGTGTTGCCCGTGCCGTCGAAGCTCAGCCCGCTGCCGAGCGAATCATAGACGATCAGATTGCCGCTGCCGCCATGGATGGTGGTGTTGTTGCCATTCACCACGAAGATGGTGTTGACATCCACGGTCGGCGCGCCGCCTGTCATTGTAAATTCTGTGCCGGTGGCGCCGGAAGCCACGGTGAAATTCGCGTTCTCTTGCGAGATCATCGTGAATGCGGTGTTGGTGCCGGCGACCGTTGTGAAGTCGGTCCCGCGCAACTGCGGGATGTTCGGATCTGTGCCGCCGGCCGGGCTGCCGCCAGACACATGCGTGCCCGAACCGGTGATGTTCAGGACGAACTTTGCGGCGTTGCCGATATCGACAGTCTGGGCATCGCCTTGGCTGTTGACGGTGTAATTGCCCGCCATGATCGCAAGTTCAGCGCCTGACGCCGTGTCCGTCACCCGGCCGATGCCGCCGGTGGCGACCACGGTCGCGGCACCGCCCGTGACGTTCAGGGCGCCCGCGACCTGCTGGCCGGGTTGCGCCGTGATGGTGCCGGTGCCGTGATAGACGATAACGCTAAATCCGGCCGGCACACTGATATGGCCCTGGTCGGTGTCCGGGACCTCCAGATATTGCAGGGTGCCGCCCAACTGGGTGCCCGGTACCGGGATCAGGATTGGGCTGGCCGCAGTGCCGCTGGCGCTGACCGATGACGGCGCGCTGACCAGCAGGGCACCAGCCCCGGCCGCCGCCTGGATCTCCTGAAAGATGCCCCAAAGGACATCGCCGGCGCTGCCACCGGGGTTGGACGGGTTGGACGGCGCGCCCGGCAAAGCCGGGAATCCCGGGGGATTCAACGCTGGCGAAGCCGACACCGGCGCCCCGAGCGTGACAGTGGGATGCACGCCGTTCTGAAAGAGCACCGTGGTGCCGTTGGACAGCGTGAAACTGGTGGCCGAGCCGGCATTGAACGCATCGATGGCCGCCACGTCATTGGCAAGATAGGCCGAAAGATTGGTGCCGCTGACATTCTCGACCAGGAACTGATCGGTTGCCTGATAGTTCTCGATGGTGATCGTGTGAGCGGTTTCCACCGCGTTGTCGATGATGAGCCCGAAGATTTCGTGGCCGGCGGTGGCGCCAATGATCGTCGCCGCCCCGGTGGCGGGCGTGTTCCCGAAGCTGCCCGAGGCGATGGCCTCCATCCAGATGGTATCATTGCCAGCCGAGTTCGCCGCATCCACCGTGGTGTTGTTGCCAAGCGCCACGAGATTCAGGCCCAGCGCGGCTGCGCCGGGAAGGCTGGTCAGTGACAGGGCTTCATTGCTGTTGCTGTAGGCATAGAAGTTGGCGTTGCCACCGCCGGACAGGCTTGTCTCATAGAGCCTGTCCGAGATGGTGCTTGCGGCAACCCATGTCGCGCCGAGAAAGAAGCGGCTGCTGCCAATGGAATAGCTGCCGCCCGCCGCACCCGCCCAGATGGTGGTGTTGGCTGCACCGCTGACGGTCATGGCCCCGCTGACCGGGCTGCTGGAACTGTCGACGATGAAAGCCGTGTCAGCAGCCGCGCCCTGGTAGTCGACGCCCGCCTGAGCCAGTACGGTGACATTCGATCCCGAAGCCGCCACCAGGGTTTCGCCCAGCGCGGTCTCGGTGTTGCTGTATTGCGTGTTGCCTGCGACCGTGACGCTGCTGCCGCCGACACTGTCGGTCAGGACGGTGGTGCCAGTGGTTCCGCTTGCATCGGCGGTCAACCCGCTGCCAAGCCGGCCGGCGGCGTCCAGACTGCCTGCGATTGGCATGCCGGATTGCCCCGTGATCGTGCCCGTGCTGCCATATGCGATGGTGCGATATCCGGCGGGGACACTGATGTAGCCGCCGCCGCCAAATATGGCAGCTGCTGGCGGCTGCCCGTTCAGGTGGAGCCCGTTCCCCGATTGATCTTCGGTGACGGTTGCCAATGAGCTCGGCAAGCCCCGGATTGCTGGTTGCGCCATTGCGAATTGCTCCAGGTTACGGCCCCGAAGGACCATTTTTCAATTTGAGATCCCCGGCTCAAGCAATTCATGGCATCACTTCAACATGAATGCTGTTTTCCGGGAGATTTAGTCAGAATATCTGCTATATATGCGGTTATTCGGACTGAATTAGCCAGTTATCCGAATTTTTATGACCAACATTTGCCCATTTTTCCAAGTGATAATTTTTATTTTCATTGCATTTTACACCAATACTACCTTCATTTGTTATTCACTACGCCGTTGCCGCCACAATCCCTTCGCGGGGCGCGTGCACGGGTCGACCGGCGCGAAGATCCGGTTTCGGTGAGGTGTGAACGCACGCCAGAACGGTCACGGCATGGCGTTCCGGCAATATGCACGGGGGCACGGTATATACCCGACCCCCATCGTCGTATGAAAATTTCATCCTGTTATGTAATAACATCATCATATATTGCAAATTATCCATATAATTTTTTTGTTATAAATGCCTTTCAGTCAATTTTATAAACCCATAAGGAAGTATTTGTCAGTCTTGTCTATAATTTACTATTTGGCTCGATGAGAATAAATAGTAAGACTCGGAAACTACGCAGCTCCGCGCGGTGCCGGGCCATCAGGAGCAGGACGGCGTACACGGACGCCTGCCTCACACCGCACCAGCATCAGCGGCGCGGGGCTGACCGACCTTGTCCCG
>CAIPHQ010000515.1 GCA_903864895.1 uncultured Rhodospirillales bacterium
GACCATTACCGCGCGCTACTGGCCTCCGGCCGGGTGGAAGAATTGCCCTGAGGCGCCCCGGCGGCGCCGGGCCGAAGTGGCTCAGCGCCGCCGGACCAGATCACGAATCGCGGCACTGCCGCGTCGTCACCGCCCGCCATCGTTGCCACGCGCGACGCCGCGCGCCCGGCTTGCTGGGCGCGGTCAAAAATCTGCTCGGCCGATTGAATGCGCTGCTCGGCTTCGAGAATGAGCAAGAAATCGAGCGTACTTACCTCGACGATGCGTGTGCGATCCCGCACGACGATGCGCCTCAGCACAGCCGACTCCTCGCACAACAGCACGCCGCGTTCATCACCAATCAGGCGGCCGGGCTCTTCAATCACTTCGACGGCGGCACGTTCGCCAAGGTTGGGCTCCCGCAGGTTGGGAACCGTCCGGCGGGCCGCATCGAACACCTCGTACGCCTTGGTGGCGGCGATCTCCACGCGCGTGTGGTTGGCCTTCACCCAGTCGATAATACTCGCCGCGCCCAAGCGGGCTGCATCGTAGGTCGCTTCATGCAGCACCGCATCCGGGATCACGACGCTGGCGTTCACGAACAGCAGGTAGTCAAGTGCTTCCGCGAGCGCGAGCGTGATCAGCGGGCCAGTATCGACCACAAAGATCTTTAGGCTAAGCGTCATGCTTGGGAAACATCCACGCCCGGGCGCGTTCAATCTGCGCCTCGCGCCCGGCCACCGGCGCGCGCGGAAATGACAGACCGGCCTCGCCCAACAGGCTGACGACCTCCCCAAAACTCGCACCGCCGAGACGGCGGCGCAGTTCAAGGGCGGTCATCTGCCCGCCCGCGTAGGCTTCCAGCGCCGTTTGCTGTGCCGGGTCCATGCTGCTGGTTTCCTTACGCACCCAAATTTGTGGCTGTTCAGCAGGATAGCATGGGCAAGGCAGGATGGCGCATCGAACCGGTGCCCTAACCGGCAGCGCGGGCCTTCTCGTAGGCGGTAATCCGGTCGACCTTCGCGGCCGACCGGCCCGCTTCATATTCCGACGCCAGCCACGCATTCACGATGCTGCGCGCCAGCTCCGGCCCCACCACGCGGGCGCCGATGGTGATGATCTGCGCGTCGTTGCTCTTGCGCGCGCGTTCGGCGGAATAGGTGTCGTGCGCTTGTGCTGCGCGGATGCCCGGCACCTTGTTGGCGCTGATCGCCATGCCAATGCCGGTGCCGCACAGCAGCACGGCGCGATGGTGCTTGCCCGCCGCCACATCCTCGGCCACCGCAATGGCAATGTCGGGGTACAGCACCGGCTTGCCCTCATGCGTGCCGTAATCGGCCACCTCGTGCCCCAGATCGGTCAGGTGCTTCTTGAGCGTTTCCTTGAGGTCGAACGCTGCCTCATCACAGCCGATGGCGATGGCCATTGCGGGCCTCCCTGTTTCAATTCGGCCCGCTAGATGGAACGTGCGCCGTGTCTTGACAAGGCGGGGAACCAACCGGACCTTGCGCCGCCAGCGTGCGAGGGGAGCCGACATGAACCGGATCATTAACAATCCCGACGAAGTGGTCGAGGACGCGCTGCGCGGCTACCTGCGCGCGCACCCGGACATTCTGGCCGCCACCGACAACCCGCGGGTGCTGCGCGAACGCAACGCGCCGCGCGCCGGCAAGGTGGGCGTGGTCACCGGCGGCGGGTCGGGCCACGAACCGGCGTTTCTGGGCTACATCGGCGAAAACCTGATCGACGCGGTGGCCATCGGCGAGATTTTCTCCTCACCGACCGCCAAAAGCTTTCATGACGCCTTCGTGGCCGCCGATGGCGGGCGCGGCGTGGCCTGCCTGTACGGCAACTACGCGGGCGACAACATGAACGTGAAAATGGCCATCCGGCAGGCCGCCGCCCACGGACTGACGGTGAAAACCGTTGTCGCCAACGACGACGTGCCCAGTGCCCCGAAAGACCAGCGCGAGAAGCGGCGCGGCGTGGCGGGCGAAATCCTGATGTGGAAAGTGGGCGGCGCCAAGGCCACCGAAGGGGCTGATCTGGACGGCGTGATCGCCACCGCGCAGAAGGCCATCGACAACACCCGCAGCATCGGCATCGGCCTGTCCGCCTGCACCATCCCCGCCGCCGGCAAGCCCAACTTCTCGATTGCCGATGGCATGATGGAAGTGGGCATCGGCCATCACGGCGAACCCGGTATCGAAGTCGGCCCCATTCGCCCGGCGCGCGAACTGGCCGATCTGATGCTGGACACGGTGCTGCCCGACCTGCCGTTCGCGCCGGGCGACAATGTGGCCGTGCTGGTATCCGGTTTGGGGGCCACCCCGGTGATGGAGTTGTACATC
The DNA here is from genome assembly GCA_903864895.1 of uncultured Rhodospirillales bacterium. Lineage (GTDB taxonomy): Bacteria > Pseudomonadota > Alphaproteobacteria > Acetobacterales > Acetobacteraceae > CAIPHQ01. The sequence continues at coordinate 2,331 of CAIPHQ010000515.1, forward strand.
CTGTACGATCACATCGCCGAAGTGCTGTCCTCGCATGACATCTCCATCAAGCATCACTTCGTCGGCAACTATTTCACGTCGCTGGAAATGATGGGCGTCACGCTGACGCTGATGAAACTGGATGATGAACTCGACCGCCTGCTGGCCGCGCCCGCGCACTCCATCGGCATGACGCGGATCGCCCGATGAGCAGCGTGGTGCTTGCGGATGCGGGCGGCGTGGTGCTGGAACTGGCCGAGGTGATCAACGCCAACCGCGCCTGGCTGTCTGAAATCGATGGTGCCATCGGCGACGGTGACCACGGCATCAACATGAGCAAGGGCTTCTCGCAGGCTGCCGCGGCGCTGGGCAAGGCCGGGGGCGGACTGGCGGCGGCGTTCACCACGCTGGGTGACACGCTGCTGGGCGGCATCGGCGGCTCGATGGGGCCGCTGTATGGCTCGTTCTTTCTCGATCTGGGCAGCACGCTGGATGGGCACGCGGTGCTGGATGCAGCCCTGTTCTCGAAAGCGCTGCACACCGGGCTGGCCAGCCTGCAAGACCTCGGCAACGCCAAGGTGGGCGACAAGACACTGCTGGACACGCTGGTTCCGGCACTCGACGCGTTTGACGCGGCTGTGGCCGGTGGCGCGGATTTCGGCGCGGCGTTGTCGGCGATGCGTGCGGCGGCGGAGACCGGGCGGGATTCCACCAAGGATCTGGTGGCCAAGATCGGCCGCGCCGCGCGTCTGGGCGAACGCTCGCGCGGGGTGCTGGATGCCGGCGCGGCGTCATGCTGCCTGTTGCTGCAAACCATGGCGGCTGGCCTGCAACGCCGTCTGACCTGAACCCGCCGGGCCGGGTTGCGCCGCCCGGCGTATCCGGCCCATTCTGTCCGCACAGGAAAACCATATAACTGTCAGGGAGGCTTTCATGCCGCACGCGACCATCAACGGGGCCAGCATTTGGTACAAGCTGACCGGCACCGGCGAACCTGTGGTGCAAATTCACGGCTGCGGCTTCGGGCATTTCAATTTTGCCACCGCAACGCCGGTGCTGAGCCAGGATTTCACCTGCATCGACTTCGACATGCGCGGCTACGGCCAATCCGATCAGCCGATTCAGCCCTACACCATGGAAACCTGGGCGGACGACATTGCCGGGTTGCTGGACCATCTGGGGCATGAGAGTGCCCACATTCACGGCACCTCGATGGGTGGCATGGTCGCGCAGCAATTCGCCGCCAAGTATCCGAACCGCACCCGCCGTCTGGTCATCAACTGCTCGGCCGCCAAGCTGGATTACGCGGGCGTGCTGACCTTCAAGAACTGGATCGACATCGGTGAGCGCATGGGCACGGGGTCGCGCACACTGGCCGAACTGATTGCATGGCAGGCGCTGTCGCGCCGCTTCCTCGATGGCCCCAACGGCAAGGCCGC
>CAIPHQ010000516.1 GCA_903864895.1 uncultured Rhodospirillales bacterium
ACCCCGCCGGCTGCTGTGCGAACCAGCGCGCCGGGGCGCAGGTGCTGCACCGGCACTGGGCCGGACAGCGTGGCAATGCAGGTGCCGGTGGCGAAGCATGCGGTGATGACGCCGGTGGCGGGGTTGAAAAACAGGGCGGAGGTCTGGCTGAACGCCAGCGTGTCAATCACCGTGCCGCCGCGCGACAGCGTCAGGGTCAGGCTGCCGGTGTCGCTGCCCGGCGCGGTGTCCGCGGTGGCGCCGATGGCGTCGTCCAGAATGATCGAACCGGCATTCTGGAAGCCATAAACCGGCATGTCCCACGTGCCGGCGCTGGCCAGTTCCAGCGTTGCCGTGCCGCCGGCACCGAGACTGCCGAACACTATGGCTTTGGATTTATTCGCCCCATCCAGCTTCAGCGTGATGCCGGCTGACCCCAGCGCAAGGCTGCCGCTGCCGCTGACCGGGCCGCCGATTTCCAGCGTGCCACCGGACGTGCCGGAGACCGCCGCCACGCCGTTATTCACCAGACTGGCCGCGATCACGCCATAACCATCGAGGAAGGCCCCGCGCTGGCCCAGCGTGATGCCGCCGGTCACCGCCAGCGTACCGCCAGACATAACCAGATATGCCGCCGCCATTTTAAGATTGCCACCGACGGCCACGCTGCCGCCGGAGATATACAGCCCGCTGCCGGTGCCAAAATATGCATTGTCCGTCACACTCAGCGTGGACTGCAAGACCCAAACCACGTCCGCCGAGCTGCCGCCGTTCGGGGCAACGTTCAGCCCGATGCCGCCGTCGTTGGTGCCGCCGAGGCTGACCATGCCGCCATTGCTGACTTCAAGCGTGCCAGTGCCGCCCACGCCCACACTGGCGCCGCCGTTGATAGCCAGCGTGGTGCCGGGGCCATCCACCAAAACCACTCCGTCGGACCCGATGCTGCTGCCCACCACCAAGGCCGCAGTCCCCGCGCCATACCCGGCCGCCGAAGCCCGCACAGTGCTGCCATTGCCCACACCCAGCGTGCCAGCGCCCGCATTGCCGACCACGATGGCCCCGGCCCCGGCATCCAGCGTGCCAAATTGGCCCACGGACACCAGCCCCGTGCTGCCCGCACCATGGGCGATATCAACAGCGGCAGTGCCGGCCGCCATGGTGCCGGTGACCTGCACGATGCCGTTTACAAACAGCGTGCCGCTGCCGCTCTCACCGACATAAATGGCGCCGGCGGCACTGACCGTTCCGCTGTTGACTTCAACGACGCCGGTGCCGGCATTGGTCCCCGGCAAGCCCTTGGCGATGCCGATTTCGAGCGCCGGCGTTGCGTCATTCACGGCGGCGACGGACAGTGACGAGTTGAAATCATCCGCCCCACCGCCGATAAACACCACACCGAAGCCGCCATCCCCCACCAGGAACTGCCCCGGCTGACTGGTCAGCGTCGCGCCATTGGTGATGGCGACCGTGCCGCTGGCAAACGCCCCGATCTCGACGCTGGAGGGCGACTGGCCGTCACCGATGGTGAGCGTGGAACCGAACCCCTGCAAATACAGAGCCCCGATGCCCGCCGCCCCCACGGACACCGGGCCGGAGATCAGCGCCGATCCACCTTCGAACACATTGAAGGTGCCGGACCCCGACAGAGTTTCGGAGGGCGATCCGCCCAGGGCCAGCCCGGCCGCCGTCAATCGCGATCCGAAGCCGTTGACGGCAGCAATGCCGGAAGCGGCAACAGGGAAACTGAAGATGGCTCCCGGGAAGGGGCCGGGACCTGTGGGACCACTAGCAGCCAATACTGTGCCGCCAACGGTCAACGTGCCCGCAGCATCCAGAGAGCCCCCGGACTTCACACTAAGGGTTGCGGGCACGCTGGGGTCGCCGAAAACAGAAATGGAATTTTGGGCAGTCACCACGCCGGACCCCGAGACGGTCATGACGGTGCCGACAGTCAAGGCGTCGGTGAAGGTGGCCACCCCGTTATTGGCCCGCACGGTCGAGATTGTGGTGACCGCCCCGGTGATCAGCGCGCCGCCACCGATTTCCACCGTGTCGCCAGACATCGGCGAATCCGCCGCCGGTGTGCTGCCGCCGCCGGTGATGTCGGTCCACGACGCGGGATCGGTGTACGAGCCACCTGCACCACTGCCGAGCGCCCAGGTCAGCGTGCGAGACATGGCAGATATTCCTGCTCGTGATAATTGCAGATTTACTTTCAATCCCCGAAGGCGTCAAGCTGGATCAGATACCCGGATATGTGACAATTACGCCTGCTCACCGGCCGGGTTTTGGCATCACAAAACGCATGTTATTTCAATATAATCATCATCTCTGGTCCCCGGGAAAAGTCCCGGATACCCTGCCGCAAGCCCCCAACCCTATCGGCCCCTGAAGGCGCAGTGAGGCAGAGGGCGCCCCTACTCCGCCGCGTCCTCCAGCAAGTCTGCCATGCCGTCGCCTGCCGCATCATCCAGCATCCCTGCTGGCAGCGACTTGCCGGTCTTGGCCCCCATCGCCTTCAACTGCTCCAGTTGCCGCAGCGCGTTGCCCTTGCCGCGCGACAACTGGCCCATGGCCTTGTCGAACTGGTCGCGCGCACCGCCCAGTGCCTTGTCCAGCCGTTCCATGCTTTCGGTGAAGCCGACCATCTTGTCGTAGATGCTGCCCGCGCGCGCCGCGATGTCTTCGGCGTTGCGGTTGCGGCGTTCCACATTCCACACATTGGCCGCCGTGCGCAGCGCAATCATCAGCGTGGTGGGGGTGGCGATGAACACGCTGTTCTGGATGGCGTAGCCCACCAGATCGGCGTCGTATTGCAGGGCGGCGGCCAATGCGCCCTCGATGGGCATGAACATCACCACATAGTCGAACGAGCCGGGCGTGTGTTTCTGATACTCCTTGCCGCCAAGCGTGCGGATATGCTGGCGCACCGAGCGGGCGTGGGCGGCGGTTTGCAGCGCGCGCTCCTCCTCGGTCTCGGCGGCGGTGGCGGCTTCGTAGGCGGTCAGTGAGACTTTCGCGTCGATCACCATGCGCTGGTCGCCGGGCAGGCGCACGATCACATCCGGGCGCAGGCGCTCGCCCTCATCAGTGCTGTGGCTTTGCTGGATTTCGTATTCCTCGCCCTGCCGCAGGCCGGATTTCTCCAGAATGCTGGACAGGATCATCTCCCCCCACGCGCCCTGCGTCTGCGACTTGCCCTTCAGCGCGCGGGTCAGGTTGTGGGTCTCGGTGCTCATGCGCGCACTGGTCTCGCTCAGCGTCTTGATCTGCTCGCCGAGGCGGGCGCGCTCCTTCTCGCTTTCGGCGTGCGCGGCCTGCAGGCCGGTCTGGAATTCGATCAGCTTCAGCCGCAGCGGGTTCAGCGAGCCGTCCAGCTGTTCGATGTTCTTCTTTGCCAGCGCGTCGCCGTGCTGGGCGATGACCTGATCGGCGATGGTCTTGAACTTCGCCTGCATGTCCTCCCCCACCTCGCGCAGCAAGGCGAGTTTTTCGGCGGATTGCAGGCGTTCCTGCGCCAGTGTTTCGGCCTGCGTGGCCATCTCGGCGCGCAGGGTTTCCACCGCGCTGCGGTGCTGGTCTGCCTCAGCGCGGGCCTGCACCAGCGCTGTCTGCGCCTCCTGCAAGGCGCGCATCAGGCCCGCCGCCTTGCCCGCTTCCTCACCGAGTTTGTTGCCGAGTTCGGCGCTGCGCTCGGTCATTTCATCCAGCCGCTTGCGGAGCGCTGCCATGTCGGCGGCCTGGCCCACGGCGCGGGCGCGCACTTCGGCCATGGCGTCATGCGCGGCACTGCTGGCCGCTTCGGCGCGCACGCGGGCTTCGCTGGCGGTGGCGGCGGCCTGCGCCGAGACGCGGGCGGCGTCCTCGGCGTTCTCGGCGCGGGCGGCGACCATTTCGGCCACCGCGACGCGCTGGTCCAGCGCCGCCTTGGCGGCGCGCAGCCCGATCAACTCCTCCACTTCGGCGGCCACGGTGCGGCGGCCGAGCATCAGGAAAACAGCGGCCACCAGCGCCAGCGCGGCGATGACCATCAGCAGCGTAACCGTGTCCAAGGCAGCCTCCGGGTATGCCGGACCTATACCATTGCGTTTACGGAAATGCCATGCACCATGCAGGAATGCTGGCGCGGATGTTTGTTCGTGTTATGTTCCCACCATGCCCTTCGCCGAGACATTGGCCGCCACGGCGTTTTCATTCCTGCGCGGCGCCAGCCGGGCGGAGGAGATGGTGCTGGCGGCGGCCGCGCTGGGGCTGTCCGCACTGGGCATTGCCGACCGCAACACCGTGGCGGGGGTGGTGCGCGCGCATGAGGCGGCCAGGCCGCACGGCTTGCGCATCCTGCCCGGCGCACGGCTGGTGCTGCGCGACACGGCGGTGGAACTGGCCTGCTACCCCACGGACCGCGCGGCCTGGGGGCGGCTGACGCAATTGCTCTCGCTGGGCAAGATGCGCGCCCGCAAGGGTGAGTGCGATCTGGCGCTGGCCGATGTGCTGGAACACGCCGGGGGGCAATTGCTGCTGGCCATCCCGCCCACCGGGGCGCCGCCCGATCTGCCCGGCGTGCTCGGCGCGCTGCGCGAGGCCGCGAGCGGCGTGTATCTGGCCGCCACCTACCGCTACGACGCGAATGACGATGCGCGGCTTGCGGCGCTGGACGCCGTGGCGGGGCAAACCGGCACACCGCTGCTGGCCACCGCCGATGCGCTGTATCACACGCCGGACCGGCGCAGGCTGCACGACGTGATGGCGGCGATCCGGCTGGGCGTGACGGTGGCCGATGCCGGATACGGCTTGCAGGCCAATGCCGAGCGGCATCTGAAATCGCCCGCCGAAATGGCCCGCCTGTTCCGCCGCCTGCCGCACGCGCTGGAAACCCCGGCCGAACTGGTGGCGCGCACAAGTTTCGCGCTGACCGACCTCAGCTACGAATACCCCGATGAGCCGGTGCCGCCGGGCCAGAGTGCCGATGAGCATCTGGCCGCGCTGACATGGGCGGGCGCCGCGCAACGCTATCCGCAGGGCGTGCCCGCGCGGGTGCGGGCCACGCTGGCCAAGGAACTCGCGCTGATCGCGCAGTTGGCCTATGCGCGGTATTTCCTGACCGTGCACGACATCGTGCGCTTCGCGCGCGGGCGCGGCATTCTGTGCCAGGGGCGCGGCTCGGCGGCCAATTCGGCGGTGTGTTTCTGCCTTGGCATCACCGCGGTGGACCCCGCCGAAATCGACCTGCTGTTCGAACGCTTCGTGTCCGCCGAACGCCGCGAACCGCCCGATATCGACGTGGATTTCGAGCATGAGCGGCGCGAGGAGGTGATCCAGTATATCTACGGCCGGTATGGCCGCGAACGCGCGGGCATTGCCGCCACCGTGATCCATTACCGCCCGAAAATGGCCGCGCGTGAGGTGGGCCGCGCCATGGGCCTGCCCGAGGACGTGACCGCAGCACTGTCCGCGCAGACATGGAGTGCGGGTGGCGAGTTGTGGCCCGATGAGCGCCTGCGGGAAATCGGGCTGGACCCGGACAGCCCCATCATGCGCCACACCATCGCCCTGGCGCGTGAGATGGTGGGCTTCCCGCGCCATCTGTCCCAGCATGTCGGCGGCTTCATCCTCACGCGCGGGCTGCTGACCGATACCGTGCCGGTGGGGCCTGCGGCGATGGAAGGCCGCAGCTTCATCGAATGGGACAAGGACGACATCGACGCGCTGGGCATCATGAAGGTGGATGTGCTGGCGCTGGGGATGCTGACCTGCATCCGCAAGGCGTTTGCCCTGTTGCAGTCACGCGGTTTTGCCATCCGCGATCTGGCGGACGTGCCGCGTGAGGACCCGGCCACCTACAGGATGCTGCAAACCGGCGACAGCGTGGGCGTGTTTCAGGTGGAAAGCCGCGCGCAGATGAACATGCTGCCGCGCCTGAAACCGGCCAAGTTCTACGACCTCGTCATCGAAGTCGCCATCGTGCGGCCCGGCCCGATTCAGGGTGACATGGTGCACCCGTATCTGCGGCGCAGGCAGGGGTTTGAGAAGGTGCAGTTCCCCTCGCCATCACCCGGGCATGGCGCGCCCGATGAACTGGAGCGCGTGCTGGGCAAGACGCTCGGCGTGCCGCTGTTTCAGGAACAGGCGATGCGGATTGCCATCGAAGCGGCGAAATTCACCCCCGGCGAGGCCAACGCGCTGCGCCGCGCCATGGCGACGTTCCGCAACGTGGGCACCATCCACACGTTTCACACCAAGATGGTCGGCGGCATGGTGGCGCGCGGCTACACGCAGGATTTTGCCGAACGCTGCTTCAAGCAGATCGAGGGGTTCGGCACCTACGGTTTCCCCGAGAGCCACGCGGCGAGTTTCGCACATCTGGTGTATGTCTCGGCGTGGCTGAAACGCTGGCACCCGGCGGCCTTCGCCTGCGCGCTGCTGAATTCGCAGCCGATGGGATTCTATGCCCCCGCGCAGATCGTGCGCGATGCGCGCGAACACGGCGTGAGCGTGCGCGGCGTGGACGTGCTGCACTCACAGTGGGATTGCACGCTGCAAGGCGAAGATGCGGCGCTGCGGCTGGGGTTTCGCATCATCGACGGGTTTCGCGAGGAATGGGCGGAGGTCCTGGCGCGCTGGCGGCATACCCCTCCCCTTGAGGGAGGGGGTGGGGGGGAGGGGTCAAAAACCGCCGTGTTCAACGCCCTTACCCGCATCCTCCCCCGCGCGGCGCTGGAAAAACTCGCCGACGCCGATGCGTTCCGCAGCCTCGGCATGGACCGCCGCGCGGCGCTGTGGCAGGTGCGCGGCATCGCCGATGCGCCCGCGTTGCCGCTGTTTGCCGCCCTGGATGCGCCGCTGGCGGTGGGCAAATTGCCGAAAATGGCGCTGCCCGAACATGTCGCGGCCGATTACCGGCACACCGGACTGTCGCTGAAATCCCACCCGCTGCGCTTCCTGCGCACCGCGCTCGCCGCCGAAGGGGCGCAGACCTGTGCCGAGGCCACGCAGCGCGCCGATGGCGCCAAGGTGGTGGTGGCGGGCATCGTGCTGGTGCGCCAGCGCCCCGGCAGCGCGCATGGCGTGGTGTTCGCCACCATCGAGGACGAAACCGGCATCGCCAACGTGGTGGTGTGGCCCAGCGTCATCGAGCGCGACCGCGCAGCCCTGGTGGGGGCGGCGCTGCTGTGGGTCTGGGGCAAGATCCAGCGCTCGCCGGAGGGGATTGTGCATGTGGTGGCGGACCGGCTGGAAAACCGCTCCGCCCTGCTGCGCGGGCTGGAAACGCCGCTGGCGCGCGCCGATGAGGTGGCGCGGGAGGTGCCGTTGCCGAAATCGCGGGATTTCCGCTAGTTGCCGGGGCGGCGCGCGCCTACATCTGGCGCATGAGCGACCACCTGCCCCCGAAGCCCGGCGTTACCGCCGTGCTGCCGCCCGATGAACGCCCGGCCTATGCGCTGGGCCGCCGTCAGGGCGCGCCGCTGCCGGTGGCCGAGGAGCGCCGCGCGGGGATGACCCGCGCCGAGATGGCCGGGATCATCTCTGCCCGACGCTTTACGCTGGCGTTCCAGCCGGTGGTGAAACTGGCCGACCGGCGGCCGGTGTATCACGAAGCCTTCCTGCGCCTCGCCCCGCTGCCGGGCGGCGCGCAACTGCCGGGCGGGGTGTTCGCGCAGGCGGCGTATGGCTGGGGATTGGGTCCGGCGCTGGACGCAGCAGTGCTGGACGCGGCGCTGTCCGAATGGGCGCGCGCGGGCAGCACCCCGGTCTCGGTCAACATCGCCGCCGCGTCGCTGTGCGCCCCGGCGTTCCTGTTCCCCGCGCAGGCGCGCATCGGCGGTGAGGGTGCCGCGCTGTTGCTGGAGGTGCGCGCCGACACGCCGCCGCCGGACCCCGCAGCCTTCCGTGAGGGCGCGCAGGCGATGCAGGATCTGGGGGTGCGGCTGTGCCTGGATGGGCTGGGCGCCGCCGAGGGCGCGCTGGCCTGCGCCAATCTGACGCACTGGGAGCAGATGAAGCTGGACGGCGGGGTCTTGCGCGCCGCCGCCGCAGGCGAGCGCGGCCGCCGCCTGCTGGCAGCGCTCGTGGCGCTTGCCACTTCCGCCGGGTCCGGGGCGGTGGCCAAGCACATCGAGACGCTGCCGCAAGCATGGCTGGCGCAGGACGCGGGCATCCGCCTCGGGCAGGGCTGGCTGTTCGGCGCGCCGGGGAAGCTGGGGGCTTGACCGCTTACGACGGCCCGCAATTCACATGCCCGGTGGCGATGCAGTCCTGCCGCGACATGTAGGCCGCCACGCGCGGAAACAGGAAATACCCGCCCGCCAGCAGCGCCACCAGCACCACCAGCACCAGCGTGGGCAGCAGGTTGCCGCCGGTGGCGGGTTGTGGCTGGTCAGTCATGGTGGTCCTCGGCGCGGCGGTCCGCACCGATGTAATGCGTAGCCGCCCGCGCCGCTATGGTCTGGCCTCGGGCGCAGGCGGCGCGCTGCGATACAGCAGATCCGTCTTCTGCGCGCTGCCCGCCGAACTGCCCACCCAATAGCCCACCACGCTGGTGGCCATCGCGGCCAGGGTGCCCAGCAGCATGTTCAGAATTGTCTCGCTGCCCGCAGGCAGCACGCGGGTCAGGGCCGCCCACATCACCACGCCGAAGGTCAGCAGCACCACGAAGGACAGGATGGCCGGGGCCCACTGCACCGCACTGCCCGCCCGCGCCAGCCCCAGCGTCTGCGCGCGGGCGTCCTGCACGTCGCGCAGGCGGGCGGACATTTCGTCGAGGTCCGCCTGCCGCTGCGCCTGTTCGCTCCCGGCGGCCAGTTGCGCCAGTTGCAGGCGCAATTGCGCGGCGGCCTGCGGATCGCGGGCGAGCACCTGCTGCGCCACCTCGGCATCCGGCGTGCCGGTGACGCTCTGCACCACCTGCGCCACGGCGGCGGCGGTGGCCTCACCCCTGGTGCCGAACAGCCATTTGCCGATCTCGGGGGCCAGTGAAATGGCCAGCGGAATGAGTGGCAGCATGTTACGCCTCCATCGTCAGGGATTGATACGGCAGCGCGCACAACCGCCGCGCCCAGCCCAGCCCGAACACCCGCCACGTGGGCAGGCTGGCCATGAAGGTCAGGCGCTGGGCCTGAAACTCGGCGCACAGCGCGGCACCCTGGGCTGCGGCAACGGCGGCCAGCGTGGCCGGGCCGATCCGGCCATCCACCGCCACGCCGGCGGCCTGTTGCAGCCAGCGCGCCGCCTGCGCCGGGCCGTTGTTCACCGCCGCGTCAAACACCAGCAGCGCCAGGGGCGGCGGCATCTCACCCGCGCGCACCCGGTCCCAGTAATCGCGGCGGTAGATGGCCTGTGCGGCGTCCAGCGTCAGGTTGGCGATGTCCAGCGCCGGATACGCCGCCGCCGAAATGCCGAACCTGGTGCCGCGCAGGTCCCCGCGCCCCACCGCCCCCCCGGTCCAGTTGCCGGGGTCGGCGTGTTCAGCGCTGTAGCCGCCCTCATGGCCGATCACCACGGCGAAGGCGTGTTCGAACGCGGGCATGGGTGGCCCTCCGAAGGTGGGAAACGTGGAACAATCCCCTCTCCGCCCGGAAGGGCGGAGGGGGCGCGCTGCGCCCTAGGCCCGGAACGCCGCCCGGCCGGTGCCGCGATACAGCACCGCCGCCTGCCGTTCCGTCACCGCCCGGTGCTGCGCCACCGCCGCCGCATCCATGCCGGCCAGCGGGGCGGCTTCCGGCTCGAAATGCCCGAACCGGTCGGTGCCACGCACCAGCGTGGCGCTGTCGGTGGCCCCGGCCACCTGCCGCACATAGGTGGGGATGTAGCGGATCGCATAGCCGATCCGCCGGTCCGCCGAGCGGTTCGGGGCCGAGCCATGATGCAGCAGCACGTGGTGCAAACTCGCCTGCCCCGGTTGCAAGTGAACGGAAACGGTCTGCGATTCATCCACCGCCACGGTCAGTTCCTGCCCGCGTGTCAGCAGATTGTCGGCATCGAACGTGTCGCGGTGCCCCACCGGCGCGTGATGCGTGGCGGGGGCGAATTTCATGCAGCCATTCACCTCGTTGGCGGGCGTGAAGGCCAGCCACACGGTCATGATATCGGGCGAACTCAGCCCCCAGTACGTCGCGTCCTGATGCCAGGACACGTAGCCCGGTGCCTGCGGTTCCTTGATGAAGAAACTGCTGCTCCAGCACAGCAAATCCGGCCCCAGCACCGATTCCACGGCATCGAGGATCACGGGGTGGCGGACCAATTCGTGCAGCCACGGGAACAGCAGATGCGGCTTCTGCCGCAACGCGCCCGCCAGAGCGCCGCCCAGGGCTGCCTCCTGCGCCTCCAGCCGCGCACGCGCCGCAGCGGCTTCGGCGGCGCTCAGCACGTCGAGCGGAAAATGGTAGCCGGTCTGCCGATACCGCTCGACCGCGTCTGCCGCCAACATGGCCCCGCCCCTTCCCGCCCGCGCCGGATGCGTGCCCGGCGGCTTGGCGGCAAGGCTAGGCGGCGCGGGATTGGCGGGTCAAGCGATCCGGGACGTTCAGGCCGCCAGCGTATCCTCCCCCGCCAGCACCGCCGCCCGCGCGTCAAGCGCGCGCCGCACATGCGGCGGCAGGTGGCGGGCGGATCTCACGCGCGGATACGGCAGTTCCGCGTAATCGCCCGGCAGATCGGGCCGCCCGGCGGCGTTGTCGAACGCCACATATTCCGCCGCATCCAGCAGGCTTTCGGCGGGCACCCCTTCGGCCAGCAGAACCGCGTGCTCGTCCAGTTCGATGTGCCAGTAGGTGAACATGTCCGGCACCGCGGTGTCGCGCACGATGCTGGTACCGTTCACCAGCGCGCCCGCCTGCACCAGCAACCCGCCGATCAGCAGCGCGTGGGCCGGGGAGAGCAGCAGGTCGCGCTGCGGCAGGTTCTCGCCCAGCGCCCCGGCGCGGATACGCACCGGCAAGGTGTTCACCGGGTCGGCAAAGCGGCGCGACACCGTCTGCAAGCCCAGCCAGCGCACCGGCAGCGCCCGGCCATCGGCCAGGCTGACCAGATCGCCCGGCGCCAGTGTTTCCACCGCCACCGCACCGGCGGGGGTGGCGATTTGCGTGCCGGTGCAGAAGCACATCAGCACCTGCGTGACCTGCGTGCCGCCCGCCCCGTCCGGGGCCAGAGAGAACCCCTTGCCGGTAAAGTCCTGCGTGGGGTCGAGTTGCAGCTCGATCGTGGTGCCGCCCGAGATCACGTCCAGCCGGTTATGCACCGCGCCGTCCAGTGCCGCGCTGCCCAGCACCGTGAAGCCCAGGCTGCGCAGGTCGATGGTGCCGCCCGGCGCAAATCCGTCGATGGTGTTGGGGAAG
>CAIPHQ010000517.1 GCA_903864895.1 uncultured Rhodospirillales bacterium
CGTGCGCCCAGCGACCGTGCGCCCAGCGACCGGGCTGCCAGCGACCGGGCGGCCAACGAAGACGTGCAGGCCACGAATAACGAAAGCGAGACGAACTGAGGCGGACCGCCTACCCGCCCGTCAGGCTCATGTGGCGCGCCACCGATGGGCGGTTTTCGCGGCGGTCGATGACGAAATCATGGCCCTTCGGCTTGCGCGCGATGGCGGCCACAATCAGCGCATCAAGTTCGTCATCCGGCACGCCCGCCCGCAGCGGGCGGCGGAAATCGGCCGCGTCATCCTGCCCAAGGCACATGTACAGCGTGCCGGTGCAGGTCAGCCGCACCCGGTTGCAGCTTTCGCAGAAATTATGCGTCATCGGCGTGATGAACCCCACCCGCCGCCCGGTTTCGGCCACCGTGTAGTACCGCGCCGGGCCGCCGGTCTGGTAATCGGTGTCCTCCAGCGTCCACGTCTTGCGCAGGCGGGAACGGACGACGGACAGCGGCAGATATTGCTGCGTGCGGTCGCCGTCGATGTCGCCCATCGGCATGGTTTCAATCAGGCACAAGTCAAAGCCATGCTCGCCGCACCATGCGATCATTCCGTCGAATTCGTCCTCGTTCACGCCCTTCATCGCCACCGCGTTGATCTTGATGGCAAGGCCTGCGGCCTTGGCAGCGAAGATGCCTTCCAGCGTCTTGTCGATCTTGCCCCAGCGGGTGATGGCGGCGAATTTCTCAGGGTCGAGCGTATCAAGGCTGACATTCAGCCGCCTCACGCCCGCCGCACGCAGATCTGTGGCGAACCGGACCAGTTGGCTGCCGTTGGTTGTCACGGTCAGTTCGTCCAGCCCATCGCCGATGCGCGCACCCAGGCTGTCGAACAGCGAAATCACCCCGCGCCGCACCAGGGGCTCACCGCCGGTAATGCGGATCTTGCGGGTGCCCAGCCGGATGAACGCGGCGCACAGCCGGTCGAGTTCCTCAAGCGACAGCACCTCGGCCTTCGGCAGGAAGGTCATGTCCTCGGCCATGCAGTAGACGCAGCGCAAGTCGCAGCGGTCGGTGACCGAGACGCGCAGATAGGTGATGGCGCGGCCGAACGGGTCGATCATGGTGGGGTGGGTTCCGGTGCGGCAGGCATGAACGCGCAATGTCGGCCCGAATCAGCGCGTGTTCAATGCCCCTGATGGATAAGTCAGCGCTCCACCACCTCCAGCGCCACCACCTGCGCGTTGATCAGCACCTTGCCCGCGTGTTCGAAATTCACCGTCACCCGCGCGCCGGTCACGGACTGCACCTGTCCCAGCCCCCAGTCCGGCTGGCCGGGATGGCGCACGAACTGCCCCGGTTCCAGCAAAGCGGCGCTCACGCGCATCGGCATGTCCTTTCGCGGCTCGACTCATCATGGCCTCTGGCGTAGTGCGGACCGATGCGAGACGCCACCTTTCGGGCCGCCACGGCGCTGGGCCTTCTGCTGGCCGCCCTGGTGCCATTGCTGGTGCCCGGCGCGTTGCTGCTGCCTGCTCTGCGGTTTGTCACCCGGCTGGAACTGCAACTGACCGCCGAACACCGCGTGGTGACCGCCACCGAGCAAAGCTGGGGCGTGTTCGGCGCGCGCGGGAAGGTCAGCTACGGCCCGATTCTGGAAGCCGATACCGAGGAGATGGACGCGGTGCAGGACGCGGGCGGCACGCCGCCTGGCCGGGTGCTGGCGGCGCTGGCGCTGCGAACGCCACACGGCCCGCACCGGCCGTTCGCCGCATTTCGCACCGATGGCGCGCCGGGCACGCAGGCGGCGGCGGCGATTGATGTGGGCATGATGGCGCAGCGCATCGAAAGCTTCATCCGCCGCCCCCGCCCCGAGCCGCTGGTGCTGGAACGGGCGCAGAGCTTCCCCACCATGCTGGCCGAATACGCGGTGCTGGCGGCACTGCTGGCCTATCTGGTGCTGCGGTTCTGGAGCCTGAAGCTGCTGCGCCGCGCCATCGGCCAGAGGCGATAGAGTGGCGATAGAGTGGCGATAGAGTGGCGCTAACGTCTGGCTGAAGCCGCCACCGGGCCACGCGCGGCCTTCTTCGCCCGCCGGTTCGCCCCGCTGCCCGCCGTGTTGGCCCGGGCCATCTGCGACGGGGCCGAGGTGCCGCTGGCGGCGCGGTCCAGCACGAAGCGGGCGTAGTCGTCCATGTCGCCCGCAAACGGCGTGACGGTGCCATCGGCGGCCAGCCACAGCCGGTCGGCCACCAGTTCCATCAAGGAACGGTCATGGGTGATCAGGATCAC
>CAIPHQ010000518.1 GCA_903864895.1 uncultured Rhodospirillales bacterium
ACCAAGTTGCAGCCGCGCGACGTGCTGTTCATCGACGAAATCAACCGCCTGCAGCCCGCGATCGAGGAAATCCTGTATCCGGCGATGGAGGATTTTCAGCTCGACCTGATCATCGGCGAGGGGCCGGCGGCGCGCAGCGTGCGGATCGACCTCGCCCCGTTCACGCTGGTGGGGGCCACCACCCGCGCCGGGCTGCTCGCCACGCCGCTGCGCGACCGCTTCGGCATTCCGCTGCGGCTGGTGTTCTACACGCCCGAGGAATTGCAGCGCATCGTGGCGCGCGGGGCGGAAAAGCTCGGGCTGGATCTGACACCCGACGGGGCGGGCGAGATCGCAAGGCGCTCGCGCGGCACGCCGCGCATCGCTGGCCGCCTGCTTCGGCGGGTGCGCGATTTCGCGCATGTGCAGGGCAACGCGCCTGTGGACCGCGCGGCGGCCGATGCGTCGTTGCGGCGGCTGGATGTGGATGCGCTGGGGCTGGACGCCATGGACCGCCGCTATCTGCGCCGCATCGCCGAGCACCATGCGGGCGGCCCGGTGGGCGTGGAGACGCTGGCAGCGGCGCTGGCCGAGGCGCGCGACACGCTGGAAGATGTGGTGGAGCCGTTCCTGATTCAGGAAGGTCTGGTGCTGCGCACCAATCGCGGCCGCATGCTGGCCGAGCGCGGCTGGCGGCATCTGGGCCTGGTGCCGCCGCAGGGCACGCAGCCGATGCTGGACTTGCTGGCGGAGGAGGAATGAGCCTGCCTGCACCCCGGCTGCCATGGCCGCCCGGTTTTCCCGATGTAGTGGTTCAGCAATCGTCCGGCTCGTCCGTGCGTCTGAAAGAGCAGCCCGGCTATGAGGCCGCCAAGCGCCAGTACGATGTGGCGGCGGCGTTTGCCGTGGTCGAGGCCATGGTCGATCCGCGCAGTATTGCCGTCTTGCGCGCCATCGTTGCCGGGCGGCCTGCGGTGATCGTGCCGGTGGAAGCCGAGGAAAACGGCCGCAATGCGCTGCCGATTGCCTATGCCGATGCAATCAGCCATGCGCTGGGCCTGCCGCTTGGCATGGGCATCGTGCAAATCAATAGGACGTTCCGCACCGGGGCGGACAGCGCCCATCGGTTGCTGGCCCGGGCAAGCTTCGATGGCGAGGTGCAGCGCGGCCAGCATTATGTTATCGTGGATGATGTGGTCACCCAAGGCGGCACGCTGGCCGATTTGCGAAGCTACATCGAGGGGCGTGGCGGTAAGGTCATTGCGGCGTCGGCGCTCGCCGGTTCGTCCGGCAGCCACGTTCTGGCGCTGCGGCCGGATACGCTGGCCGCTCTTCGAGAGCGGTTCGGGGGAGTAGAGAGCGAGTATCAGGGAGCATTCGGTCATGGATACGACGGTCTTACCGACAGTGAAGCCCGAGCCATCCTCCGTTTCGGAATGGTTGACGCCTTCCGAGATCGAATCCTTGCGCCAGCAACAGCGCGACGCCGTGCGGCAACTGGCAGCGTTGCGGGCGGCAGCACAATCACCGGTGGAAGCCCTGCCATCGCCCTAGCGCCATCCGCCCAACCTGCCGTCCCCGGCAATGCACCGCCCACGTTGGTGCAAGGCGTGCATCGCTATCTGACGCGGGTCTACTACGAGGACACCGATGCGGCCGGGGTGGTCTATTACGCCAACTATCTGAAACTGGTGGAACGCGCGCGCACCGAGGCGTTGCGCGACATGGGTGTTCCGCATGCTGACCTGTCATCGCAGCATGGACTGATGTTCATGGTGCGGCGCGCAAATCTGGATTATCTCAAGCCCGCGCGCCTGGACGATTCGCTGGTCATCGCGACTCGGACGTTGTCGGCCGGTGCCGCGTTGGTCGAACTGCGCCAGACCGTGTTCCGCTCCGGGGATGAGGCGGAACCGCTGGTGGTGGCGGATATCCAGCTGGCGTGTGTCCGCCAGAGCGACATGCGGGCGGCGCGAATGCCGCCGCGCTGGCGCGACGCGCTGAGGGGCCTGTCACCGTCCTGAGATGACGGGCGGTCCCGGCGCGGGGTGATCACTAGGGGCTGCTTCACGCAGACCAGCGAAGAGGAATGCACGAGTGGATCGGACTGTCGATGCGGTGAATCTTGCCCCGGCCGCGGGCGATCTCTCGGTGGTGGGCCTGTTCCTGCAGGCCGACATCGTGGTGAAGATCGTCATGATAGCCCTGCTGATGGCCAGTGTCTGGGTCTGGGCCATCGTGTTCGAGAAAACCACCAGCCTGCGCCGCGCCCAGAAGGCGGCGGACGGGTTCGAGGACCGGTTCTGGTCGGGCGGCAGTCTGGACGATCTGTACGAGGAAGAGGGCGCCAAGCCCGACCACCCGATGGCGGCCGTGTTCGGGGCCGCGATGAACGAATGGCGGCGCTCCCTGCGCGCTGCCGGGGCAGACATCGCCCGCAGCGGCGTGCGCGACCGGGTAGAGCGGGCCATGTCGGTCACCATCCAGCGCGAGATGGAGCGGCTGGAGAAGTGGATGATCTTCCTCGCCTCGGTCGGCTCGACGGCGCCGTTCATCGGCCTGTTCGGCACGGTGTGGGGCATCATGCACAGCTTCTCGGCCATTGCGGCCATGCACAACACCAACCTGGCCGTGGTGGCACCGGGCATCGCCGAAGCGCTGTTCGCCACCGCCATCGGCCTTGTGGCCGCCATTCCGGCGGTGCTGGCATACAACAAGATCTCCACCGATCTCGGCCGCTTCGCCTCGCGGCTGGAAGGCTTCGGCACCGAATTCGGCGCGATCCTGTCGCGGCAGAGCGAGGAGCAAGCCTGAGATGGCCGGCGGACTGATGGGCGGCGGGCGGCACCGGCCCGGGCGTTACCGCCCGCTGGCAGAAATCAACGTCACACCGCTTGTGGACGTGATGCTGGTGCTGCTGATCATCTTCATGGTCACGGCACCGCTGATGAGCAGCGCGGTCAACATCGACCTGCCGAAAGTCGCCACCAGCCCGGTCAATCAGGACAGCCAGCCGCTGACCATCTCGGTGGACGCGCAGGGGCAGGTGTTCCTGCAGAACGACAAGGTGGAACTGCCGGATCTGGTGGCCAAGCTGCAGGCCATGGTGCAGGACGACAAGGACCGCCGCATCTTCGTGCGCGGTGACAAGGCCAATTCCTATGGCCGCATCATCGAGGTGATGGGTACCATCGTGCAGGGCGGCTTCACCAAGGCCGCGCTGATGAGCGAACCGCCGGCCGGAATGCCGGTGCCGGGTGCTGCACCCGCCGCGCCAGCCTCTCCCACGCCAGCCCCGTCCGGTGCCCCTGCTGCAGCGCCGCGGCCGGGCAACGGCTGAGCCGGCCGAAGGTGAATCCGCAGCTCACGCGCGGCGCATTCGCGTCGTTCCTGCTGCACGTGCTGCTGCTGGCGTTCATCATCCTTGGCATGCCCGCGCTGCCGCCGCCGGAAGCCCCGCCGGAACCACAGGTCGAGATGGCGTTCATGCCATCCAAGCCGGACCAGAACCCCACGCAGGCGACCAAGGCTCCGGCCCCGGCGCCTGCCCCGGCGCCGGATGTGGCTGCTGTGGCCAATCCGTCGCCGCCGGCACCGGAGCCGCCGAAACCGGACACCGCCGAACCGCCGCCACCCCCGCCGCCGCCACCACCCCCGCCGCCGTCCAGCGCCGCCGCCGCCGCGCCGCCCGCATTGCCGGTG